>JANMAO010000053.1:0-20821 GCA_031359875.1 Lysobacter sp.
ATTCCTTACCCAACAGGATGTGACATCCAGCATGTTGCTGATGATCGATAACTACGACAGCTTCACCTGGAACCTCGTGCAGTACCTGCAGACGCTGGGCGCCGAGGTCAAGGTGGTGCGCAACGATGAACTGTCGGTCGCGCAGATTCAGACGCTCGCGCCCGAGCGCATCGTGATCTCACCGGGACCCTGCACGCCGAACGAAGCAGGAGTGTCGGTCGACGTGATCCGAAAGCTCGGTGCCCATGTGCCGATCCTTGGCGTCTGCCTCGGCCACCAGAGCCTTGGCCAGGCCTATGGCGGCGACGTGGTGCGTGCCAAGACCATCATGCATGGCAAGACCTCGCATATCCGCCATGCCGGCAAGGGGGTCTTTGCCGGATTGCCGGATGGCTACGAAGCCACGCGCTACCACTCGCTGGTGGTATCTCAGGAGACGTTGCCCGATTGCCTGGAAATGACCGCGTGGACCGAAAACTCGGATGGTTCGATCGATGAAATCATGGGGCTGCGCCACCGCGAGCATCCAGTCGAGGGCGTGCAGTTCCATCCGGAGTCGATCCTGACCGAGCATGGACATGCGTTGCTGAAGAATTTCCTCGAACGATGAATCCCTAACGTGCGTTCTTACTGCGCGTAGGCGCGTAGGCGCGCAGCGCCGAAGTCGAAGGATCCTTCGACTCTGCGGCCTGCGCCCACTACGCTCAGTGCGAACGAGTCAAGAATCTGGTTCCGGCCTTCGCCGGAATGGCGAGCGCCCATGCCCTTCACCCCGCAACAAGCCCTGCAGCGTGCCATCGAGCACCGCGAGATCTTCTTCGACGAAATGGTCGAACTGATGCGCATGATCATGCGCGGCGAGGTGTCGCCGATGATGACTGCGGCGATCCTCACCGGCCTGCGGGTCAAGAAGGAAACCGTCGGCGAGATCGCCGGCGCGGCGAGCGTGCTGCGTGAATTCGCGCTGCCGGTCGAGGTCGCAGATCGCGCCCACCTGGTTGACATCGTCGGCACCGGTGGCGACGGCGCCAATACCTTCAACATCTCGACTGCGTCGATGTTCGTGGTCGCCGCCGCCGGCGCGAAGGTGGCCAAGCACGGCAACCGCAGCGTGTCGTCCAAGTCCGGCAGCGCGGACGTGCTGGAGGCACTGGGCGCGGCGATCGAGTTGTCGCCGGAGCAGGTTTCTCAATGCATCGCCGAAACCGGCATCGGCTTCATGTTCGCGCCCCTGCACCATCCGGCGATGAAGGTGGTCGCGCCGGTGCGCCGGGAGATGGGCGTGCGCACGCTGTTCAACATCCTCGGCCCGCTGACCAATCCGGCCAATGCGCCGAACATCCTGATGGGCGTGTTCCATCCGGACCTGGTCGGCATCCAGGTGCGCGTGCTGCAGGAGCTCGGCGCCAAGCGTGCGCTGGTGGTGTGGGGGCGCGATGGCATGGACGAGATTTCGCTCGGCGCGGCAACGCTGGTCGGCGAGTTGCGCGACGGGGTCGTGCGTGAGTACGAAATCCATCCCGAGGATTACGGCATCGCCATGGCCGCGAGCCGCAACCTGCGCGTCAACGATGCGATCGAATCCAAGGCGATGCTGCTGGCGGCGCTCGACAACACGCCCGGGGTGCCACGCGACATCGTGATCCTGAATGCCGGCGCGGCGTTGTATGCGGCGGGCGTGGTCGAGTCGATCGATCGCGGCCTGGTGCGCGCGCGTGAAGTCATCGTGTCCGGCGCGGCGCTGGCCAAGCTCGAGGAGTTCGTCGGCGTCACCCGGATGCTGGCTGGCCAGGTGGCGAGCGCATGAGCTTCCTGCTGCAAGGGAAACAATGAGCATTACCGACGGCTTCGCCAAGCTGCCGCCACCGCCGTACTACGCGGTGATTTTTTCGTCACGGCGCAACGATGACGACGCCGCGGGATACGACGAAACCTCGTCTCGCATGGTCGAGCTGGCGCGGCAGCAGCCGGGTTTCCTCGGCGTCGAATCCTCGCGCGATGCGGCCGGCTTCGGCATCACCGTCGCGTACTGGGACAGCGAGGAGGCGATCAAAGCCTGGCGCCTGCACGCAGAGCACACCGCGGCGCGCGAGCGCGGTCGCCGCGACTGGTACCAGGGCTTCGAGATCCGCGTCGCCAAGGTCGAGCGCGCCTACGGCTGGTCAAAGGAATGAACGGGGGAATAGACGGGTCCGGGAGCGCCGCTGCTGATGACGGCACCGGCCGCGCGCCGCGTTTGCAGTTGCTCCGCAACGCCAACGTGTATGCCCCGCAGGCGCTGGGCATCCGCCATCTGCTGCTCGGTGGCGGCAAGGTGCTGTGGATGGGCACCGACGCACTGGAGCTACCGGCGGCGCTGGCAGTGCAGGACATCGACCTGGAAGGCCGGCGCCTGATCCCGGGCCTGGTCGACGGCCATGTGCATGTCACCGGTGGCGGTGGCGAGGCCGGCTTCAGCAGCCGCGTGCCGGCGCCGGACCTGTCGCGCTACACCCGCGCCGGCGTGACCACGGTGATCGGCCTGCTCGGCACCGACGACGTCGCCCGCGGCACCCGCGAGCTGGTCGCCACGCTCTATGCCTTGCGCGAGCAGGGCCTGGGCGCGTGGGGCTACAGCGGCGGTTACCACCTGCCGCCAACGACGCTGACCGGCAGCGTGCGCGGCGACATCGTCTTCGCCGAGCCGCTGATCGGAGTTGGCGAGGTCGCGATCAGCGATCACCGCTCCAGCCAGCCCAGTCTCGACGAACTTCTGCGGCTGGCCTCGGAGGCGCACGTCGCCGGGCTGATGACCGGCAAGGCCGGCATCGTGCATCTGCATCTGGGCGACGGTGCGCGCGGACTGGCACTGGTGCGACAGGCGTTGGACGGCAGCGAGTTGCCGCCGCGGGTGTTCAATCCGACCCACGTCAATCGGCGCAAGGCGCTGTTCGATGAAGCGCTGGCGCTGGCGCAGCGTGGCTGCACGATCGACATCACCGCATTCCCGGTCGACGACGATGAAGACGCGTGGTCGGCCGACGAAGCGCTGCTGCGCTATCTCGACAGTGGCGCGTCGCCCGAGCGCGTCACCATCAGCTCCGATGCCGGTGGCTGCCTGCCGTGTTTCGACGCCGACGGCCGCGTCTGCCGCATGGACGTCGGCGACTCCGGTGCGTTGCTGGCAACGCTGCAGGCGCTGTTGGCGCGTGGGCTGCGGCTGGAGCAGGCGCTGCCGGCCTTCACCAGCAACCCGGCGCGCCTGCTGCGCCTGGCCGGCAAGGGCCGGATCGCGGTGGGTGCCGACGCCGACCTGGTCGTGCTGGACAGCGACTGCGCCATCAGCGACGTGTTCGTGGGCGGCGTGGCGCATGTTCGCGCCGGCGTGCTGCAGCGGCGTGGTATTTTCGAGGTCGTATAAATCGTCGATATTGCGGCCGCTGGCGCAGGTCGACGTTCTTTCCAGGAGTCGTGGCTGTAATGCCAAGCAAGGTTGCCGAAGGGCAGGAACGCGGTTGGATCATTCCGATCGGTGGCGCTGAAGAGAAGGAAAGCAGGCGGCGCATCCTCAAGCGGTTCGTGCAGCTCTGTGGCGGCCGCGACGCCGACATCGTGGTGATCCCGACCGCCAGCCGCCGCGCCGATACCGGTGCCCGCTATGTCGAACTGTTCGAACGGCTGGAAGCCGGCCGCAGCGAGGAGATCGATTTCGCCGACCGCGACGATGGCCAGCGCGACGACTACCTGCGCCGGCTCGAGAGCGCCAGCGGGGTGTTCTTCACCGGTGGCAACCAGTTGCGCATTTCGACGATTCTTGGCGGCACGCCGGCGGCGAAACTGATCCGCAGCCGCAATGCCGCGGGCATGCACGTGGCTGGGACCAGCGCGGGCGCCAGCATCCTCAGCGAGCACATGATCGCTTTCGGCAAGGAAGGCTCGTCGCCCCACGCTGGCAGCGTGCGGCTGGCGCCCGGCCTGGGCCTGACCAACCGTTTCATCATCGACCAGCATTTCCGCCAGCGTGACCGGCTCGGGCGCCTGGTCGCGGCGCTGGCCTACAACCCGTTCGCGATCGGCATCGGCCTGGACGAGGACACAGCGGCCTTCGTCGGCCCGGACAACGTGCTCGAAGTCGAGGGCAGTGGTGCGGTGACGGTGGTCGATGCCGGCGGATTGACGTTTTCATCGATGGCCGAGGTCAGCCAGAACCAGCCGGTCTGCCTGCTCGGCCTCACCGTGCACCTGCTGGTCGCCGGTGCCAGCTACGACCTGCATACGCGCCAGGCGTCGCCCGGCGCGCTGGTGACTGCGAAACTCTGACCGGGATGACCATGCGAATCCTCAACCGTACCGTGTATGTCGGCCCGTCGCTTTACGCGCACTTCCCGGTCATCCGCCAGGAGTTGGACCTGGGCGTGCTGGAGGCGTGGCCGACGGCGCGGCTGGGGCCGGCCTTCATCGATGGTCTGCTCGCTGCGTTGCCGGGTCTGGCCGGACATGGCTGCTCGTACCGCGAACCGGGCGGATTCGTGCGCCGCATGCGCGAGGGCGAAGGCACCTGGCTGGGCCATGTGCTGGAACACGTCGCGATCGAGTTGCAGAACGTCGCCGGCGAAGATGTCAGCTTCGGCAAGACCCGCAGCATCGACGGCCGCCCGGGCGTGTACTCGGTGGTCTACGAATACGCGCAGAAGGAAGAAGGCATCGCCGCCGGCGAGCTGGCGCTGAAACTGCTGGAGTCGCTGCTGCCGGCGGAATTGCGCGCGCCGAGCGTGACCGATCCCTGGAACTGGGACACGGCGCGCGACGATTTCATCCGCTATGCGCAGCGCCGCGCGCTGGGACCGTCGACCGCATCGCTGGTGCGCGCGGCCGAGGAACGCAACATCCCGTGGCTGCGCCTGAACCAGCAATCGCTGGTGCAGTTCGGCCATGGCAAGTACCAGCAACGCATCCAGGCCACGGTGACGGGCAAGACCCCGCATATCGCGGTCGAACTGGCCAGCGACAAGGAGGAGACCAACCGGATCCTCGGCTCGCTGGGATTGCCGGTGCCGCGCCAGGAACTGGTGTCCGACAATGCCGGCGCGTTGAAGGCGGCCAGGAAGCTCGGCGGCCCGGTGGTACTCAAGCCGTACAACGGCAACCACGGCCGCGGCATCACCATCAACATCACCGGCGACGACGAGATCCGGGCCGCGTTCGAGGCCGCGCGTGTTCATTCGAGTTCGGTGATCGTCGAGACCTTCGTCGCCGGCGACGACCATCGCCTGCTGGTGGTCAACGGCGAGTTGATCGCCGCCACCCGGCGTACGCCGGGGCATGTGGTCGGCGATGGCCGGCACACCGTGACCGAACTGGTCGAGCTGGTGAACCAGGATCCGCGTCGTGGCGTCGGCCACGAGAAAGTCCTGACGCGGCTGGAACTCGACGCGCAGGCCGAGCTGATGCTGGCACGCGCCGGTTACGACGCCGGATCGATTCCGAAGCAAGACGAGATCGTGCCATTGCGCTCCACCGCCAACCTGTCCACCGGCGGCACCGCGACCGATGTCACCGACATCATCCATCCCGACAACCGCGACATGGCGGTGCGCGCGGTGCGCGCGATCGGGCTGGACGTGGGCGGCGTCGATTTCATCTCGTCCAACATCGCCGAAAGCTACAAGTCCGCCGGCGGCGCGATCTGCGAGGTCAATGCCGCGCCTGGGTTTCGCATGCACGTTGCGCCGAGCACAGGCACGCCACGCGACGCCGCCGGTCCGGTGATCGACATGCTGTTCCCGCCGGGCACGCCGGCGCGGGTGCCGATCGCCGCGGTCACCGGCACCAATGGCAAGACCACCACCGTGCGCATGCTTTCGCACATCACCAAGATGGCCGGCTACACGCCGGGCCTGACCACCACCGACGGCGTCTACATCGACGGCCAGCGCACGGTCGAAGGCGACATGACCGGACCGGTGTCGGCACGCATGGTGTTGTCGGATCCGCAGATCGACATTGCGATCCTGGAAACCGCGCGCGGCGGGCTGTTGCGCGCGGGCATGGGCGTGCCCGCGGTCGATGTCGGCGCGGTACTCAACGTGCAGTCCGACCACCTCGGGATGAAGGGCATCGACACGCTCGACCAGCTGGCCGAGATCAAGCGCATCGTGGTCGAGGTGGCGACCGAATGCGCGGTGCTCAATGCCGACGACCCGAATGTGCTGAAGATGTCCGCCCACACCGACGCCAAGGTGATCTGCTACGTGACGATGAACCCGTCGCACGCACTGGTCCGCGAGCACATCCGCGCCGGGGGGCGCGCCTGTGCGCTCGAAGCCGGCGTCAACGGCCACATGATCACGCTGTACGACAAGGGCAGCCACATCCCGTTGCTGTGGACCCACCTGATCCCGGCGACGCTGGAAGGCCGCGCCCTGCACAACGTGCAGAATGCGATGGTGGCCGCGGCGATGGCGTTTTCGCTCGGCATCAAGCTCGATCCGATCCGGCACGGGCTGCGCACCTTCGACACCACGTTCTTCCAGACGCCCGGGCGCCTGAATGTCTACAACGAGCATCCGTTCAAGGTGCTGATGGATTACGGCCACAACGCGCATGCGGTCGGGGTCATGGCCGACCTGGCGCAGCGGCTGGACGTTGCGGCCCGGCGCATCGTCGTCCTCGCCGGGCCCGGCGATCGCCGCGACGAAGACCTGCACGCGATCGCCGATGCGGTCGCCGGCAAGTTCGACCACTATGTCTGCCGCCGCGACGATGCCCTGCGCGGTCGCAATGGAAACGAAGTGCCGCGCCTGATCGCCGCGCGATTGCAGGCACAAGGCGTTGCCGAGGCTGCGATCTCGATCATTCCCGACGAACAGGAAGCAATCGATGCCGCGCTGCGCATGGCCGGACCGGGTGACCTGGTGCTGGTGTTCGCCGATGCGCTGGTGCGGTCGTGGAAGCAGATCATCAAGTTCCAGCCCCAAGGCGAACTGCCCAAGTCCACGCCGAAGGTGCAGTTGCCGTTCCTGCAGTCGCCGACTTTGAGCCCGAGGTCGGAGGAATCCGCTTTCGTCGCGATGGCTGGCGTGGTGCGCGACGAACGCGGGCTGGTGTTCGAGCGCGAAGAAAGCGACTAGGCCGTGTCGGAACCGTTCGAGGATTCGCGTCGGCTGACCGGCTGCAATTTTTATTTTTCCAGCACCGGCGCAGCGTTGGAAACGGCGCGCGGGCAGTCGTTCGACGACAACACACTCGCGCTCTGGCGCGACAGCGTCGCCAGTACGCGTTGCGCGCTCGGTTGGCCGGACGCAGAAGCCCTCGTCCGCAAACACCGCAGCGGCGTTTCACTGGCTTTCGTCGCACCATCAGACCAGCTCTATGTCGCCACCGAAATCAACGAATGGGCGTGGTGGTCGGCCATTGCCTTTCCCGGAGGACGAAGCGAAGAGCACAGCGTGCTCCACGCACCCGGCCATGCGGCGATCTGGGACGAGGATCTGGCGTTGCGGACGCTCAAGGCAGTGGCGTGCGCCGAGGCCAATCCCGGGTTGATTGCCCTGCTGCGCGAAGCCAACGCGCGTGCATTGCCGTTCCTCCCCGACGATGACGCCGTATCGATCGGCGCAGGGGATGGCAGTCGCACCTGGCCTGTCGATGCGTTGCCGTCGCCATCGCAGGTCGACTGGCCCGCCTTGCATGCCATCCCGACTGCGCTCGTCACCGGCTCCAACGGCAAGACCACCACGGTGCGCCTGCTGGCCGCGATGGCGCGCGCGCACGGCTGGCACACCGCGCACAGTTGCACTGACGGCGTGTTTTTCGATGGCGATTCGCTGGAATCCGGGGACTTTTCCGGTCCGACCGGGACGCGCACCGCATTGCGGCACCTGCGCGCGCAGGCGGCGATCCTGGAAACCGCGCGCGGCGGCCTGCTGCGCCGCGGCTTGGCGCTCTGCCACGCCGATGTCGCCATCGTCACCAATGTCAGCGCCGATCATTTTGGCGAATACGGCATCCACGACCTCGATGATCTGGCCGCGGTCAAATTGACGATCGCACGCGCGATCGGCGCCGACGGACTGCTGGTACTGAACGCCGACGACCCGGTGCTGGTGCGCCGGGCGCAGGCGCTTTCGTGCCCCATCGGCTGGTTCGCGCTCGACTTCGACCTGGCCACGCTGGCGGCGCATCGCCAAAGCGGCGGCGCGACTTGCGGGGCGCGCGCAGGCCGCCTGCTGTTGTCACGCGATGGCGTGGTGCAGGACCTTGGCGAGATCGCGACGATGCCGCTCACGTTGTCCGCGCGTGCCGCCTACAACATCGCCAACATTGCCGCCGCGGCACTGGCCGCGCCGGCGCTCGGCATCGCGCCTGCAACCATCGCGACGGTGCTGTCGCGCTTCGGCACAACGGCCCACGACAATCCTGGCCGCCTGCAGCATTGGTGCTTCGGCGGTTTGCAGGTCTATCTCGACTACGCCCATAACCCCGAAGGCCTGCACGGATTTCTGCAGGCCATCGGCGCGCGCGGGCGCAACGGTCGGCTGGCGATCCTCCTGGGCCAGGCCGGCAACCGCGAGGATGACGACCTGCGCGCGGTCGCCGCGGTCGCCGCCGCGTTCGCCCCGGAACTGGTCGTGCTCAAGGATATCGGCGGCTACGAACGCGGCCGCGCCAGCGGCGAGGTCGCGGCGATCATGCAGGCGCAGCTGCGGGCCGTGGGGCTGCCGCAGGACGCGATCGAGACGCAGCTCGATGAGGTCGCCGCCGCACGCCGCCCGCTCGAATGGGCGCGCGATGGCGACCTGGTGGCGCTGCCGGTCCATGAGCTGGCGGCGCGCACCGAGATCGTCGCCTTGCTCGATACCCTGCAGTTGCAACACTGGAAACCCGGCACACCGCTGCCGCGACGCGAAGGAGCCGGGAAATGAGCCCAATCGTGCACGACGACGTGCTGCGCCAGATCCTGCGACGCAAGGCCGAAGAGGTTGCCGAGCGCAGCGCGCGCGTTTCATTGCGCGAATTATCGGCGCGGTCGGCCGGCATGGCGCCAACGCGCGGCTTCGCCGACGCGATCCATGAGAAGTTCGCGGCCGGATTGCCGGCGGTGATCGCCGAAATCAAGAAGGCGAGTCCATCGAAAGGCGTGATCCGTGCCGACTTCGATCCGTCCGCGATCGCGCGCAGCTACGCGGCCGGTGGTGCGGCCTGCCTGTCGGTGCTGACGGATGCCGACTTCTTCCAGGGTGCAGACGCCTACCTGCAACAGGCGCGCGCGGCCTGCGCACTGCCGGTGCTGCGCAAGGACTTCATCATCGACGCCTGGCAGGTGCATGAGGCGCGCGTGCTCGGCGCCGATTGCATCCTGCTGATCGTCGCCGCGCTCGACGACGTGCAACTGGCAGACATGACGACGCTGGCGATGGACCTGGGCATGGATGTGCTGGTCGAGGTGCACGACATCGACGAGCTTGAACGCGCCCTGCAGGTGCCGGCGCCGCTGCTCGGCATCAACAACCGCAACCTGCGCACGTTCGAGGTCTCGCTCGACACCACGCTGGCGCTGCGCGATGCGGTGCCGCGCGACCGTATCCTCGTCACCGAGAGCGGGATCGTGGTACCGGCCGATGTCGAACGCATGCGTAACGCGGGCATCGATGCGTTCCTGGTCGGTGAAGCGTTCATGCGCGAGGCCGATCCGGGCGCGGCGCTGCAGCGGTTATTCTTTCCGGCATGACTGACCGGCAAACTAACGTGTTCCCGCAACCGCGCGCCGACGCACCGCTGGTGGTGTTCGACTTCGACAACACCTTGTACCGGGGCGACTCCGGTGGCGACCTGGTCCAGTGGCTGCTGCGCCGCAGTGTGCTGCGCGCGCTGGCCGCGATCCTGGCGTCGATCGTGCTGCTGCCGCTGCTGGCGGTCGTGCCCACGCGTCGCCACGGGATTTCCGGTTATCTATGGATCGCCACGTTCGGGCTTGCCGACTATCGCGACCTCAACGCGTTGATCAAGCGCTATGTCCTGGATCGCACTGATCATCTGCGCGCCGCGCTGCTTCCAATCGCGATGGGGGTGCTCGACAGGCACCTGCGGGCGGGCGACCGCGTCGTCATCGCCACCGGCGCGCCGCCGGAACTGGCGCACGCGATCCTGGCGATCGTCGAACGAATGGATGTGCCCGTCGTCGGCAGCCACGAAGGTCCTTTCCTGGGCGGGCTGATCACCGTTGACCACTGCCATGCCGCGAACAAGCTCGTTTGCCTGGCCAACCACGGCTACGTGGCCCCGATCGCGATCGCCTATTCCGACAGCAGCGCGGATCTTCCGTTGCTCAAGCTTGCGCTGCATCCGGTGGTGGTGAATCCAAAGGCGTCGAACATGGAGAAGTTTCGCCGCGAATTACCGCCCGGCACCCCTTTCATCAACTGGGGATGCACCAATCGCGCTGGCGACGTCGTCGTCGCTGCTGCGTAGGAGCGGCATGACCCGGACTCAGGGTTCTTCGCAAGGCGCCGGCCTCGTAGAGCCGAGCTCTGCTCGGCTTGCCGCAGGAGCAGCCGAGCCGAGCTCGGCTCTACAAGTCAGACGAGCGTGTATCAATCGCCTAGCAGCTTGAAGAAATGCCGCGAGCCGTCGGCATAGCCACAGCCGTGATAGAACGAGTGCGCCTCGCTGCGGCGGATGTTGCTGGTGACTTCGATCCGGGAGGCGCCGGCGCGGCGTGCGATTCCTTCCACTTCGCGCAACAGGCGTCGGCCGAGGCCTTGACGACTGCAGCGCTCAGTGACCACCAGCGCCGTGATGCGTGCATGGTTGGCGCCGCGGGTCAGCGAATAACGCACGTCCAGTGTGACCAGCCCGCAGGTCTGGCCGGCAACTTCGGCCAGCAGCAGATGCTGGCACGGATCGCCCAGGAGGACGGCGATACGTTCAGCCGCTTCATCGCGACTGCAGGGATAACCGAGTGCTTCCAGAAGCGGTGCGACGTCGCTGGCGTCGCCAATGGCGGCCGCGCGGATTCGTGGTTCGCCGGCGAGGGGGGAGTCGAACGGCGCCTGCGCGCGCGGCACTAGCGCGTGCCGTACAACACGACTGTCTTGCCACGCGCGTGCAACACGCCGTCGACCTGCAGCTTCTTCAACACGCGCCCGGCCATCTCGCGCGAGCAGCCGACCAGCCTGGCCAGTTCCTGGCGCGACACGCGCAGCTGCGTGCCCTGCGGGTGGGACATCGCCTCCGGCTCGCGGGTGAGGTCGTGCAGGGTGCGGATGATGCGATCGGTGACGTCGAGGAAAGCCAGGCGCCCGGCCTTGCGGCTGGTATCGAGCAGGCGCCGCGACAGCTGCGCACCGATCGCGTACACCAGCTTGGTGGCATCACCGGCGAGCGGGCCATCGAACAACTGGTACAGGCGCTCGTAACTGATCTCGCCCAACTCGCACGGGGTGCGTGTGCGCAGGATGACTTCGCGGCGATCCGACTCGATGAACAGGCCCATCTCGCCGACGAATTCACCGACACCGAAGTAGCCCAGGACCAGCTCGCGATCGTCGTCTTCCTCGGTGATGATGCTGACCGAACCGTTGACCACGTAATAGAGCGTGCCAGCCGGATCGCCCGGGCGGAACACGTCGGTGCGCGGCGGATAGCGACGGCGGTGGCAATAGCCCAGGAAACGATCGAGCACGACGGCATCCGGCGCCAGTGGGCTGGTCGGGCGGCGGTGCGCGGGCACGATGACAGGGGCGAAGTTGCGTGGGGGGACGGCAGACATTCCAAGAGAGTAGGCCGTTGCCGCGCCGGCGGCAAATCCCGAGCCAGGCCCCCCGTTGCCCCGCAATCGGCCAGGGCGTCACCGCTGCCCAGCTGGATGCCGCATAATCCCGCCCCTCGCCAGCCGCCGCTGCTCTTCCAGAGACCCACCGCCGTGGTCAAACCGCTGCCACGCCTGAAGTTGCAAGGGTTCAACAACCTGACCAAGGCGTTGTCATTCAACATCTACGATGTCTGCTATGCCGTCTCCGAGGAGCAGCGGCAACGCTACATCGAGTACATCGACGAGGTGTACAACGCCGATCGGCTGACGCAGATCCTGAGCGACGTCGCCGAGATCGTCGGAGCCAACATCCTCAACATCGCGCGCCAGGACTACGATCCCCAGGGCGCGTCGGTGACGATGCTGATTTCCGAGCAGCCGGTGATCGACCGCGCCGATGCCCGGGGCGTGATCTCCGACGCCGTGGTCGCGCACATGGACAAGTCGCACATCACCGTGCACACCTATCCGGAAACGCATCCGCAACACGGCATCGCCACGTTCCGTGCCGACATCGACGTCGCTACCTGCGGCGTGATCTCGCCGCTGAAAGCATTGAACTACCTGATCGAGACCCTCGAGTCCGACATCGTGGTGATGGACTACCGGGTGCGCGGCTTTACCCGCGACGTCAAGGGCAAGAAGCATTACATCGACCACCGGATCAATTCGATCCAGGAATTCCTCGCCAAGAACATCCGCTCGCGCTACGAGATGTTCGACGTGAACGTCTACCAGGAAAACATCTTCCACACCAAGATGCACCTGAAGGACTTCGACCTCGACAACTACCTGTTCGAGGAAAAGGCGAAGAACCTCTCGTTCAAGGACCGGATGAAGATCGAGGCGCTGCTCAAGCGCGAAATCGAGGAGCTGTTCCACGCGCGCAATTTGGTCGAATGACCAAATTGCTACCCAAAGTTTGCTACGCAAACTTCGGGCCCCGGGCTTAGCTTCCAATTACCCCCGCTGTCGCGCGCCCCTTTTACTAAAAGGGGCTGTACTTCCATGAGGGACCTATCAAATCCTGTAGGCAATTGTCTTCATCAGCTTTGACGCCGCCGCCATCAACGTCGGGATCGGTTGCGGCAGCAGTCGGGCCCCTTGCGCCTCCGCGTTCTGGGCGTGGCGCGCCTCATCGGCCTTCATCGTCGTCAGGATCGCCCGGCTGCGGGCGTCGGCTTCTGGCAGCGTCTGCAAGTGTTCTGCGAGATGGGCCTCGACCTGGCGCTCGGTCTCGACCACGAAGCCGAGGTTCCAGCCGTCGCCGCGCAATCCGGCGAGCACGCCGATCGCATAGCTGCCGGCGTACCACAGCGGGTTGAGCAGGCTCGGGCGGCTGTCGAGCTCGCGCAGGCGATCGGCGCACCAGGCGAGGTGATCGGTTTCCTCCTGCGCCGCCACGAGCAACTGCACGCGGGTGCTTTCGTCGCGCGCGACTGCAGCTTGGCCGACATACAGCGCCTGCGCGCAGACCTCGCCGACATGGTTGACGCGCATCAGCCCGGCGGCGTGCCGGCGTTCGTCCTCGTCCAGCACGATCTCGGGCAGGTCGGCGCCGGGGTTGGCACGCTCGGCGCGGGCGCTGCCGAATACCGTGCCCAGCGCGTTCTGGGCATCGATCAGCAAGCGGTCGAGCAGGCTGAAGTCACGTGAGTTCATTGCAGGCACTCGGCGAGGAATTCGAGTGGATGTTGCACCCGAACGCGTGTGCCGTTGGCGAAATGCAGCCGGCAGCCGATATTGGCGCTGAGCAGGCGGGTCGCACCGGAGGCGGCCAGTTGCTCCAGCAGCGGCTGGCGGTAGGCGGCAGCGCGTTCCGGCTCGGTAAGCATCTGGGTGCCGGCGGCACCGCAACAACCGAATCCCGCATCGAGTTCGACGATCTCCAGTCCCGGCACGCGCGCGAGCAGGGCGCGGGTGGCGCCATTACTGCGCACCCGGCTGCGCTGGGTACAAGGCACATGCAGGGCGATGCGTTGTTCGACCTGGCGCAAGCACAGGCGGGCGGCGTGGCGGGCGAGGAAATCAAGCGCATCGACCACCTCGGCAGTGTCCTCCAGGCCAGCGGCGACCGCGCCATGACAACCGCTGGCCAACGTCAGCACGGTGCCGGATTGGGCGAAGGCGCTGCGATTGGATGCCGCCAGCGCGTCTGCACGGGCGATGTTGCCGGCGTGCGCGTGCAGCGTGCCGCAACAGGTCTGTGCCTGCGGGACGATGATGGCGACGCCGACGGCGGCGCACAGGCGGCGCAGCGCATCGCGTAGTCCGGCTTCGTACGGGCGTGCCACGCAACCCAGGAACACCGAGACGACTTGGTCGCCGTCCGTCCCCTGCGACAGGCGTTCCGGCGCCGGTGGCCGCGGCAGCGGGCGCAGCTGCGATGGCAGCAGCGGGTACAGGATTCGATATGCCGCCAGCAAACCGCCCAGCAGGGCAGGTCGGGGTGCCAGCCATTCGATTCCACGCTGGCTCCATCCCGTTGGGCGGCGTTCGCGCTGACGCGCGCGTGCCTGGATCAGCAGGGGGCCATACTGCACGCCGGCCGGGCAGACCGCTTCGCAGCGGCCGCAGCCCAGGCAATGGTCGAGATGGGCGTCGCCGGTCGGCGTCGGCGGGATCAATTCGAGTTCCCAGGCCCGCGCCAGGGCGATGCGGCCGCGGGGCGATTCAGCCTCGCTCCGGTCGAAGGCGTAGGTCGGGCACGCCGGCAGGCACAATCCGCACTGCACGCACTGGTCGGTGAGTGCCACCAGCAGGCCGGCCTTGGGACTGGAACCAGGACGGCGGACGGCCTCGGACATGACCGCCGATGCTAGCAC
The DNA here is from genome assembly GCA_031359875.1 of Lysobacter sp. GTDB lineage: Bacteria > Pseudomonadota > Gammaproteobacteria > Xanthomonadales > Xanthomonadaceae > Cognatiluteimonas. The sequence goes on from JANMAO010000053.1 coordinate 14,617, forward strand.
GGGGCTTTTGCCGGCTTGCGATGCCTCGGCCGGGCCGCTATCATTCCGCCTCTTTAGTCCCGCAATTACATCGCGAGCGCGAAATTCCGCCGGGAAGCCGCCGGAATCAGCCCGACCATGTACCGATAAGAGCTCCTTCATGAAGACTTTCAGCGCCAAGAACGAGACCGTCCAGCGCGACTGGTATGTGGTCGACGCCAACGGCAAGACCTTGGGTCGCCTCGCCTCCGAGCTCGCACGCCGCCTGCGCGGCAAGCACAAGCCGGTGTTCACCCCACACGTCGATACCGGCGATTATCTGGTGGTCATCAACGCCGAGAAGATCGCGGTCACCGGCAACAAGCTGGCCGACAAGATGTATTACCGGTTCACCGGTTACGTCGGCAACCTCAAGTCCGAGTCGCTCGGCCAGGCGTTACAGCGTCACCCGGAGCGCGTGATCGAGACTGCCGTCAAGGGCATGCTGCCGAAGAATCCGCTCGGCCGCGCCATGTACCGCAAGCTCAAGGTCTACGCCGGCCCGAACCATCCGCACGCCTCCCAGCAGCCGCAAGTTTTGGATATCTGATCATGGCCAATACACCGAACAGCAGCTCGGCCCAGAATTACGGCACTGGCCGCCGCAAGTCCTCCACCGCCCGCGTGTTCCTGCGCAAGGGCGAGGGCAAGATCACCATCAACGACCGCACGATCGAAGACTTCTTCGGCCGCGAGACCGCGCGCATGATCGTGCGCCAACCGCTCGAGCTCACCAAGTCGACCGACAAGTTCGACATCCTGGTGACGGTTGCGGGTGGTGGCAACACCGGCCAGGCCGGCGCCATCCGCCTGGGCATCTCGCGCGCCCTGGTCGAGTACGACGAGTCGTTGAAAGACGGGCTGCGCAAGGCCGGTTTCATGACCCGCGACGCCCGCGAAGTCGAGCGCAAGAAGGTCGGCCTGCACAAGGCGCGTCGCGCCACCCAGTTCTCGAAGCGCTAAGCTGCGCAACGTCTCGGCGACAGTTCAACGAGGCCGTTGTAGTAATAGTGTCGCCCGCGAACAAGCACAGCTTGTACGCGGGAGCCGGTCCGGCTCTGCCGGACCGGCGACGTCAGGGTCGGCCCCAGAAGGGCCGATCCCTGACTACAAAATAGCCCCGTAGCCAAGCGGTAAGGCACCTGACTCTGACTCAGGCATCGGTGGTTCGAATCCATCCGGGGCTGCCAAACCAAAGTCTTGCAGCACGGTAAAAACCCGCCTAGAGCGGGTTTTTGCTTTGCGGCTGGCGAACATCTGTAATCAAACATGCGTGAATCGAAACGGGGGGCAGCCATGGTCGCGAGCTTTGCAGCGCCGTTCACTCCAGTCGATGCCTTGAGCGGGCAAATGCGCGGGCGTGGATACGCCGTGCTCGCGCCCGATAGCGTCGCGGCGTTGTGCCGCTTCGACATCCCCGCGCTGGAAGCCCTGAAGGGCAGCTGGGAAGATCTCCCTCCCGACCACCACCTCAAGGACGGCGGAAACTACCGCAAGCGCCGGCATTCCTGTTTCGTGGTCGATGGCGAGGCCGTTGTCCAATCTCCGCATCGCGCGCATTGGCAGTCGCAGGAGTACAACGCGCTGCACGGCGGCATGCATCGCTGGTTCGAGCCGATCCGCGCTGACGTGATCGCGCAGCCGGCATGGCCGCAGCTGTTGCGGGGGCTCGCGACTCAGTTTTCGCAGCTGAAAAACGAGCGCACCTGGTTCGTCGAAGCCCATCAGTTCCGGATCGATACCGCTGAGGGCATTGGACGTCCGACGCCGGAAGGCGCGCATCGCGACGGCGTCGATTTCGTCGCAGTATTCCTGGTCGCTCGCGGCGGCATCACGGGCGGCGAAACCCGCGTGTTTGAAGCCGCGGGTCCGAACGGCCAGCGTTTCACGCTGTTCGAGCCGTGGACGCTCCTGCTGCTGGACGACGCGCGCGTGATCCACGAATCCACGCCGATCCAGCCGCTGAGCGCCAATGGCCATCGCGACACGCTGGTGCTGACCTATCGCGCCGGTGGTTTCCAGGGTGACGACGCGTCTGGCGATGCGGCGCAAGGAACGACCGCAAGCGGATGACCTGGCGCGCGGCGGCACGTTGCAATGCATGCCAAATGAGGCGTTAAAGCGGCGCGGTACAATCCGCGCCTGTTTTCCACGCCGCCGGTCTATTCGCATGAAACTCGGTTCCTTGAAGGAAGGCGGCCGCGACGGCACGCTTATTGTCGTGTCGCGCGACCTCAGCCACGCCGTGCGCGCCACCGGCATCGCGCCGACCCTGCAGCGCGCGCTTGAGGACTGGTCCAGCCTCGCGCCGCGTCTTGCTGCGTTGTCGGATGCGCTCAACGACGGCAGTGCCGACGGCGCCTTCGACCTGGACACGGCGCAACTGGCTGCGCCGTTGCCGCGCGCCTACGAATTTGTCGATGGCAGTGCATATCTGCCGCATGTCGCACGCGTGCGCCGCGCGCGCGGCGCCGAGGTGCCGGAAAGCTTCTACACCGACCCGCTGATGTACCAGGCCACCAGTGCCGGTTTTTACGGCCCGCGCGAACCGGTGCGGGTGTTTGACGAGGCCCATGGCATCGATCTGGAAGCCGAGATCGTCGTCGTTACCGACGACGTGCCGATGGCGGCTACCCCGGAGCAGGCCGCATCGCACATCCAGCTGGTCGGGCTGGTCAACGATGTCTCCCTGCGCAACCTGATCCCCGGCGAGCTTGCCAAGGGGTTCGGCTTCCTGCAATCCAAGCCGCGCTCCACCCTGTCGCCGGTGTTCGTGACCCCCGACGAACTGGGTGATGCCTGGCGCGACAGCAAGGTGCATTTGCCGCTGGTCACCCATATCAACGGTGAGTGGTTCGGCGCACCCGAAGCAGGCGTCGACATGCAGTTCGATTTCGCCCAGCTGGTTGCGCACGCGGCACGGACGCGGCCGTTGTCGGCCGGCACGATCGTGGGTTCCGGCACGATCGCCAATGAAGACACCGGCAAGGGTGCCTCGTGTTTTGCCGAGAAACGTACGGTGGAGACGCTGGAGCTGGGCAAGCCGCAGACACCCTTCATGGTTTTCGGCGATCTGGTCCGGATCGAAATGCTGGATGCAGGGGGCCGGAGCATCTTCGGCGCGATCGAGCAGCGCATCGAGCGCCAGCCTGCACCCTGATCTGAAAGGAGATCGGAGCTGCCCGACGTGCCGGTCTGCGCGACCAGCGGTCTACCGCAGGGTCGCGGCACCGGCTAAGGTGCAGCAGCAAAGTGTGAACACGGCGGCACCGCAAGGGGAGCGTAAGGTGGCGGTATGGTGACCGAACGGCTGTGCCTGTTTTCGTACTGGCGTTCCAGCGCCGCTTATCGTGTGCGCATCGGCCTCAACCTGAAAGGGCTGACCTACGAAATCACACCGGTGCACCTCGTGCGCGACGGCGGCGAGCAGCACTCGGACGATTTCCGCGTCACCAATCCCCAGCAACTGGTGCCGGTGCTGCAGCACGGCAATCGCACGCTGCGGCAGTCGCTGGCGATCCTCGAATATCTTGACGAAATGTGGCCGGCGCCTTCGCTGCTGCCGGCGACTGCGCGCGAGCGCCAGCGCGTGCGTGCGCTGGCGCAACTGGTTGCATGCGACATGCACCCGCTCAACAACCTGCGCGTGCTGCAGTATTTCGAGCGCGACTGGGGCGTGCCGCAAGCCGAGCGCGACGTCTGGGTGCGGCACTGGATCAACGAAGGCTTCGTCGCCTTCGAAGCGATGTTGCAGGATCACCCGTCGACTGGCGCGTTCTGCGACGGCAATGCGCCGACGATTGCCGACTGCTGCCTGATCCCGCAGCTCTACAATGCGCGCCGCTTCGCGGTCGACCTGACGCCGTATCCGACCCTGGTCCGCATCGAGGAAACCTGCCTTGCGCTCCCGGCATTCGATGCCGCGCGTCCGGAACGGCAGCCCGACGCGCCGTAACCGGGTCTGGCCGTAAGCCGAAGGACCGGAATCCGCACGCAATCGGGTCATGCGATCCACGCGCGGCGTAGGCTGCAACGGTCAGTGTTGGCTGGCACCGGCGCCGAAGACATCGGCGTAAGGATCGTGTTCACCGCTGGAGCCCTCGGACAGGCGGAACTTCAGCGCCAGGCCATCGCGCGAATCGGCCGCGCGCAAGCACTCCTCGCGCTCGACCTTGCCGTCCTTGTACAGCCGGAACAGGCACTGGTCGAAACTTTCCATGCCCTCTTCCAGCGATTGCTCCATCGCCTGCTTGAGTTCGTGGATCTGACCGCGCCGCAGCAGGTCGCGAATCATCGGTGTGTTGATCAGGATCTCGGCGGCGGGCATGCGCCGGCCATCCACCCCGACCACCAGCCGCTGCGACACCACCGCCTTGAGGTTCAGCGAGAGGTTCATCAACACGTTCTTGTGCGCGCCCTCGGGGAAGAAGTTGAGGATGCGCTCGATCGTCTGGTCGGCATTGTTGGAGTGCAGCGTCGCCAGGCAGATGTGGCCGGTCTCGGCGAACGCGATGGCCGCTTCCATGGTCGTCGCGTCGAGGATCTCGCCGATCAGGATCACGTCCGGCGCCTCGCGCATCGCATTCTTCAGCGCGTTATGGAACGCGTGGGTGTCGATGCCGACTTCGCGCTGGTTGACGATCGACTGCTTGTGCTTGTGCAGGTACTCGATCGGATCCTCGATGGTGAGGATGTGGCCCGCGGTATTGCTGTTGCGGTGGTCGATCATCGACGCCAGCGTGGTCGACTTGCCCGACCCGGTCGATCCGACGATCAGCACCAGCCCGCGCGGGGCCATGATGATTTCCTTGAGCACCTGCGGCAGCTGCAGCTCCTCGATCGAGGGGATCACGCTGCGGATCGAGCGGATCACCATCCCGACCTCACCGCGCTGCTTGAACACGTTGATGCGGAAGCGGCCCGAGTCCTGCAGCGCCAGCGCCATGTTGAGCTCGAGGTCGCGTTCGAACAGCGGCACCTGGCCCTCGTCCATCAGCGAGTAGGCGATCTTCTTGACCATGCCCGGCGGCAGGCCGGTGCTACCGAGTGGGTAGAGCTTGCCTTCCACCTTGATATAGACAGGCGCGCCGGTGGTCAGAAACATGTCGGAGGCGTTCTTCTCCGTCATCAGCTTCAGGAAATAGCCGATATCCATTCACAAACCCCTCGTAAGAACAGTCGTAAAAGCACGTCATCGTTGCGGACAACGCATAAGTTGATGAAAAATGGCCGCGCGCCGCCCCTTCGCCACACGACACCCCCAATGAATCGAAGCTTCGCACAATTTTCCCGCACCCGGCGGACCGCAAAACCTGCATTCCTGGCTGGGCTGGTCATTTCCATGTTCGGCGGCTGTGCAAGCCTGCCGCCAACGGCTGAGCTGGCGGCAGCACAGCAGGCGGTCGCGCGCGCTGATGGCGCCGATGCCGACCAGTACGCCGGTGACGTGATCGCGCAGGCGCGCAACGAACTCGCGCAGGCGCAGGGGGCGACCGCGAAAGGCCGCGATGACGATGCGCGGGCCTTGGCGATGGCCGCGTCTGCCGATGCTGAATTGGCGTATGCGACCAGCAACGCGGCCAAAACCAAGGCCGAGTACGCGCAGCGTCGCGACGAGATTGGTGAGTTGCGCACGCGTCTGCAGGTGCAGCAGGACGCAGCGCCGCAAAGTCCCTTGGACATTCCCGCCGCCGGTGGAGCTGCCGCCAATGTAGCCACCACGCCGGCCGCCCGATTGCAGGCCCTCGAAGCCGATCCGCGCCTGAACGGGTTTGCTGCGTACGAGCGCTTGCGCGCGCATCAGGCCATCGACACGCAGGCGGCCGCCTACGGCCGCTTGGGCGAGAATGCCGAACGCATCGCCAATCGACGCGTGGCCATAGCGGAACTCGCCGCGCGCACCGAAGCCACGCGGCGCGAGATCGATCGCCTCGATCGCGAGCGTAGCGAGTTGCTGGTGGAGACCAGCCGCCAGGAAGCCGAACAAGCGCGCCAGGAAACCGAACGGCTGCGGATGCAGGCGCAGGTCCAGGCCGAGGAGGCGCAGCGGTTGCGCGAGCAAGCCGACTCCGAGACGGCGGCGCGGCAGCAGGCCGAGGCGGTCATCGTTGATGTTGGCGCCACGGAAACCGCCAAGTTGAAGGCGGCGCGCGACAAGGAGGCGGCGCTGGCGCGCCAGGAAGCCGAA
>JANMAO010000089.1:0-10819 GCA_031359875.1 Lysobacter sp.
CGAAGCTTCTGGCGACCTGCTTGGCGCCGGATTGATCGACGCGTTGCATCGGCGTTTTCCGGAGGCTGAATTTGCCGGCATCGGTGGCGATGCGATGCGTGCCGAGGGCCTCGACGCCTGGTTCGACGCATCCGAACTCGCCGTGATGGGGCTGGCCGAAGTGCTGTCGCACCTGCCGCGGTTGCTGCGCCTACGCCGTTCCCTGCGCGAGCGCGTGCTCGCCTGGAAGCCCGACGTATTCATCGGCGTCGACGCGCCCGACTTCAATCTCGGCGTCGAGCGCTGGCTCAAGCAGCGTGGCGTACGCACCGTGCACTACGTCAGCCCGTCGGTCTGGGCCTGGCGCGAGCAACGCGCGGAAAAGATCGGCCGCTCCGCCGACCGCGTGTTGTGCCTGTTCCCCATGGAGCCGGCCATCTACGCGAAGCACGGCGTCGATGCGCGATTCGTCGGTCATCCACTGGCCGACATCATGCCGCTCGATCCGGACCGCAGCGCCGCGCGCGCGACGCTGATGCTGCCGGCCGATGCGACGGTGCTGGCATTGCTGCCGGGCTCACGTGTCGGCGAAATCGATCGTCTTGCTGCCGACTTCCTTGCGGCCGCGGCGCGCGTGCTGGCGGTTCTGCCGCAAGTGCAGATCCTCGCACCGATGGCGGACGCGCAAGCGCGTGCCAGCTTCGAGCGCGTACTTGCCACTCATCCGGATGCCATGGCCCTGCAACCGGCATTACGCATCCTCGACGGTGATGCGCGCACGGCAATGATCGCCAGCGACGTCGTGCTGCTCGCCTCCGGCACCGCGACGCTGGAAGCGATGCTGGCGCAGCGGCCGATGGTGGTCGCCTACAAGCTCGCGCCGCTGACCCACGCCATCGTCAAGGGATTGGGCCTGCTCAAGGTCGACAACTACGCCTTGCCGAACGTGCTGGCCGGCGAGCGCATCGTGCCGGAACTGATGCAGCACGACTGCACACCGCGGCGACTGGCCGACGCGGTGCTGGCCTGGCTGCGCGATCCGGCTGCGGTTGCGGTGCTGCAGCCCCGCTTTCGCGCCCTGCATACGCAATTGCGGCGTGACGCCTCGGCGCAGGCAGCCGCTGCGGTCGCAGAATTGCTTGAGGCCGGGAGTGGGGAGTGGGGAGTGGAGAGTCGATGAGCAAGTCTTTCGCAAGTGTGTTTCAAGATGCCGTCGTGACAGATGTCGCGCCGCCGTCCCTTCCGCTTTCCGACTCCCGACTCCCCCCTTCCCACTCCCGGCTTTTCATCGCCGGTATCGACGAGGCCGGACGCGGTCCACTCGCCGGCCCCGTCGTGGTAGCAGCCGTCGTGTTCGAACCCGGGCGCTCGCCGATCAACGGCCTGGCCGACTCCAAGCAACTCAGCCCGGATCGGCGCGAGGCGCTATACACGCGCATCGTCGAGCGTGCCGTGGCGTGGCACGTGGTGTTCATCGAAATCGAGGAGATCGACCGCCTCAACATTTTCCACGCGACCATGCTCGGGATGCGGCTTGCGCTCGAGGGCGTACTGCGCGTCACCGGCCCTGCACAGTCATGTTTGGCGCGCATCGACGGCAATGCCCTGCCACGCGCCTTGCCGTGTCCGGCCGAAGCGATCATCGGTGGAGATGCGTCCGACCGCTCGATCATGGCGGCATCGATCCTGGCCAAGGTCGCGCGCGACCGCCACATGCGCGATTTGCACCTGCAATGGCCCGCGTATGGCTTCGACGAACACAAAGGCTATTCCACGCCGGCACACCTGGCCGCGCTTGCGCTGCACGGGCCGTGCCCGCAGCATCGCCGCAGCTTCGCGCCGGTGCGCGCGGCGGCGCAGGGTGCACTGTTCGCTCCCGCCGAAACTTGCGACCGCACTGTCCAAGCAGTAGTCGCCAACGATTGAGACCCGAGTTCAGCTTTACGCGCGGGACAAACGCGATGCAACGGCGCATGCTCTCGGTGCATCCAGATCCAATATCCGCGGCGTGTGATGTCGTTGGAAACGCGAGCCGGCCTGCCCGGCCCGCTGTGCCGGAATCGGGCGTCCTGTCCGATCCGTCTACCGGGCCCTCCTCGGCCTGCGAACCTCTAACGGAGGTTTCAACGCTCGCGACCGGGCCGGCCCATTCACGCGAGCGTTCCGGCCATCACCGGCAACGAACGAGGTGTGAAATGCGCGCTTATCCCCCGATCCCGACTGACGAACCGCTACCCCTCACGATCTTTTTCGCCGATCCCGACCAAGTGCCGCCCGGCCCGCCATTGCGTCCCGAGGCCGTCGCACGGTTCGATGCGCTACTGCATGAGCTCAACCCCGATGCGTTGCGGGTCGATTCCGTTCGCATCCGCGGCCTCTGCGCATGGCTGGCATCGCTGCCGCCGGATACCGCGCAGGACGTGCTGGATCGCCGCTTGCGGCGTCTGGAGGAGCTGAGGGCGATGCTCGACGACGATGCATGGGACGCCGATGCAGCCCTGCGCGAGCGGCTGCGCAAACTGTTCGCCTACGCCGACCAGGACGATGACCTGATCGCGGACGGCGAGCCGTTGATCGGCAAGCTCGACGACGTACTGCTGATCGAACTGGCGTGGCCGGCGTTCGTCATCGAAGCCGAGGACTACCGCGACTTCTGCGCCTATCGCGCCGATGAGCATCCAACGGGCGACGGCGGGGAACAACGCCAGGCGTGGATCCGCGACCGCCTGGCCGAGATCGCGCTCCTGGAGCACCACCAGCGCGTCAGCGATGGCCGCTATATCGATCGCGGCCGTCCCGAGATGTTCCACATCGGCTGACGCGGGCCGGCGAGGTCCCCGCGATGCGAGCTGACCTGAATGCGCTTCGCGGATTGCGACCTGTCAAGCCTTGTTCGCCTGCGGGCGCGCCGCTAGGCTGCAGGCTCAACAGCGCGCCCGGCACCGCATCGGCGTGGTAGCCGCACACGCCGATCCCGGGAAGGCATGTCCGCACGCTTCGTCCACCTGCACCTGCACAGCGAGTATTCGCTGGTCGATTCGACGATCCGGATTCCGGAACTCGTCGGCCGCTGCGTGGCCCTGCGCCAGCCTGCGGTCGCGGTCACCGACCAGAACAATCTGTTCGCGCTGGTCAAGTTCTACAAGGCGGCCGAAGCAGCGGGGATCAAGCCGATCATCGGCGCCGACGTGCTGCTCGCCGAGGGGAAGGAGGCGCCTTCGCGCCTGACGTTGCTGTGCCGCGATCGCGAGGGCTATCTCACCCTGTCGCGACTGCTCACGCGCGCGTGGATGGAAGGCCATCGCGTCGACGGCGTGGTCGTACGGCCGGACTGGCTGCGCGATTCAAACACCGGCTTGTTCGCACTCGCCGGCCGCCACAGCGAAGCCGGACGCCTCGCCGCCGCCGGTAAGCACGAACTTGCCGATCAGTGGCTGGCCGACTGGCAGCGCCACACCGGCGAACGCCTGCATCTCGAGCTGACGCGCACGCAGCGCGATGGCGAGGACGCGTTCAATGCATTCGCGCTGCAGGCGTCGGCGCAGCGCGGCATTCCGGTGATCGCCAGCAATGACGTGCGCTTCCTCGACGCCGACGGTTTCGACGCGCACGAAGCGCGGGTCTGCATCTCCACCGGACGCGTGCTCGACGATCCCAAGCGCCCGCGCGATTACAGCGACGAGCAGTACCTGAAGTCGTCGGAAGACATGACACTGCTGTTCGCCGACGTCCCCGACGCGATCGACAACGCCCTCGCGCTCGCGACCCGCTGCAATCTCGAACTGTCGCTGGGCACCTACCATCTGCCCGCGTTTCCCGTCCCCGTCGACGAGACCCTCGACAGCTGGATCCGCGGCCAGGCACGCGCAGGCCTGTCGAAGCGGATGGACAAACATCCTCCGGCCCCCGAGCACGGCCGCGCGCCCTACGAACTTCGCCTGGAAAGCGAGCTCGACGTCATCATCAAAATGGGGTTTGCTGGCTACTTCCTGATCGTCGCCGACTTCATCAACTGGGCCAAGGACCACGACATCCCCGTCGGCCCCGGCCGTGGTTCCGGCGCAGGCTCGCTGGTCGCGTGGGCACTGGGCATCACCGACCTCGATCCGCTGCCGTACGACCTCCTGTTCGAGCGCTTCCTCAATCCCGAGCGCGTGTCGATGCCCGACTTCGACATCGACTTCTGCATGGACCGGCGCGACGAGGTGATCGACTACGTCGCCGCGAAATATGGCCGCGACCGCGTCAGCCAGATCATCACCTACGGCACGATGGCGGCGAAAGCGGTGGTGCGCGACACCGGCCGCGTGCTCGGGCATCCGTACGGGTTCGTCGACAGCATCGCGAAACTCATCCCGCTGACGCTGGGCGTGTCGCTCGACGATGCGCTAGGCGAATCCGAGGCGGCACGCAAGAACCCGGAACTCGCCTCGGCCGAGCTGATCCAGCGCTACGGCGCCGAAGAGGAGGTACGCGACCTGCTGACGCTGGCCCGCAAACTGGAGGATCTCACCCGCAACGCCGGCAAGCACGCGGGTGGCGTCGTGATCGCGCCCTCGCCGCTGTCCGACTTCTGCCCGCTGTTCGCCGAACACGACGGCCACGGCCTCGGCCGCAATCCGGTGACGCAGTTCGACAAGGATGATGTCGAGACGATTGGCCTGGTGAAGTTTGACTTCCTCGGCCTGCGCACGTTGACGATCATCGACTGGGCCGTGAAGGCGATCAACGCGCGCCCGGATGCATCCGGTGCAGTGCTCGATATCACCACGCTGCCACTCGACGATGCCACGACGTACGAGCTGTTCACACGCGGGGAAACCCACGCGGTGTTCCAGTTCGAGTCGCGTGGCATGCGCGAACTGCTCAAGCGCGCAAAGCCAGACCGGTTTGGCGACCTGATTGCACTGGTGTCGCTGTTCCGGCCGGGACCGATGGACCTGATCCCGGACTTCGTCGAGCGCAAACACGGGCGCGCCGAAGTCAGTTTCCCGCATCCGGCGCTGGAGCCGGTGCTGGCGCCGACCTATGGCGTGATCGTGTACCAGGAACAGGTGATGCAGATCGCGCAGCTCCTGGCGGGCTATTCACTGGGCGGCGCCGACCTGCTGCGTCGCGCGATGGGCAAGAAGAACGCGTCGGAGATGGCGAAGGAGCGCGCCAAGTTCGAGCAGGGCGCGTCAGAACGCGGCGTCGATCCACGCAAGGCGTCGCAGATCTTCGACCTGATGGAGAAGTTCGCCGGCTACGGCTTCAACAAGTCGCACGCTGCCGCCTACGCCCTGGTGTCGTACCAGACGGCATGGTTGAAGACGCATTACCCCGCGCAATTCATGGCGGCGGTGCTGTCGTCGGACATGGACAACACCGACAAGGTGGTCGGCTTCCTGGACGAAGCGCGCGCGCTTGGGCTCACCGTGCTGCCCCCCGACGTCAATGCCGCCCGCTACATGTTCGAGGCGATTCATCCCGATGACGGCGGTTTGTCCCAAGGGACAAACCAGGCGCGCACCATCCGTTATGGCCTGGGCGCAGTAAAGGGTGTCGGCCGCGGCGCCTGCGAAGCAATCGCGGAAGAGCGGGCGCGCGGCGGCGCCTTCGCCGACCTGCTTGAATTCTGCAAGCGCGTGGACTCCTCCAGGCTCAACCGCCGCGCGCTGGAAGCGCTGGTCAACGCCGGCGCGCTGGATGAATTGGGCCGAAATCGCCCGTCGCTCATGCTGCAATTGCCGGAAGTGGTGAAGGCGACCGAGCAGCTCGCGCGTGAACGCGAAGCGGGCCAGGTGTCGCTGTTTGGCGGGCCGGCAACAACACCGGAATTGCATATCGAACTGCGCGAAGTCGACGATTGGCCACTGCTGCAGAAGCTGCAAGGCGAACGTGACACGCTCGGCCACTATCTCAGCGGACATCCGCTGGACCCGTATCGCGACGAGCTGCGTGGCCTGGTCGGCCACGATCTCGGCGACCTGGATCGCCTATGGAGCGAGCGTCCAGAGGACGAGCGTCGCGGCTGGCGCCAGGAGGCGACTGTCGTCATCGCGGGACTGGTGATCGGCATGCGCAAGCGCGGCGACAGCCAGGCGTTCGTGCAACTCGAAGACGGACGCGGTCGGATCGAGTGTGCGTTCTTCGCCGAGGCCTACCAGCAATTTGCACACCTGCTGACCCGCGACCGCATCCTCGTCGTCGAGGGCGGCTTGCGCGAGGACGAATTCAGCGGCGGCTTCTCGCTACGCGCACGCCGCTGCTGGGACTACCCGCAGGTATGCACGCAGCACACGCAGCGGCTGTCGTTGAAACTCGACCTGCGCGAGCGCGATGCCCTGGGCCAGTTCGCGTGCGTGCTGCAGGGTCACAACGGCAGCACGCCGATCCTTCTGGAGGCGATCACCAGCGACGCAGTCGGCCGGCTCAGCATCAATGGCGGCCAGGGCGTGCGCGTCGACGCGGCCCTGCCCGGCCTGTTGCGCAGCCTGCCGGGCGTGCGGACGGTGAAGGTGACGATGGGGAAGCCCTGGGCTAATTAGCTTTCCCCTTCTCCCCTCGTGGGAGAAGGTGCCCGCAGGGCCAAAGAGGGGACGGCGGGCGCAGCCCGGCGTGCATTGCTGGCTAGAGCCAACCCTCTCCCTGCTTCGCTGCGCGAAGCTGTCCCTCTCCCACAAGGGGAGAGGGATGAGCGGCGAGCCCGGAGCCCGTCGGCTAGACTGTCCCCTTTTCCGCCCTGCCGCCCCTCGATGGGCAATCCTCGATGAATCCGAACTACCTCGATTTCGAGCAGCCCATCGCCGATCTGGAAGCGAAAATCCAGGAACTGCGCCATGCCAGCCATGGTCCGGCGGTCAACGTCGACGCCGAAGTGCATACGCTGCAGGACAAGCTGCGCCAGCGGACCGCGCACATCTTCCGCGACCTCACCCCGTGGCAGGTTTCGCAACTCGCCCGCCATCCGGCGCGGCCGTATACCAATGACTACATCCGGGTGATCTGCGACGAGTTCCAGGAACTTGCCGGCGACCGCGCCTACGCCGATGACGCCGCCATCGTCGGCGGGCTGGGCCGCATCGACGGCCGCAGCGTGGTGATCATCGGCCACCAGAAAGGCCGCGACACCAAGGCCAAGATCAGGCGCAACTTCGGCATGCCGCGCCCCGAGGGCTACCGCAAGGCGCTGCGGCTGATGAAGCTCGGCGAACGCTTCGGCCTGCCGATCCTGACCTTCATCGACACGCCGGGCGCGTACCCCGGCGTCGGCGCCGAGGAGCGCGGACAGTCCGAAGCGATCGCCCGCAACCTGATGGAAATGGCCGAGCTGCAGGTGCCGGTGATCTGCACGGTGATCGGCGAAGGCGGCTCCGGTGGCGCGCTGGCAATCGGAGTCGGCGATCGCACGCTGATGCTCGAATACAGCACCTATTCGGTGATCACGCCAGAAGGCTGCGCCTCGATCCTGTGGAAATCCGCCGACAAGGCCAAGGACGCGGCCGAGCAGATGGGCATCACCGCCAAACGCCTGCTTGATCTCGGCCTGATCGACAAACTGATCCGCGAGCCTATCGGCGGCGCGCATCGTAATCCCACGCAGATGGCCAAACGCCTGAAAGCCGTGCTGATCAACGAACTCGATGCCCTGCAACAGCTGCCTGCGGATGAGTTGCTGCAGCGCCGTTACGAGCGCCTGCGCAGCTTCGGCGCGTACGAGGCGGCGTAAGGGCGGCGCGGTGCTCGCGCTCCAGTCGATCCTCGAACAAACCAATCACCGTCGGGTGCTGGTCGGCGTCAGCGGCGGCCTTGATTCGACTGCCTTGCTGCATGCGCTCGCCGTCGCTTTCAACGCAGATCGGGCACGACTCCGTGCCATCCACGTCCACCACGGACTGCATGCGCATGCCGATGGCTGGGCCGCACATTGCCAACAGGCCTGCGACGAGATGGGCATCACCCTGGCGATCGCGCATGTCGATGTCGCATGCGACGCCGGCAATGGTCTCGAAGCCGCCGCGCGCAAGGCGCGGCACGCCGCATTCGAGGCCGAGCTGGACGACGACGAAGTCCTCGTCCTCGCGCACCATCGCGACGACCAGGCCGAGACATTCCTGCTACGTGCGCTGCGTGCATCGGGGCCGGACGGGCTTGGCGCGATGCGGCGCTGGCGGCGTTTTGGGCGTGGTTGGCTATGGCGACCGTTACTTGACTTGCCGCGTTCGGCATTGCTCGCCTATGCGCAGCAGCATGGGCTGCAGTGGATCGAGGATCCAAGCAATACCGACACCACGCTCGACCGCAACTTCCTGCGCCATCGCGTGCTGCCGCTGCTGCGTGAGCGCTGGCCGCACGTCGAATCCTCGTTTGCGCGCAGCGCGGCATTATCGGCTGAAGCGAGTGAACTGCTCGACGAGGAAGACGCACAAGCGCTTCTATCAGTGCGCAACCCGGATCCGCGGACGATCGATGTCGAACGATTGCGCGGGCTTCCCGTTGCCCGACGCGCACGCGTACTGCGTCGCTGGATCGACGAGCTGAAGCTTCCTCCGCTGCCTTCGCGTGGCGTGGCGCAGATCGAGGCAACCCTGCTCGACGCCGCGACTGATGCGCGTGCCGAATTCGCGTGGTCGGATGCCATCGTCCGGCGCTGGCGCGATGTCCTGCATGCGGACATCCAGCTCAGCCCGCTACCGAACGATTGGCAAGTGCACTGGGATGGGCACCAGCCGCTGGCGCTGCCCGGTGGCGGCGCATTGCAACTGCTCGGTACAGACGGCTTCGACGCGCCGCTGCGTGTCCATGCGCGACAGGGCGGCGAACGCATCCGCCTCCCCGGCCGTAGCCATTCCCATTCGCTCAAGCATGTGCTGCAGGACAAGGACGTGCCTCCGTGGCAACGCGAGCGGCTGCCCCTGCTGTCGGCCCCAGATGGCGAACTGTTCGCTGCCGGCGATCTGGTGTACTCGCTCACCTTTGAAGCCTGGTTGCATGCCCATGGCGCACGCCTGCGGCTTGGGGTTGGCGACGATTGACCCTGGCCGGGGTCGCGCCGCACACTTCCTCCATGGCGCGCAAACCCACTCCCGAAACTTCCCCGGTCGCCGATTTCGAGGCGTCGCTCGACCAGCTCGAGCAACTGGTCGAAAAAATGGAACATGGCGAGATGAGCCTGGAAGAGTCGCTGGCCGCGTACGAACGCGGGGTCGGCTTGTACCGCCGCTGCCAGGGCGCGTTGGAACAGGCCGAACTGCGCGTGCGCGTGCTGAGCGATCCCGACAATCCCGCCAGTGCCGAACCGTTCCCGCCAAGCGCATTTCCAGCCGACGCGCCCGATGCCTGACCGGCAGACTTCTGCACGCCGCGTCGAGCAATGGCGCGCGCGCGTCGACGCCGCGCTCGAACGCGCCATCCCCGCCGCCAGCGCGTCGCCGCAACGCCTGCACGCGGCGATGCGCCACGCCGCGCTTGATGGTGGCAAACGCATGCGGCCGCTGTTGGTCTACGCGACCGGCACTGCATTCGGCGCAGGCGAATCGACGCTCGATGCACCCGCGACGGCAGTCGAGTTGATCCACGCCTATTCGCTGGTGCACGACGACCTGCCAGCGATGGATGACGACGCCTTGCGCCGCGGCAAGCCGACGGTGCACGTCGCTTTCGACGAGGCCACCGCGATTCTTGCCGGCGATGCATTGCAGTCCTTGGCATTCGAGTTGCTTGCCGGTACGCCGGTGCCTTCGCGAACCTGTGTCGCGATGCTGCGGGAACTCGCCGTCGCGGCCGGCGCACGCGGCATGTGCGGTGGACAGGCGCTGGATCTCGCCGCGACCGGCAATGGCGCGGCGATCGATATCGATGCGTTGCAGCGCCTGCACGCCCTCAAGACCGGAGCCTTGCTGCGTGCCGCGGTGCGCCTTGGCGCCATCGCTGCCGATGTCGATGCACAGACTGCGGCGCACCTGGATGCATTCGGCGAAGCGCTGGGTCTGGCGTTCCAGATTCGCGACGATCTCCTCGACGTCGAAGGTGACAGCGACACACTGGGCAAGACTGCCGGAAAGGACGCGGCGCAGGCCAAGGCGACGTTCCCGGCGCTACTCGGCATCGATGCTTCGCGTGCGCGCCTGCAACAGCTTGCGCTGGCGATGCACGAGGCGCTGGCGCCATTCGGCAGCCGCACCGAGGTATTGGCAGAGCTCGGTCGGCAGGCCATCGACCGAGCCAGCTGATCCCTGCAAGTCGCTTCCGGCCTGTCGCCACGATTTCATCGTAGTCTTTGCCTATGCGGCCACGCCGCGTCGGGGTGGGAGCGATGCCGCGCAAGCCGATCAGTGCCTTGATGTCCTGGATCGACGCCGCGATGGCGTCTTCGGCGCATGCCTTCATTGATTTCTGGACCCGAGTCGAACGCGCTTACAAGCGCCCGTTTTCACGCGTTGCGACAAGACTCAAGTTCGCCTTCTATCCGTTGCTCGCGATCGGCGCGGTCCTCTGGCTGGGCTGGGACTGGACGCATGCGCGCGCGCTGGATTCGGCCGAGGACGCGATCTTCGATCAAGTGATCCAGTGGCGCCCGGTCGAGCCCAAGCCGTCCGGACGCGTCGTGGTGGTCGAAATCGACGATTGCTCCATCGAGCACTTCCGCAATCTTGGCGAAGGCGGCTGGCCGTGGAGCCGGCAACGTCATGCAGACTTGCTCGACCAGCTCGATCGCGCCGGCGTGCGCGCCGTTGGCTATGACGTGCTGTTCACCGACCCATCGCCGCAGGATCCGATTGGTGACGCAACCCTTGAGGCGATGGCTGAAGGCGGCAACGGTCGCTTCGTGTTCGGATCCTCGCGGGTGCATTCCGAC
>JANMAO010000125.1:0-7611 GCA_031359875.1 Lysobacter sp.
TAAAAAAAGCTTGCCCACCGCCCGGCATGGCCGGGCGGGGTGGGTTGCTGCTTAGGTTGTGCGTCAGCGCCCGGCTTGTTGCAACACCGAATCGAGCATCTGGCTGACGAACTTCTGCTGCGCCTTGGGTAAGCGGCTGACTTGTTCGAGCTGCTGTTGCAGCCGTGGTGCCGGGCCGCGCTTGCCACTGCGTGGTGCGGGCAATCCGATCAATGCCTCCATCGTCGTGCCAAGCATGCTGGCCAACAGCGGCAGGGCGGACACGGGGATGCGCCGGCGACCGATCTCGAACGAGGCGATCTGTTGCTGGGTGATGCCGACCAGCTCGCCCAGTTGCGCCTGCGTCAGGTCCTGCGCCTTGCGGCGTTCGGCGATGCGGGTGCCGAGTTGGCGGAAGAAGACGGTCTCGTCGGGCGTCATTAGTGCGATCGGCGTGTAGTGGTTCGGTGCCATACGCTAAAGCCCTGTGTCTAAGAGGCGTTGACTATACGCCAAATAGGCGTAATCTGATACCGAGTTATTTCCCTTGACAGGTTTTTGGCGGAGACCCGGTTTATGGCACGCATCCCTGAGCACGAGATCGAGCAGCTGAAACAACAGGTCTCGCTGGTGCGGCTGATCGAGGCCCGCGGCATCGTGCTGGTGAAACAGGGCAAGGGCCTGGCCGGGCGCTGCCCGTTCCATCGCGACGACACGCCGTCGCTGATCGTGACGGTGGCCAAGAACCTGTATCACTGCTTCGGCTGCAACGCGGCCGGCGGGCCGATCGATTGGGTCATGCGGCTGGATGGTGTGAGCTTCCGGCATGCGGTCGAACTGCTGCGCAACGACGTTCCCTTAGCCGCTGATCCCGTGGCTGACTCCGTCGCGCCACCGCGCACCCGTTCGACCGTACGCAAGCTGGACGCGCCGCTGCCGATGGACGCGGACGATGCGGCCGCGTTGCAACGCGTGGTCGGGTTCTATCACGACACCTTGAAACAGAGTCCGGAGGCGCTGGCGTACCTGCAGGCGCGGGGTTTGCAGCACCCGGAGTTGATCGACACGTTCCAGCTGGGCTACGCCAATCGCACGCTGGCGTACCGGCTGCCGGAAAAGAACCGGCAAGCCGGTGCGGCGATCCGCGAGCAGCTGCAGCGCGTCGGCATTTTGCGCGAGTCCGGGCACGAGCACTTCAACGGGTCGCTGGTGGTGCCGGTGGTCGATGCGAGCGGGCAGGTGGTGGAACTGTACGGCCGCAAATTGCTCGACAACCTGCGCACCGGCACGCCCAAACACTTGTATCTGCCGGGGCCGCATGCCGGCGTGTGGAACGCGGCCGCGTTGACCGCCTCGAAAGAAATCATCCTCACCGAATCGCTGATCGACGCGATGACGTTCTGGTGTGCGGGCTATCGCCACGTCACCGCCGCCTATGGCGTGCATGGCTTCACCGAGGACATGCTGGCCGCGTTCCAAGCGCACGGCACGCAACGCGTGCTGATCGCGTTCGATCGCGACGACGCCGGCAACCAGGCGGCGGACGTGCTCGCCGAGAAGCTGACTGCTGCCGGCATTGACTGCTTCCGGGTGCTGTTCCCGAAAGGCATGGATGCGAACGAATACGCACTGCGCGTGCAGCCGGCGACGAAAAGTTTGGGCTTGGCACTGCGCAAGGCGGAATGGATGGGCAAGGGCGCAGTGCCGGAACGCGCCGTCGCGATCGATGCGGTGCAAGCATCGCACGCCATCGAAGAAGCGGTCACCAAGGATCAAGTCTTAGCCGCTGCAGGTGCTATCGCTGTCGTCGTTGCTGAGGTCGACGTGTTGCCGGCATCGCCGATGCCCGACATGCCGACATCGGCGACGTCGGAGTCCATCGTGGCCGGCGATGAAATGCGGCTGGTGCTGGGCGAGCGCTTCTATCGCGTGCGCGGCCTGCCGAGCAAGCCCACACCCGAGCAGCTAAAGGTAAACCTGCTGGTGAAACCCGCCGCCGATGCGGCGACGACGCCGGCCAGCGGCTATCACGTCGACACGGTCGACCTGTACAGCGCTCGCCAGCGGGTCGTGTTTGCCAAGCAGGCGAGTGTGGAGCTGGGCACCAGCGAGGACACCATCAAGCGCGACCTGGGGCAGCTGATCCTGGCTCTGGAAGGCTGGCAGGAACAGGCGCGAGTGCAGGCGAGCCAGGCGCAAGCGCAGCCCACGTTGAGCGATGCCGAACGTGCCGCTGCGCTGGAGTTGCTGCGCGATCCGCAGCTGATGGCGCGGGTGCTGGCCGACTTTGCCCGTTGCGGCGTGGTGGGCGAGGCGGTGAACAAACAGGTGGCGTATCTGGCGGCGGTCTCGCGCAAGCTGGACAAGCCGCTGGCGGTGATGGTGCAAAGCTCCAGCGCCGCCGGCAAGTCGTCGTTGATGGATGCGGTGCTGCGCTTCGTGCCGCCCGAGGAGCGCTTGCAGTACAGCGCGATGACCGGGCAAAGCCTGTTTTATCTGGGCCAGCAGGATCTGAAACACAAGATCCTGGCGATCAGCGAGGAAGAGGGCGCCAGCCAGGCCAGCTATGCGCTGAAACTGCTGCAGTCGGAAGGGGCGATCAGCATCGCCAGCACCGGCAAGAACGCATTGACCGGCAATCTGGAAACGCAGGAATACCGGGTCGAAGGGCCGGTGATGCTGTTCAGCACCACGACCGCGATCGATCTGGACGAAGAGTTGTTGAACCGCTGCCTGGTGCTCAGCGTCGACGAGAGCCGCGAGCAGACGCAGGCGATCCACGCCGCCCAGCGCACCCGGCGCACGCTCGACGGGCTGCGCGCCAGCGAAGACAAACAACGCTTGACCCAGCTGCACCAGAACGCGCAGCGGCTGTTGCGGCCGTTGGCGGTGGTCAATCCGTTTGCACAGCAACTGACGTTCCTGAGCGACAAGACGCGGATGCGGCGCGACCACGAGAAGTATCTGGCGCTGATCGACGTCATTGCGCTGTTGCACCAGCACCAGCGCGAGGTGAAGCGCGAGCGCTATCACGGCGCGGTGATCGAGTACGTCGAGGTCAGCGTGGCCGATATCGCGCTGGCCAACACGCTGGCGCACGAAGTACTGGGGCGCACACTGGACGAACTGCCGCCGCAGACCCGCAAGCTGCTGCAACTGGTCACGCAGCTGGTGCACGCGCAAGCCCAGCAACACCGCCTGCAACCGATGGACGTGCGCCTGAGCCGCAAGCAGGTGCGCGAGGCCACCGGCTGGGGCAACACCCAGCTGAAAGTGCACCTGGGCCGGCTGGAGGACATGGAATATCTGGGCGTGCACCGACGCCCGTTCGGCAAGGGCATCGCCTACGAACTGCGGTTCGATGGGTCGGTCGAGAGCACTGCGCCGCACGCGATGGGCTTGATCGAGGCGGCGACCTTGCATGGCTACGACGACGAAACGTCGGGGTCAGCAAGAGAAAAGTCGGCCCATGGTCGGCCCAAAGTCGGGGCGTTGTCGGCCCGGAGTCGGGCGCAGGAGATCGCCGGAAACCCGCATGGCGACAGCGTTTGCAGCGAGCTTGACGACATTGCACCGCAAACTGTACATCAGGCCGGCAACGGCACATCGCATCGTAGTCGTGCGGCTTCTTCCTTAGCCGCTGCGGTGGCTTGATGGCCCGCCGCACGGCGCGCCGCTCGCGCTTCCTGACGCCAGCCGGCAACCCGGCCGATCCCGAAGGCCTGTTCGCCTACCTGCAACGCTACATCGAGCACCTGGGCGTCAAGGGCTATACCGAGGCCGGCATCCACAATGCCGAGCGCTATATCCGCACCTTCATCCGCTGGTGCGAGCCGCGTGCATTGACGCGGCCGACCGAAATTACCAAGCCGATCATCGAGCGTTACCAGCGGCACCTGTTCTATCACCGCAAGGACAACGGCGAGCCGTTGTCGGTGTTTAGTCAACGCAGCGCGCTGGTGCCGCTGCGTGGCTACTTCCGCTGGCTGACCAAACAGAACCATCTGCTGTACAACCCGGCCAGTGACCTGGAGCTGCCGCGCATGAAGCGGGTGCTGCCCAAGCACGTGCTGACCGAGAGCGAGGCCGAGCGGGTGTTGCAACAGACCGACGTGCGCGATCCGATCGGGGTGCGCGATCGGGCGATGTTGGAGGTGCTGTACTCCACCGGCTTGCGGCGCATGGAGTTGGCGCACCTGCGCGTGTACGAGATCGATCGCGAGCGCGGGTTGCTGTTCGTCAACCAGGGCAAATGGCAGAAAGACCGCTGGGTGCCGATCGGCGAGCGTGCCCTGGCGTGGGTGCAGAAATACGTCGATGAAGTCCGGCCGCAGATCGTAATGCCGCCTGATGACGGCACGCTGTTCCTGACGAGAACCGGCGTGCCGTTCAACGAGTCGTGGTTATCGACGACTGTCTCGCAGTACGTGCAGAAAGCCAACCTGGGCAAGCACGGTGGTTGCCACCTGTTCCGGCACACGATGGCGACGCTGATGCTGGAGAACGGCGCGGATATCCGCTTCATCCAGGCGATGCTGGGCCACGCCGACCTGAAATCCACGCAGATCTACACCCACGTCGCGGTCAAGCAGCTGAAGGCGATCCACACCGCCACGCACCCGGCGAAAGCGCGCAAAGCCAAGCCGGCCGCTGGCGCGGCCGCACCCACGGCGGATGACTTGCTGGATGCGCTCGCGGCCGAGAGCGCGGAAGAAGGCGACCTGTAAGCCGCGCGGTAGAATGACCCCGCCGACCTTGGAGCCCGTCATGAGCCCACCTGTCACCGCCAAACAAGAAGTCACGCAGTTGCTGACGCAGTTGCCGGACGACGCCACGCTGGAGGACATCCAGTATCACGTGTATGTGCTGGAGAAAATCCAGCGCGGCCGGGCGGACATCGCCGCAGGGCGCAGCCATACCCACGAGCAGGCCCGCGAACGCTTGGCGCGATGGCTGCCGCACTGATCTGGTCGAGCGAGTCGCTCGACGACATCGAGGCCATTGCCCAGTTCATCGCTCGCGACTCGCTGCACCACGCGCAACGCGTGGTGGAAGGGCTGTTCGAGCTGGGGGACATGACCCTCGTGCACCCGCTGGCGGGCCGCGTCGTGCCCGAGTTGGGCGATGCGCAAGTGCGCGAACGCTTCCTCTACAGCTACCGCTTGATCTACGAAGTACGCCCCGACCGCATCGAAGTGCTGGCGGTGCTGCATGGCCGGCGCTTGCTGGAATCGATCGGCGAGCGGTTTGAAGACTGAGTGGGGCCGAACGCGGCGCGTTGGCAAACGCACCTGTTTGCCGAAAACGCACGCCGGGGGTTGCGACCTGGCCCGATCCTTTTTAGTAGCGCTTGATGCTTGCTAACGCACTGACACGTCAACGAAAAACGACGACCCGGCGGCGGAATGCACGTCGGTCGAGTGTGTTTGGCAATGCACTGGGCAATGCGGCCGTCGGTAAGTTCAACCAGTGGCAGGCGGATCGAGCCGCTGACGCGCAGATGCAGGATCAGATGCATGACGCCGTGTGGGCGGATGGCAATCCGCTTAATGATGGGCCGCCAGGAAATGGGGCTGCCGTTTCTGGCGATCTATCTACAGAAGCGGGGCTGCGTTCGGCAATAGGTTCCATCATGGCCGCTAATGCAGACCAGCCGCTGCTTGCTTCGCTGGCAAACGGCGATGTGCCGCATAGCAATGCGATTGACGGGACGCGGGGGAATGCGTTGCTACTGCAGGGCGGCCTGCCGCGGTATGACGTTGCGCCCATCCCGACGATGGACACCGTGACGGTGACCCCGACGCGTGACCAGAAAATCGCCCAGCTCAATCAACTGTTCGATCAACCGCTCGATCCCAGCATCAGCGATGCCGAGTTGGCTTCGTTGGAACATGATTACGCACCGCAACTCACAGGCCAGAGCCCCATAGGCGCGACGACGGTGGATACGATCGAGGTAGTGGGCCATAAAGAAACGACCGCTTCATGGCTGAATGCCTATGGCATGAGCAACATTAATTCGGCTCCTTGGCAGATGCCGGGCGTGAGTGCTGGACAAAACACAGCGACCATAGTGATGGTGAACGGGAAACGCGTGAATACAACGCCGAACATTGACTATGACGCCATTAATAACAGGCTCGGCACCAGCATTGACGCAGAGTTTCTTGAGGCAAGAGAAGGCGGCGTCTATCTTGATTCTTACGTGCCTTGGTCAACTCGATCAGGCCCGCGAAATGGTTCTGGCGTGACGTTGGTCGGCGGCTTGGATCTAGGCAGTAAAGACAGGGCATATTTTTCGAATGCGGGAGTGCAAGACGATTTAATCGACCAGCTGTCCCCGGCCTTTGGTAAGAAAAGAGCGGTTGCGCTAGAGTGGAATAGAGCTAACCAGATACACCTGACCCCCGAGGAAGGCGATATCCTGCAGACCGCAACTGTCGAAAATGAGACAAGAGGGGCGATCAGAATTTGGGAGCGCAACAAGGCACAAGGACAGCCAGTATTTGGCGATTTGACTTCACAGCAGCAAACAATCTTCATGTCACGCTACTTCAACGCTGGCGCTGGTGGGGTGACAGGTATGTATAGCAACTTCTATTCAAATGCCTTTTCTGGAAACTGGAATAGCGCGTCGCATGCGCTACAAACCTATAGCACGTTGCCGCTATATAGAGAGTGGAGCAGTAGGTTGATTCTGGAATCCGGCTATCTTGGACATTGATTTATGAGCGCACTGAAATATCTGGTTTTACTGTTTAGCTTTTGTTTTTCCGCCTGTGCTAGGGATGGTGCTGCCGATTCGCTTGGACGAGTTGGGATCGAAAACTCCGCACAGAGTGTAGTCAAGATGACGGACGCTATCTGTGGTTTTGACACGGGAATCTATGAGGCGAAGTATGAGCCAGTAGAAAACTCCGGAGAAAAAGGGAGTGCTCGTTTGGTTCTTCAGCTCGTCGCCGACGATCTGACTGTCTCCCTCGGCGGAGTTGACACCGCCATTTTTGCGAAAGCGAAAAGAACGCGTTGCATTCGGAACAGTCTGATCTTCGACTTCGAAGACAATTGGGGCACTACAGGGACATCCGAGCTAAAGCTGACATCGAGCGGAAATTTGCAGCTGACGTTCTCTGATCTTGGTACTGATGGCGAATCTTATTCGCGCAATGTATTGGGCTATTACCCTGAAGCGCCGGTTGTGCTCGGCAGGATGCCCGCCAAAAAGACGCCCTCAAGGTAGGTTAGAAAATGGGCGAAAAATGGTGTCAGAGTGGAGCACTTCCCGAACTGTGATCGCGAGTTTGCTTCAAAGATGAAGGGTGTCAGAGACACTTCCCGAGCCGCGATCACGACCCTACATCGCGGCGCGGCTCAACTGCGTTGGAGCCGACGCCGGCCAGTGGTGTCGCGATCCGACCGAACAGCAACGTCACGCTCAACCGATCTCCCGTTACGGCCATCCCTGGCCGCGCCTCGCCGCCCCGTTGCCCACACCGCTGCGCGGTGTTGCCGCCGGTCAACATAATGTGGCGTTATGCAAACCGCCGCACTGTCACGGCGCCTGCTAAACAGCGTCACCAAGGGCCGGTGCCGGCAGGCGCCGCGCCAGCACGTCGCTTCGCATAACACACA
>JANMAO010000134.1:0-1847 GCA_031359875.1 Lysobacter sp.
CTGATGCCGCACTTCGGTTTCACCGTCGAGCACGTGCTCGCGACGGCGCAGTCGTTGCACTGAGTCGTGTAGTGGGCGGCCATGCAACGCATGCAGCGACCGAGAAGCCGCTGCCGCGTGCGTTCTACCGGCGCGATCCGCGCGAGGTCGCGCCTGAGCTGCTCAACAAGCTGCTGGTTGCCGCCGACGGCCGCCGCGCGCGCATCGTCGAAACCGAAGCTTATTGCGGCGGGTTGGACGCCGCCGCGCATACCTATCGCGGCAAGACCGCGCGCAACGCGGTGATGTTCGGCCAACCCGGCTTGCTTTACGTCTACTTCACTTACGGCATGCACTGGTGCTGCAACGCCGTCTGTGGCGAAGAAGGCGAGGGCGTCGCGGTGCTGCTTCGCGCGGCTGAGCCACTCGCAGGGTTGGATCTGATGCGCGCCTCGCGACCAGCGGCCAAGCGCGATCGCGACCTGTGCAGCGGTCCGGCGCGGCTGTGCCAGGCGTTCGGCATCACCCGCGCGCAGAACGGCATCGATCTGGTCAATGGCGATGGTGGCTTGCTGATCTTCGACGACGGCGTGGCTCAGCCTGCGGATCCCATGGTCGGCGCGCGCATCGGTATTCGTCACGCTGCGGAAGAGCCGTGGCGCTGGTATGTGCGCGGAAATCCGAACGTGTCGAAACCGTGAGCGCCGTCAGGCGAACAGCAACTTACCGGCAGCAATCAGCAGCACCAGCGACAACGCATAGCGCAGGCCCTTTACCGGGAGCCAGCGCAATCCGAACTGGGTTCCGAGCAGCGCGCCGATCGCAACCGCGACCAGCCACAAAGGCAACGCGCGCGGCAAGGTTCCGGTCGCATGCAGCAAACCGGCAAGGCCGGTCAGCGAATTGATCCAGACGAAGGCGACCGACGTACCGCTGGCGTCGCGTGTCGGCATCCAGCGCGCGAACAGCAACAGCGGCGTCAGGAAGATCGCGCCACCGGTGCCGGTTAGACCGGACAACACGCCGATTGCGGCGCCCACCAGCAAACCGATCAGCCACGGAACCCTGCGCCCGACAGCTTCGGCATCGGTGGTTGCGGCGCGCGACGCACTGTGCAGCACACCGGCTGCCGCGACCAGCAACACCAGGCCAAGCAGCAGCGAGTAGCTTTCTTTCGGCAGCTTGATCTGAGCGGCGAAGAACGCCGTCGGCGCCGACGCCAGCACGAAGGGCAGCACGTTGCGCCAGCGCACGTGGCCGCCGCGCCAGAAGCGCACCAGGCCAATGCCGCCGACCAGCAGGTTCAACGCAAGCGCGGTCGGTCGCACTGCGTCGGGCGCGAAGCCAAACAGCGCCATTGCAGCGATGTAGCCGCTGGCGCCTGCGTGGCCGACCGACGAATACAGCACTGCAACGACGAAAAAAGCCGCGGCGAGCAGCAGGTCGGTTTCACTCATCGAAGTTGGCGCCGACCGTTGATGGGGTCGTACGTTGCCCGTGCGCGCGCACCCGTGTCAATGCGGCCGAGTCGTCACAATCCCGCAGCCGACGGATCGGAGTGGACGGGAGTGCGAAGGTAGGTGCACCCGTGTTCCGGCGGCGGCAACCTGCCGCCGCGGATGTTCACCTGCAGCGACGGATATAGCAGTGTGGGGGCGGGCAATGTGGCGTCGCGTGCATGGCGCGCGGCGCAGAAGTCCGCCATCGACATGCCGGGGCGCAACATGCGGTTGTCGCGTCTGGATTCCCCGACGCCCACGCTGGCGCGCGGCTCGCGCCCGGCTGGCGGATAGTCGTGGCACAACCACAGCACGGTGTCGTCTGGCATCGCGTGCAACTGCTGGATCGAGGCGTACAGCTGCGCGGCG
>JANMAO010000136.1:0-6024 GCA_031359875.1 Lysobacter sp.
GTTGATTTGCCGGGGTTATTTTCATAATGACCTTTCGCGGCGGATACAGCCGCCTCCTTTTTTTTTCCCACTTCCGTGTAAAAAGCCCGCGGCTCACCCCGCTCCTACAAACGCCCTATGAAAACTCCGACTCGAAGATCCGGTAGCCGGCATCATCCATGCCGAGCGCCCCATAGGCGCGCTGCGCCGCGGCGTTGTCGCGTTCGACATACAACCGCAACCCGATCACGCCGGGCGCTGCCCGCGCGAGTTGTTCGACGTGCCGGTACAACGCGGCGAACACGCCACGCCGGCGCTGTTCCGCAGCGACATACACGCTCTGGATCCACCACCAGTCCCCATTGCGCCAGTCGCTCCACTCGCGGGTGAGCATCAGCGTGCCGACCGCGATGCCGATCGTCTCGCGACCGGCCAGCGAAGCGTCGTGCATGGCGATGAAGTAGCGCGCCTTCGCCGGATCGGCAATCCCGGCAGCGATCCCGGCATGCACGGTGTCGGGAGGCAGCTGCTTGTGTTCGGTTTCCAGCGCCATCGCCTGCGCCCATTGCGCGAGCAGGTCGCAGTCGGCGGCTTCGGCAGGACGGATGCGGTAGCTGGTCATGGCGGCATCGTAGCCGCAGTCGATGGCGAAGCGCGCCGCGCAAGCCGCGTCCTCAACAGTGCGGCCTTACGGCTGTACGTTGATCACCCCGCACGCAATCCGCGCACCCGAGTTGCCCGACGGCTGGGTCTGGTAATCATCCGGCGCGGCATGCACGACGAAGGCGCGGCCGGCGATGTCGTTGCTGGCGCCGCCACCGAGCACGACACCCATCAGGTGCGCGTCGACATGGGCCACGCCGGCGGCGTCGGCGATGAGGTTGTCGATATCGCCGGCATGGTGCGTCCGTGACCCGGCCTTGCCATGCGCGCTGGCGGCGGGATTGAAATGGCCGCCGGCACTGGCGGCATCGGCGGCGCTGCAATCGCCTTTCTCGTGCACGTGGAAGCCGTGGCTGCTGCCGGGCACCAGTCCGCCGATGTCCCCGTTGACCTGCACGCCGGCGCCCATCGGCCGCAGGGTCAGCTTGCCGCTGACCAGACTGCCGGAAGCGCCGGCGAGATTGGCCACTGCCCGGTGCGCCGTACCGACCGAAGCTGCGGTGGGTTGCCGCGCCGCAGCGGGCGGCAGCGAGGACGACATCGGCGTCGTTGCACACGCGGCAAGACCGACGGCACTGAATGTGGCGAGCAGGGCAAGGCGCATCGCGGTTCTCCCGGTGGAGACAAGGCCACCGACGATAAACCGTGGGGGTTCGTGAAGGGTGAACGCTAGCGGCGCGTGGGTCCGGCCCCGAGTTTGCGGGTGACGGTATTGCGGCCCAGACCGAGCCGGGCGGCGGCCTCGCTGCGGTGGCCTTGGGTATGGACCAGCGCGGCATCGATCAGGATGCGATCGAAGCGCGCGCGCGCCTGTGCATGCAGGTCGTCGTCGCCAGCGACCAGCCGCTCGCGCACCCAGGCCGCGAGTGCGATCTCCCAGTCAACACGTTCCGAGCCGCCGGCGTGCGTCGGGGGATCGGCGGGCGCAAACGCGTCGTCCAGGTCGGCAAGGGTGATCGTTTCGCCCGGGGCCAGCACGGCCAGCCGCCAGCACAGGTTCTCGAGCTCGCGCACGTTGCCTGGCCAATCATGCGCACGCAGGTGCTCCAGGGCCGGCTTGGCGAAACGCTTGGCGGGCGCGCCGAGTTTGTCGGCTGCCGTTGCGAGGAAGCGTTCGGCCAGCACCGGCACGTCGTCGCGGCGCGCGCGCAGCGGCGGCAATTGCAGGCGCACGACGTCGAGGCGATGCAACAGGTCGGCGCGGAAGCGGCCGTCGGCGACCAGCGCTTCCAGGGGTTGATGGGTCGCGGCGATCACGCGCACGTCGACGCGGATCAGTTCGCGACCACCGACGCGGAAGAATTCGCCTTCGGCGAGCACCCGCAGTAATCGGGTCTGCAGCGAGGCGGGCATGTCGCCGATCTCGTCGAGGAACAAGGTGCCGCCGTCGGCCTGCTCGAAGCGGCCGATGTGGCGTCGGTTGGCACCAGTGAAGGCGCCAGACTCGTGTCCGAACAGTTCGCTTTCCAGCAATTCCGACGGGATCGCGGCGCTGTTCAGCGCCACGAACGGTTTGCGCGCGCGCGGCGATTCGCGATGCAGCGCGCGCGCCACCAGCTCCTTGCCGGTGCCGGTCTCACCGGTGATCAGCACCGACAGCGGCGCCTGCGCAAGCCGGCCGATGCTGCGGAACAGTGCACGCATGGCCGGTGTCGTGCCGAGCAGGTGCGGGCCGATCAGGGCGCTGCTGGCAGCGCTCAATCGTGACGGGGCTGCGGCATCCGTAGCGGCGTGTGTGCCGTCGTGGTTAGCGTCCGTCGTTGGCAGCGCGCGTTCGGCCAGCGCGACGGCCGCGTCGAGATCGAACGGTTTCGACAGGAACTCGTACGCACCGCCACGAAACGCACCAGCGGTACTGGCGATGTCGGTATAGGCCGACATCACGATCACCGGCAGCTGCGGGTGCGCGATCTTGAGTCTGTCCAGCAACACCAGGCCATCGTCACCGGGCATGCGCACGTCTGTGAAGATCAGGTCGGGCGGATCACGCACCTGCAACGCATCGATTGCGGTTTGCGCGGATTCAAAGCCGTCGACCGCATAGCCGGCCTCGCGCAATGCCGTCGCCAGGACGAAGCGGACGCTGCGGTCGTCGTCGACGACCCAGATGCGGTGACTGCTCATGCAGAAAATTCCCGTACACAGGTTGGGGAATTGGGTGCTGGCACGCAGAGATTCATGCACTTTCCTGCGCGAGCGCCATCGGCAACAACAAGGTGAACACCGTATGCCCTGGCCGCGAGCGGTACGCCAGCGAGCCGCGATGCTCGCGTGCGACCTGCTGCGCCAACGCCAGACCGAGGCCGCTGCCTTCGGCACGGCCGCTGACCAGCGGCAGGAACACGCGATCGCTTAATTCCTCGGGCACGCCGCGGCCGTCGTCGGCGATCTCCAGGCGCAGCACCAGGGCGTGCGTGTCGTCGCCGATGCGCAGGCCGTGTTCGGCGCGCGTGCGCAGGGTGACGTTGGCGGCGCCGGCTTCGATCGCGTTGCGCACCAGGTTCCACAACGCCTGGGTCAGCCGGTCGGCATCGCCTACGAGTTCGGGCAGGCTCGGGTCGTAGTCGCGTCCCAGCCGCACCGCCCAGCCGGCATCGCTTTCGGCCAGGCGCAGCACCCGTTCGAGCACGGCGTGGATGTTGAGTGGCTCGAACGGATGCGATGGTCCCGGCGCCAGCAGGCGATCGAGCAACGCAGTCAGGCGGCCGACTTCGGCATCGATCAAGGCGGTGAGTGCGCGGCCGTCGTCGTCATCGATGCGTCGCGCCAGCAGTTGCGCCGCGCCCTTGAGGCCAGCCAGCGGATTGCGCAATTCGTGCGCCAGTCCCCGTAACGCTGCCGACAGCGCCGAGGGCAGCGCCAACGCCGGATCGTCGCCGGGAAATTCCGCGACCGGATGCGCCTCCAGCAGCCAGCCGCCGTCCGCGAGCTGGGAGAGCGAGACATCGGCGAAGCGCGGGACCTCGCTGCCCGGAAACGCCAGCGCCAGCCGCCGCAGCCGCGCGGACTCCCGTGCCGGATCGGCGGCCAGCAACTGGGCCAGCATCGTGCCCTCGAATTCCAGCGCCGCCAGCGGCAGTCCCAGCAAGCGCTTGCCGCTGACCCCGAGCCAGCGCGCGAAGGCGCCATTGCCACCTTCGATGCGGCCGTCGCTCGCGGCCCACGCGATCGGCGTGGCCAAGGCATCCAGGGTCGGTGTGATCGTCATTGCACCATTATGGGGCAGGCGATTCCAGAAACACGAAGACCCGCGCAAGGCGGGGCCTTCGGTATGCGGGAGGTCGTAGGGCGGGTCTTGACCCGCCATTGCGCAGGTCTTGACCGCCAATTGCGACCCACGAAACGGCGGGTCAAGACCCGTCCTACAGGATCGTCAGATCGCGTAATACATCTGGTATTCGAGCGGGTGAGGGAAGGATGCTTGCGCGGCACTGCCGCGCATCCTTTCCGAACGCCCGCCGCGCTGCGGCGGGCCGGACATCCGCCCATCCGAAGCCGCGATATCCGCCAACATAGATTGCGTCAGATCGCGTAGTACATCTGGTACTCGAGCGGATGCGTGGCGCCGCGGAACGCGGTGACTTCCTTCATCTTCAGGCCGATGTAGGCATCGATGAAGTCGTCGGTGAACACGCCGCCGGCCTTGAGGAAATCGCGATCCTTGTCGAGATACTCCAACGCCTGGTCGAGGCTGTGGCACACGGTCGGGATGTTCTTCGCCTCTTCCGGCGGCAGGTCGTACAGATCCTTGTCGCTGGGTTCGCCGGGATCGATCTGGTTCTTGATGCCGTCCAGGCCGGCCATCATCAGCGCGGCGAAGATCAGGTAGCCGGAGTTCATCGGGTCCGGAAATCGGATCTCGATGCGGCGGCCCTTCGGATTTGCGACATACGGGATGCGGCAGGATGCCGAGCGGTTGCGCGCGGAGTACGCCAGCATCACCGGCGCTTCGTAGCCCGGCACCAGGCGCTTGTACGAATTGGTCGTCGAGTTCGCGAATGCGTTGATCGCGCGCGCGTGCTTGAAGATGCCGCCGATGTACCACAACGCGATCTGCGACAGGCCGCCGTAACCGTCGCCGGAAAAAAGATTGACGCCGCCCTTGGCCAGCGACTGGTGCACGTGCATGCCACTGCCGTTGTCGCCCACCAGGGGCTTGGGCATGAAGGTCGCAGTCTTGCCGTTGCGATGCGCCACGTTGCGGATGATGTATTTCATCATCAGCAGCTCGTCGGCCTTCTGCACCAGGGTGTTGAACTTGGTGCCGATCTCGCACTGGCCGGCGTTGGCGACCTCGTGGTGGTGCACTTCCACTTCCTGGCCGGCGGCCATCAGTTCCTTGCACATCTCGGCGCGGATGTCGTGCAGCGAGTCGGTCGGCGCGACCGGAAAGTAGCCGCCCTTCAGGCCCGGGCGGTAGCCGGTGTTGCCGTGCTCGTACTTCTTCTTGGAATTCCAGTGCGCGTCCTCGGAATCCACCTCGAAGAAGGTGTGGCCCATCTCGTTGGCGAACCGCACGCTGTCGAAGATGAAGAACTCCGGCTCCGGGCCGAAGAAGGCCTGGTCGGCCACGCCGCTGGCCTTGAGGAAGGCCTCCGCGCGCTTGGCCACGCCGCGTGGATCGCGCGCGTACGCCTGCATGGCGGCCGGGTCGAGGATGTCGCAGACCAGGATCAGGGTCGGGTCGGCGGTGAACGGATCGAGCACTGCGGTGGACGCGTCGGGTAGCAGGATCATGTCCGACTCGTTGATGCCCTTCCAGCCGGAGATCGACGAACCGTCGAACATCTTGCCTTCCTCGAACAGCCCGGGCTCCAGGATGCTGGCCGGGAAGGTCACGTGGTGCTGCACGCCACGCATGTCGGCGAAGCGCAGGTCGATGAACTCGACCGCGTTGTCTTTGACCAGCTTCTGCACGTGTTCGTAGGACATGGACTTTCCCTTGGGTGAGTGGACCCCAGGGGCATAGCAAGAGCCGGGCCAGCCTGTCTGCGCCGCCAAGTGATTGATTCTACTGGGCCGGCTCTCGCGGGCCGGGCGCTGGCTGCACCCTGTTGGCGCGCCTGTCCCTGTTTTGGTGCAACCACGGCGCCGCGCAGGTTGGCGTCGCGGGGCGGCGGGGCGGGGCGGCGGGGCGGGCTACACGCCCGCAGGCGCCGGCGCCTCGCCGCGCGGCAGCCGCACGCTGAAGACCGTGCCATGGTCGGCGCTCGACTCGACGCCGATGCTGCCACCGTGCGCCTCGGTGATTTCCCGCGCGATAAACAAGCCCAGGCCGATACTGGTCGAGGGCCGCTGGCCGACCCGCGCTTCGCGCGCCAGCTGCACCAGCGGGTCGAAGATCGCCTGCTGCGACTCGGCCGGAATCACGGCACCGACGTT
>JANMAO010000186.1:0-4411 GCA_031359875.1 Lysobacter sp.
AGTCACACCTTGGCGCGCTGCAGCTCCAGCACGACGCGCACCATGCCGGGATCGTCCGACGCTTCGCGGTGGAACCCCAGCGATTGCGCCAGCGTCAGCATCGGCTGGTTGTGTTCCAGCACGTCGCCGTAGATGCGGTCCATCTTCTTGCCGCGCGCCCAGCGCACCAGTCGCCGCATCAGGTGGCGGCCCAAGCCCATGCCGGCGATGAAACGGCTGACCAGGATCGCGAATTCGACATCGCGTCCACCCGGTACGATCTTCGCCCGGGCCACCGCGCCGACCACGGCTTCGCCCGGCGGTAAGGGTTCGGCGACCACGATCGCAAATTCACTGCGTGGATCCGGATGGGATAGTTTGTCGGCCATTTCCGGTGACATTTCCGTCATCGGGGAGACCAGCCGCTTGCGGGCTTCGTTGGGTTCCAGTAGCGCGAACGCGGCGCGCAACGGCAGCGCGTCATTGGGCCGGATCGGACGGATCAGCACCTCGCGACCATTGGTCAGGTGCTGCATCTCGTGCCACGGCGGCAGACGATTACGGGCGGCCATGGTCAGATTTTCACACGAGCCAGGTGAAGTTGCGATCACGCTGGCGCGGCCACGGGCTTTGCTAGACTCCGCGCCCGCACTGCGGCGGCCTGACTGGCTGCCGTTTTTGCACCAATCAACGGAATGTCCATGGCCGGCAGCGGCGACTCCACCCGCGCGATCCTGTTCGCGCTCGGCGCCAACTTCGCCATCGCCTGCAGCAAGGGCGTGGCGGCGTACTTCACCCGGTCCAGCTCGATGCTGGCCGAGACCGTGCATTCGCTGGCCGATTGCGGCAACCAGCTGCTGTTGCTGTGGGGCATGAAGCAGGCCAAACGCCCGGCCTCGCCCGACGCTCCGCTGGGCTTCGGCAGGGCGATCTATTTCTGGTCGTTCCTGGTCGCGGTGATGCTGTTCACCGTCGGCGGCATGTTTTCCCTGTACGAGGGCGTGCACAAGCTGAAGCACCCGGAGCCAGTGATGCAATGGTGGTGGGCGGTGGGCGTGCTGGTATTCAGCCTCGTCGCCGAGGGCATCTCCACCCGCGCCGCCTTGCAGGAAGCGGCGCAGCAGCGTGGTGGCCGCAGCCTGTGGAAATGGTTCCGTGAGAGCCGCCAGGCCGAGCTGATCGTGATCGTCGGTGAAAACATCGCCGCGATGCTCGGGTTGAGCGTGGCACTCGTAGCCATCGCGCTGACCGTGTTGACCGGCAACCCGCTGTGGGATGCGCTCGGGACGATCGTGATCGGTGCGTTGCTCATCGTCATCGCGATCTTCGTGGCAATCGAGATCAAGGCGATGTTGATCGGACAAAGCATCGACCCCGCGGAGCAGGCGCGGATGCGCAGGTTCCTGGACGATCGGCCCGAGATCGGCAACGTGATCAATCTGATCACCTTGCAGATGGGCAACGACGTCCTGGTGTCGGTGCAGGCGGAAATGCGCGAGGAACAAAGCGCCAGGGCACTGGCAATGCAGATCAACGACGTCGAGCGCGCGCTCAAGCGCGAATTCCCGGCCGTGCGCTGGAGTTTCTTCGAGCCCGACATCAAGGCCGGGCTCTGAACGAGTGCTCGCGGTCGCTGCTGCGGCCCGCGCATCCTGTAGAGCCGAGCTTGCTCGGCTGCTTTGCTTCCGGATCCAGTGCAGCCGAGCAAGCTCGGCTCTACAACAAGTCTCAGGCTGGGCGAAGCCATCGCAGATCGGATGATGCGCCGGTTTCGCCGAGCGAAGTGCATAGCGCCTTCAGTGTCAACGCCAATGCAGCTTCCATACCCCACCGCGGATTGAGCAGCAGCAGGCCGCTGCCATTCATGCGCAGTGGCGAATCGTCGGGGTGTACCAGCAGCTCCGCAATCAGCGCCGATTTCGCCGGCAGGCGCGCAGCTTCACGCTGGAAGGGGCGCAGCGTACGTCGCTGCTTGATCGGATACCACAACGCATACGTCGCCTGCGGCCAACGCGTGAGGCCATCGCGCAGGCCAGCCAGTGCGAGGTCGAACTCGTCGAGTTGTGCCACGTACGGCGGATCGATCAGCACCAGGCCACGACCGATGCGCTGTCCGCCGACGTGCGGGGGTAGCAGTGCCTTCAGCGCCGCATAACCATCGCGTTGGTGCACCGCGACGCGTGGATCGCGGGCGAAATTGAGCTTCAATGCATCGGCCTCGTCTGCCTGCAATTCGCAGCAGGCGATCCGGTCGGTTGCGCGCAGCGCGTGTGCCAGCAACCAGGGCGAGCCGGGATACGCGTGTTCGCCATGGATGGCGCGACAGGCGCGGATCGAGTCCAGGTAGCGGGTGATCCACGGATCGCGTGGCGGCTGCGCAAACAATCGCGCCACGCCGTCCGCCGCCTCGCCGGTGCGCTGCGCCGCCTCCGCGTCGAGCGCATACAGCCCGCTTCCGGCATGGGTGTCGAGGGCGAAACACGCCGCCGGCTTGTGCGTGAGCGCATCGCACAGCGCCAGCAGCACGACGTGCTTGAGGACGTCGGCATGGTTGCCGGCATGGAAAGCGTGGCGGTAATTCATGGCGGGAGGCTGTGGCGATTGCCGGAATTATGGACGGCGAGCGTCACTTGCGGCCGTCTCAGCGTCTCTTGAACACGGACCGCCGGTCGTGCGTGGCGACCGTCGCGCGCTCAGGCCGCGGCGAGATTCAGGGTTATGCCGAGCGCAGCGAAGTCACCAATCTCACCGGCGAGGTCGGCGCGCAACAGCGGTCGCGCGTCGAGCCAGCGCCGGGGGAGCGTCAACGTCAG
Source organism: Lysobacter sp. (assembly GCA_031359875.1). Taxonomy (GTDB): domain Bacteria; phylum Pseudomonadota; class Gammaproteobacteria; order Xanthomonadales; family Xanthomonadaceae; genus Cognatiluteimonas. The sequence goes on from JANMAO010000186.1 coordinate 2,793, forward strand.
CGAATCGCCGTCGCCAACCAGGCCGAGGTCGGGCAGGGCGTCGGTTTCATGCGAGCGATGCAGCAATACCGCCAGGCGCAGCAGCGCGGCGCTGCGGCGCGCGGACGCGAGCAGGCGCTCGGGCAGGGCGTCGAAGGCGGACTTCGGAATGCTGCGACGATGGGTGCGCACCAGCGCCGACAGGATGCGTTGTTCCTGCTGCGAGAAGCCCGCGATGTCGGAATATGCCAGCACGTAGGCGCCGTGCACGTGGTACTGGCTGTGGGCGATGGCGAGGCCGAGCTCGTGCAGGCGTGCAGCCCAGGACAGCAACAGGCGATCGTCCGGGTCCAGTCGCCATGACTGCGCGACGCGGTCGAACAGGCGCAGTGCGGTCTGCTCCACGCGTGCAGCCTGCTCCGTGTCGATGCCGTAGCGCTGCGTCAGCGCATGCACGGAGGTGTCGCGCGGATCGGCGCCGCTGCCGCGGCCGAGCATGTCGTACAGCACGCCCTCGCGCAGGGCGGCCTTGCTCACCGCCATGCGCTGGAGGCCGAGTGCGTCGAAGGCGGCCTCGAGCACGAGGATGCCGCCGGCGATGATCGGCCGGCGTTCAGCGGACAGCGAAGGCAGGTCGATATCGTCGATGCGTCCGGCCGCCAGCAGGCGATCGCGAACCTGCGCCAGTGCTTCGGCGGTCACGGCGCCCTTGGTGAGCTTCATCGCCGCGCAGATGTCGCCGATCGCGCGGTTGGTGCCGGACGATCCGAGCGCTTCATCCCAGCCCAGGTGGCGATACACGCCGGCGAATTGCTGGAACTCGGCGGTGACTTCGGTCAACGCTTCCTTCCAGCGTTTCTTCGACAGCTTGCCGTCGGCAAAGAAGCGACGTGTGCTGGCGACGCAGCCGGCCTGCAGGCTTTCTCGTTCCAGTGCATCCAATCCGGAGCCGATGATGCATTCGGTCGAGCCGCCGCCGATGTCGATCACCAGTCGCAGCTGGTCGGGCTTGGGCGGCTGGGCGTGGGCAACGCCGAGGTAAACCAGGCGTGCCTCCTCGCGGCCGGAGATCACTTCGATCGCGTGCCCGAGCGCGGTTTCGGCCGGCATCAGGAAGGCCTGTGGGGCCGCCAACTGGCGCACGGTGTTGGTGGCGACGGCGCGGATGCGCTGCGGCGGGATATCACGCAGGCGCTGGCCGAAGCGCGCCAGGCATTCCAGCGCGCGCTGCCGGACTTCTGGCTTCAGGCCACCTTTGCCGTCGAGGCCTTCGGCCAGGCGCACCATCTCGCGCAACCGATCGACCGTGCGCAGCTGCCCGAGGACGTAGCGCGCCACCACCATGTGGAAGCTGTTGGAGCCCAGGTCGATCGCTGCCAGCAGGTCGCCGTCCTGCAATGGCAGCGCGGCCGAGCGCGCGGACAGGCCGCTGCTGTTCGGGTCGCTGCTGTTCGGGTGGTTGTCGTTCATGGTCCCGTCCCGCCGCAGAGTTTGGCGAGCAGCGAAGTCTGCGCCGAATGTGGCATTGCGTCGGCGCCCGGTGTCACGCGCACGTATTGACCATCGGCTTGCAACTCCCACGCGCTGACGTTGTCGGCCAGGTAATTGTCGAGCGCCTCATGCTTGACCCGCGCGGCAAG
>JANMAO010000188.1:0-27714 GCA_031359875.1 Lysobacter sp.
CTCACCGCCGAACGCACCATCGATGAGCAGGAGCGCTGGGAGCATCTGCAGAAGCAGATCGGCGACTGATCGATTTGTCACGAGAATGAAAAGCCCCGCAATCGCGGGGCTTTTTTTGTTGGGGCCAGCCGCAATCGATCAAAAGCGGCCGGGCAATGAAGAGCCTCTCCTTCTCAAGTGTCTTCAGGTACTCGATGAGGTCGCCTTGCTGGCATTTGCTCAAGTCGAGCTTGCGCACCTGGTTGTAACGGCGTGCCTGGTCGCAGTCTACGCCGGCGGCTTGGAGGCAGTCAGTGCAGCTGTCTTAAGTCCAGCCGGCGCAATTTCGGCGCAAGTCTTGCGGTGATGCCTACCACGCCAAGCGTCATGCAGCCGCCGAAAATCACCGATGGCACCAGCCCCAGCAACTTCGCCGCGAGTCCGGACTCGAACGCGCCGAGCTCGTTCGACGAGCCGATGAAGATGCCGTTGATGGCAGATACTCGCCCGCGCATCGCATCCGGCGTGGCCAGCTGCAGGATCGTCGAGCGGATCACCACCGAGATGCCGTCGCACAGCCCAGACGCGAACAGCAGCGCCGCCGACAGCCATAGCTGGCGCGACAGCGCGAAACCTATGATGCACAGGCCGAATCCTGCGACCGCGGCCAGCAACAGGCGGCCGCTGCCGTGTTCCGGCGGCCGCCGCGACAGCCACAGCCCCACCAATACCGCGCCCATCGCCGGCGCCGCGCGCAGGATGCCGAGGGCTTCCGGCCCGGCATGCAGGATGTCCTTGATGAAGGCCGGCAAAAGCGCGACGGCGCCGCCGAACAGCACCGAGAACATGTCCAGTGCCAGCGCCCCGAGCAGGATCTGGTGACCGAACACGAAACGCAGACCTTCGTGAATGCTGGCGAACACCGGCGTCCGTGTCGCAGCCGCAGCGGGCTCGCTGACGCGCAGCATGGCGAGCGCCGACAACGCCGCCAGTGCCAGCGCCGCTGCGGTGGCGTACGACGCGGTCTTGCCCGACCAGCCGACGAGGATGCCGCCGATCGCCGGTCCGATCACGAGTCCCAGCTGGAACACAACGCTGCTGACGCCGGAGCCACGCGCGAAGTGCCCACGCGGCAGGACGCGCGCGAACAGTGCGTTGTAGATCGGCGTCAGGAACGCACGCACCATGCCCGTCAGCGCGATCGCTGCGTAGATCAATGGCGTCCCGTGCGATGGCAGCCAGCCGCCGGCGATCGCCATCAGGATCGACGCGGTGACGGCGAGACCGGCACAAGCCGCCATGCCAAGCTTGCGTCGCCGTGTGTGGTCGACCAGGTAGCCCGCGAAAGGTGCGACACAGAAGTAGGGGACGACTTCGGCCAGTCCGACCAGGCCCAGCGCCAGCGGGTCGTGGGTCAGTTCGTAGACATGCCAGCCGACCGTGACCGCCACGATCTGGTAGGACAGGATCGCAAGGATGCGGTACGCAAGCAGCACCAGGAAACTGCTGCTGCGCAACGGCGATGGAGGCATCGCCGTTGTCTCGCTCACGCGGCCTGCCTGGCGGTATCGCGAATGGAGCCGAGCAGGGCCGCAAGACCATTGCTGCGGGTTGGCGACAGATGCTTCGCCAGTCCGATCGCCGCAATGTAGTCGGGCTCCGTCGCGAGGATTTCCGCCGCTGATCGCCCGGAATAGACACGCAGCGCGAGGAACACCAGGCCAGACACGATCGCCGAATCGCTGACCGCGGCGAAATCAAGCTTCGACGCATTGCCCGAAGGCACGATCCAAACCATCGACTGGCAGCCATGGAGACGATGCTCTTCGGTCTTCCATTCGTCCTTGAAGGGCGGCAGTTTGCGACCGAGATCGATCAGGTACTGGTAGCGCTCCGACCAGTCGCTGAAGAACGCGAACTCCTCGGCGATCGCGCGCTGCGCATCAGCAGCCGTCGGCTCCATCGGGAACAGGGCGGCGGACGCATTCACGCGCGTTTCCAGCGCACGCCCTGTGGCGTGTCCTCGAGTAAAACTCCTTCTTTCGCGAGTTGGTCACGGATCGCGTCGGAGCGCGCGAAGTCGCGGGCTTTCTTTGCGTTGTTCCGCTCTGCAATCAGTACGTCGATTTCCGCCTCGTCAATCTGAGCAGTCAAATTCCCACCGACGCTGAATTTGATATGCGTTGAGCCAGCAGTTCGTTTGAACCAGGCATCTGGGGTTGATTGCAGAAGGCCAAGGGAAAGGCCGGCGCTGAGCAGGTCAGCTTTTACGTTTGCCAACTCAGCATGTTCGTTTTTGCCGAGGTCTCCGACGGTGTTGGCAAGGATATGACGTGCAAACTTCGCGATGTCACTGATCGCAGCCAATGCTCGTGGTGTATTGAGGTCATCGTCGAGCGCTGCTTCAACTGCGATAGGAATTGGGTTTGGTTGCACGTCATATGCGGCCAAATCGCGCAGCGTTCCATAAAGTCGATCAAGCGTATTGACGCTCTGCTCGATCAAGCCATCCGACCATTCCAGTGGCTGCCGGTAATGCGCGGACAGCAGTGCAAGGCGCAGCGCTTCCGGTGGGTGTGCGCGCACCAGGTCGTGCACCTTCTCGATGTTGCCGACGGACTTCGACATCTTGGCGCCGCCGAAATTGAGCATGCCGTTGTGCAGCCACCAGCGCGCGAAGATGCGGCCGCCATGCGCGCACTCGCTTTGCGCGATTTCGTTCTCGTGGTGCGGGAATTGCAGGTCGATGCCGCCGGCATGGATGTCGATGGTCTCGCCCAGGTGCGCCGCCGCCATCGCCGAGCATTCGATGTGCCAGCCGGGGCGCCCGCGGCCCCAGGGCGAATCCCAGCCGGGCAGGTCTTCCGTCGAGGGCTTCCACAAGACGAAGTCGCCGGGCTCGCGCTTGTATGGCGCGACTTCGACGCGCGCGCCGGCCAGCATGTCGTCTGGATCCCGGCGCGAAAGCTTGCCGTAGTCGGGGAAACTCGACACCGCGAACAGCACATGCCCTTCAGCGGCGTAGGCATGACCGGACCCGATCAGGCGCTCGATCATCGCGACGATCTGCGAGATGTGCGCGGTCGCTTCGGGCTCCAGGTCCGGCGCGGCGATGCCGAGCGCTGCCATGTCCTCGCGGTAGGCGGCGGCGAAGCGATCGGTGATCGCGGTGATCGGCATCCCGATCTCCTTTGCCGCGGCGTTGATCTTGTCGTCGACGTCGGTGATGTTGCGCGCGTAGCGCAGCGCGCCGAAGCGGCGGCGCAGCAGGTCGGCAAGGACGCCGAATACCACCGGCCCACGTGCGTTGCCGATGTGCACGTAGTTGTAGACCGTCGGCCCACAGAGATACATCGTCGGGCAGGTGGGGTCGAGTGGCACGAACGGCTCGGGCCGTCGCGTCAGGCTGTTGTAGAGGTGCAGGCTCATCGCGCGGGGCAACCGGAAGTCAACAAGTTGAAGTAAATCGATTGGCGTGGCATCAATTCTAGCGCCGCCCGGCGCGCACGACAGCGTGGATTCAGCCCTCGGCGGCTGCCAGCGCATACACTCGCACGGCCGATGAGACACGCCCACCTGCCACTCCTGCTTTTTTTGCTGCTGCCGTCGGCCCTGCTGGCTGCACCGGTATCCGCGCAGGACGCGGTGATCCAGATCGAGAATGTGCGCATGGACTATGCCCAGGTCCTGCGGGTGGAGCCGGTCTTCCAGACCCTGAGTGCCACGCGCATGGAGCAGCAGTGCAACGGCAGGCCGGTACCGGTGAAGACGCCCACCAAGGGCTTGTCGCGCATCGTCGGTAAGGTCAAGGACGCGCTCAGTCCGAACGATGGCGACGTGGCCGCAGCCGACAGCGGGGATTGCCACCTGGTGCCGATCGCCCGCGAGTTCCGTCGCCCCATCGCCTTCGATGTCGACTATATGTACAAGGGGATGAAATATCGCTCCCGCTTGCCCAGCGACCCAGGCAATCGACTGCAGGTCCGCGTCTCGGTGACACCGTACGTGCCCCCTGCCAGTCGCTGACCTTGCTTCGCACCGGGCTGCGTGCGACGATGCGCGCCCGATGTGCCAGACCCTCGCCAACGCCGATCTCCTGACCTCCGCCCGCATGGCGGCAGGCATGACCTCGCGCGCGCGCCGACCGGAAGCCCACAACCTCGCTGGGTAGCCGCTCGTCGTCATCGTATCGCGACGAAAAAAAGCCCAGCCTCGTGCTGGGCTTTTTTGTTTTTCGCTTCCCGCCATCTCCTCATGCCACTGGACGTTTCATTACCACATCCATGAAACCCGCATCCACCAAGCATTTCCTGAACACGCAAGACTGGACGCGCGCCGGACTCGACGCCCTGCTCACGAAGGCGTCGCGATTCAAGCGCGACCGCATTGGCGGGGAGCTCAAGGGCAAGTCGATTGCCCTGGTGTTCTTCAATCCATCGCTGCGCACGCGCGCCAGTTTCGAGCTGGGCGCGTTCCATCTCGGTGGCCATGCCGTCGTGCTGCAGCCGGGCAAAGATGCGTGGCCAATCGAATTCGACCTCGGCACGGTGATGGACGGCGAGACCGAGGAACACATCGCCGAAGTGGCCAGGGTGCTGTCGCGCTACGTCGACATGATCGGGGTGCGTGCGTTCCCGAAGTTCGTCGACTGGTCCGTCGATCGCCAGGACAAGGTCCTGCGCGGGTTCGCCGCGCACGCCACGGTGCCGGTGATCAACATGGAAACGATCACCCATCCCTGCCAGGAACTCGCACACGTCATGGCGCTGCAGGAACACTTCGGCACTCCGGACCTGCGCGGCAGGAAATACGTGCTGACCTGGACCTACCACCCGAAGGCGCTCAACACCGCGGTTGCCAATTCGGCGCTGACCATCGCCACGCGCATGGGTATGGACGTGACCCTACTTTGCCCGACGCCGGAGTACATCCTCGACCCGCGCTACATGGACTGGGCGAAACAAAACGTCGACGAGAGCGGTGGTTCCCTGCAGATCAGCCATGACATCGAATCCGCTTATAGCGGCGCCGACGTTGTCTACGCCAAGAGTTGGGGGGCGTTGCCATACTTCGGCCGGTGGCAAGATGAAAAGCCCCTCCGCGAGTGCTATCGGCACTTCATCGTCGACGAGGCCAAGATGGCCATGACCAACGACGGGGTGTTCAGCCACTGCCTGCCGTTGCGCCGCAACGTCAAGGCGACCGATGCGGTGATGGATTCGCCGCGCTGCCTCGCCATCGATGAAGCCGAGAATCGCCTGCATGTGCAGAAGGCGATCATGGCGGCGCTGGCTTCCCAATGACCACTACGGGCCCTTCCATGAGCCAGACCAGGCAAGATATCGTCCTCGCCTTTTCCGGCGGCCTCGACACCAGCTTCTGCGTGCCCTGGCTGCAGGAGCACGGCTGGAACGTGCATACCGTGTTCGCCGACACGGGCGGGGTCGATGCCGACGAGCGTGCCAGCATCGAACAGCGTGCCGCCGAGCTCGGTGTCGCCAGTCACGTCACCATCGATGGTGGCCCCGCGTTATGGGACGACTTCGTCAAGCCCTTCGTCTGGGCGGGAGAGGCTTACCAGGGCCAGTATCCGCTGCTGGTGTCGGATCGTTACCTGATCGTCGACGCGACGCTGGCGCGCGCCCACGACCTCGGCACCGACGCCATCGCGCACGGCTGTACCGGCATGGGCAACGACCAGGTGCGCTTCGACCTCGCCGTGAAGGCATCTGGCGATTACCGCATCGTCGCGCCGATCCGTGAAATCCAGAAAGAGCACACGCAGACCCGTGCGTACGAGCAGCGGTACCTGGAGGCGCGCGGCTTTGGCGTGCGCGCCAAACAAAAGGCCTACACAATCAACGAGAACCTGCTCGGGCTGACGATGTCCGGTGGCGAGATCGATCGTTGGGAAGCGCCGGGCGAGGGCGCGCGCGGCTGGTGTGCATCACGCGAGCAATGGCCGGCTCAGCCCCTGCAGGTCACGCTGCGTTTCATTGAAGGTGAAGCGGTCGCGCTCGATGGCGAGCAATTACCTGGTGCACAGCTGCTTGGCCGGCTCAACGCGCTGTTTGCGCAATACGGCGTCGGCCGCGGACTCTACACCGGTGACACCACCATCGGCCTTAAGGGCCGCATCGTCTACGAGGCGCCTGGCCTCACCGCATTGCTCGTCGCGCACCGCGCTCTCGAAGAAGCAGTGCTGAGCAAACAGCAGAACCGCTTCAAGCCCGAAGTTGCGCGTAAGTGGGTGGAAGTGGTCTACGAAGGCTTCTTCCACGATCCGTTGAAGACAGACCTCGAAGCCTTCCTCGCTTCCAGCCAGCGCATGGTCAACGGCGAGGTGATGCTGGAAACCCGTGGTGGGCGCGTCGATGCAGTGGCGGTGCGTTCGCCGCACATCCTCAATGCCAAGGGCGCGACCTACGCGCAATCGGCCGACTGGGGCGTGGCGGAGGCCGAGGGTTTCATCAAGCTCTTCGGCATGAGCAGCACGTTGTGGGCGCAGGTCAACAAGCCTGTCCCGGGCCGGCCTGATGGCAACTGACATGCTGGCCGACGTGCTCCGCCATCTCGAAGCACTGGTGTCCTTCGACACCCGCAATCCGCCGCGCCTGATCGGCAGCGGCGGCATCTTCGATTACATCCACGCGCAGCTGCGCGATTTCCGCATCGACGTGATCGATCACGGCGATGGCGCGGTGTCGCTGCTCGCGGTGCGAGGCCAGCCGAAGCGTGTGTTCAATGTGCACCTGGATACGGTGCCGGCATCGCCGGCATGGACGGCTGATCCGTTGCAGTTGCGCGTCACACCCGAGCGGGCCATCGGTCTCGGCGCCTGCGACATCAAGGGCGCGGCAGCGGGGTTGCTCGCGGCTGCGGCGTTGACGAAGGGCGATGTGGCATTGCTGTTCAGCAGTGACGAAGAGGCCAATGATGCGCGTTGCATCGAGGCCTTCCTGACCAGCAGCCATGGATTCAGCGAAGCCATCATCGCCGAGCCGACTCTCTGTGAGGCGGTGCTGGCGCATCGGGGGATCAGTTCGGCGGTGTTGCGTTTCAAGGGCGAGGCCGGACACGCGTCGGGGGCGACCGCGCTGGGTGCCAGTGCACTCCACCAGGCCATGCGTTGGGGCACGCGTGCGCTCGACTTCGTGGAATCAGAATCGCATCGACGTTTCGGTGGACTCACGGGACTGCGCTTCAACATCGGAAGGGTGGTAGGCGGGATCAAGGCCAACATGATCGCGCCGAGTGTGGAGGTGCGATTCGGCTTCCGTCCGCTGCCGTCGCAGGATATCGACGCGCTGCATGATCGCTTTGGCAGTTTCGCAAGCGCTGGTAGCGTCGACAGCTATGTCGAATCGTTTCGTGGCTCGCCGTTGCCGGCGGGCGACGTTGCAATGGCAGAGGAACGCAGGCTTGTCGCGCGCGATCTCGCCGACGAACTCGGCCTGCCAATCGGCAATGCTGTCGATTTCTGGACCGAGGCCTCGTTGTTTTCGGGTGCCAACATGACCGCGCTGGTCTTTGGCCCTGGCGACATCGCCCAGGCCCATGCCGCCGACGAATGGGTGGCGTTGGATCAGCTGGCCACTGCAGCCGCCCACTACCTGCGGTTGCTGTCATGAGTGCCATTTCGATCCAGTCGCAAAAGGATCTGCGCCCGACTATCGTCCGGCTGCTGTCGAACATCGCCAACGCCAAGGAGATCCAGCAATATCTCAAGCGCTTCTCGCAGCTCGATGCGGCGCGATTTGCGGTGGTCAAGGTCGGAGGCGCCGTGCTGCGCGATCAGCTTGACGCACTGGTCTCGTCGCTGTCCTTCCTGCAGCAGGTCGGGCTGACACCGATCGTGGTCCACGGCGCCGGGCCACAGCTCGACGCCGACATGCAGGCGGCCGGGATCGAAAAGCGCATCGTCGACAACCTGCGCCACACCGATGCATCCGTGCTGGCAGTAGTGCGGCGGGTGATGCGGCGTGAAAACCTGCGCCTGGTCGAAGCACTACAGGCCGAAGGCGTGCGCGCGACCTCGATCCAGTCCGGTGTGTTCGAGTGCACGCTGCTCGCAAGCGAGCGTTATGGCCTGGTCGGCAAGGTCGCACGCGTAGACGCGGACGGCATCCATGCCGCGATCAAGGTCGGTTCGATTCCGGTGATCGCCTCGCTGGGTGAAACCGTCGACGGCCAGATCGTCAACGTCAACGCCGACTGGGCGGCGAACGAGCTGATCAAGACCTTGCAGCCATACAAGATCGTGTTCCTCACTGGCACCGGCGGCCTGCTCGATGGCGACGGCGGCGTGATCGACTCGATCAACCTCAGCACCGAATACGACGAACTACTGGCGCAGCCATGGCTGCATTCCGGCATGCGGGTGAAGATCGAGCAGATCCATGACCTGCTGTTGGCGCTGCCGCCATCGTCGTCGGTGTCGATCACGCGTCCTGACGAACTGGCCAAGGAACTGTTCACCCATCGTGGATCCGGCACGCTGGTGCGCCGCGGCGAGAAGATCCGCTGCGCGACGGTGTGGGATCAACTCGATCTCGGCCGGCTGAGGACGCTGATCGAATCCGCCTTCGGCCGCAGACTTGAGCCGGATTATTTCGAGACGACGCGCCCGTACCGTGTCTACGTGTCCGAGCATTACCGCGCGGCGTTGCTGCTGACGCTGGAGGATTTCGAGAGCGGCGCGGGGGTTCCGCACCTCGACAAGTTCGCGGTCGCCGACGATGCGCAGGGCGAGGGGCTGGGACGCGCGATCTGGCACGTGATGCGTGCAGACGTGCGGCATCTGTTCTGGCGCTCGCGTCCGGACAACCCGGTCAACGAGTTCTATTTCAGCGAGGCCGACGGCTGCCTCAAGAGCGAGCGCTGGAATGTATTCTGGTATGGGCTGGACACCTTCGATGAGATCCGCGAGGCAGTCGAGCATTGCCGCGACCGCATTCCCACATTGAAGGACTGAAGATGGGCGACGATCTGACGTTGGACACATGGGCCACGCCGCCGACGCTGCGCGGCCGGCATGTCACTCTCGAGCCGCTGCGGCCAGGGCATTCCGAAGGCCTGCGGGCGGCAAGCACCGACGGTGAATTGTGGCGTCGCTGGTACACCAACGTGCCGGCGCCGGATTCGGTCGACGACTTCATCGCGTCAGCGTTGGCGATGCAGGACGATGGTGATGCGCTTGCTTTTGCCGTCCGCGATGCTGCCGGCGATCTTGTTGGCGCCACGCGCTACTACGATCTTGACGCGACGGTGCCGCGGCTGAGCATCGGTTACACCTGGTACGCGCAACGCGCACACCGGACGGGGTTGAATACGGAGGCGAAGTTGCTGCTGCTGGGCCATGCCTTCGTGACGCTGGATTGCATTGCGGTCGCCTTCGAGACCAGCTGGTTCAACCAGGCCTCGCGCACCGCGATCGCGCGCCTGGGGGCAAAGCAGGACGGTGTGTTGCGCGGCCACAAGCGTCATGCCGATGGCAGCGTGCGCGACACCGTGGTGTTTTCGATCATCGCGTCGGAATGGCCAGCGGTGAAACGCAACCTGCTCGCCAAGTTGGCCGAACATGGCTGAGACAGCATGCATGTCCAGGAGAGTTGGAATTGTCGGCGCCCGCGGCCACGTTGGCGCGGAATTGATTCGCCTCATCGCCGGGCACCCGCGTTTCAATCTGGCGTTTGTATCTTCCCGCGAACTCGACGGCCAGCGCGTCGCCGATCATATCCACGAATACAAGGGCGACCTGCGCTATAGCGCGCCGGAATATGATGAATTGCCGCGTTTCGATGCCGACGCGATCGTGCTGGCACTGCCCAATGGCAAGGCCGCGGCGTGTGTCGCGGCCCTGGCGGCTGCGGGCGATCCCGGTCCGGCGGACCTTGTTCCAGTAGTCATCGACCTGTCCGCCGATTACCGATTCGATGACGGCTGGTACTACGGGCTTCCGGAGTTGACCCGCGAGCGCTATGTCGGCCAGCGTCGGATCAGCAATCCCGGCTGTTATGCCACTGCGATGCAGTTGGCGATTGCACCGATGCGCGACGTCCTGTCCGGGCCGGTGCAGTGCTTCGGTGTCTCCGGCTACTCGGGCGCCGGCAGCACGCCATCGGACAAGAACGACCCCGACAAGCTGCGCGACAACCTGATGCCCTACGCATTGGCCGGCCACGCGCACGAACAGGAAGTCACGCGGCACCTCGGGCATCCGGTCGAATTCATGCCGCATGTCGCGCCGCACTTTCGCGGGTTGACGATCACAGCCAACCTGCATTTGTCGCGTGCCTTCGGCATCGACGAGATCGTCGCGCGTTACCACGCACGTTACGCGAGCGAGCCACTGGTGCGCGTGCTCGACCAGGCGCCATGGGTCAGCGAAATCGCCAACGCGCATCATGTCGGGATTGGCGGCTTCACCTTGGCCGATGACGGGCATCGCATGGTTGTCGTCGCCACCCTGGACAACCTGCTCAAGGGCGCGGCAACGCAAGCGCTGCAAAACCTCAACCTGGCCTTCGGTTTCGACGAGTGGACGGGCATTCCCATCGCAGGACAGGGCACATGAGCGATCTCCTGTGGCAAAAGCCAGGCGTCACCGTCGACGCCGCGATCCAGTCCTTCCTCGCCGGTGACGACGTGGTCCTGGATCGTGAATTCTTCCTTCATGACATCGCGGCCAGCCACGCGCACGCCGAGGGACTGGAGCGGATCGGCATCCTGGCCGAGGACGAGCTGGTGGCGCTGCTGCGGGAGCTGGACACGCTGGCGGACGATTTCAGTAGCGGCGCTTTCGTGCTCGATGAGAGGTACGAGGATGGACATTCCGCAATCGAGGCGCGATTGACCGAGCGGCTCGGCGACACCGGTCGCAAGATCCACACCGGCCGCAGTCGCAACGATCAGGTACTGGTTGCCACGCGATTGTGGGTGAAGGACAAACTGACGCGCTTGCATTCGTCGTGCCGCGAAATTGCACAAGTTGCGCTTGCGCGCGCCGAAGCGGAAGCCGCATTGCCGATGCCCGGCTACACCCACCTGCAGCGCGCGGTGGTGTCGTCGGCCGGGATGTGGTGGGCCGGGTGGGTGGAAGCCTTCATCGACAATGCCGAACGCGCCACGCATACACGTGAGTGGATCGACGCCAATCCGCTCGGCACCGCGGCCGGCTATGGCGTCAACCTGCCGCTGGATCGCGATCACACCACCGCGGCGTTGGGCTTCGCCCGCGTGCAGGTGTCGCCGTTGTATGCGCAGCTCTCACGCGGAAAATTCGAGCTGGCGGCACTGGAGGCCCTCGGCAGCGCGATGCTCGACCTGCGCCGGCTGGCATGGGACCTGAGCCTGTTCACGACCGCGGAATTCGGATTCATCACGTTGCCAGCGCAATACACCACTGGCAGTTCGATCATGCCGAACAAACGCAATCCCGACGTCATCGAGCTCATGCGCGGTAGCTACGCCAGCGTCGCCGCGGCGCGTTGCGAGATCGAGCAGTTGTTGTCGCTGCCCTCGGGATATCACCGTGACCTGCAGATCAGCAAGGGTGCACTGTTCCATGGATTCGGCAAGGGGTTGGCGGCGCTGGCGCTGCTGCCGGAGTTGCTGCGCAGTTTCCAGTGGAAGCCCGACGTGCTGCACGCTGCGCTCGAGCCTTCGATGTATGCAACCGATCTTGCCATCGACCTTGCCCGCAACGGCGTGCCGTTCCGCGAGGCCTATCGACAGGCCGCCGATCCGGCGCGCTGGAAGCAGGGTGATCCGGAGAAAAGCCTCGCCGCACGCGTCTCGCCGGGAGGCAACGCGAACCTGCAGCTGAACCAGCTGCGCGACCGCCTGCAGGCGCTGGGCTGACAGCATTGCAGGCGGAATACGAAAAAACCGGCGCTGGGCCGGCTTTGTCGGATCTTGCTTTGCTAAAGCTTGCTCTGCTAAAGCTTGCTTTGTTGACGCTTGCTTGAAACTTGGTCGGGGAGACAGGATTTGAACCTGCGACTTCTACGTCCAGAACGGGATTCGTGGGGCTTTTGGAGGCGCCGGCCTGCCATCGGAGCGATCGTGCCAGCACAAACAGACTGAAGCCATAGACCAGCGCAGCATCGAACATGTCCAAGGCAACGGCCTTCAATGAAGTCGAGTGGGCAATGAAGCCCGCCCAGCCTTTGACGACAAACATGATCGAATTGATGGCCAGGATGATCCGCAACACCCAGCCGTGCGTCTGCCGCAGTGCTCTTCTCCTCGCAGCAGTTGCTCATGTCGGTTGGAGGGCCTTATGTATCAGACGCATTCCGCGGACGCCTGCCCGCATGGGTGCGCAGCGTCACCGCTCTCGAACTGCACGGTGGTGTGGCTGATGGAGTACCTGCTCTTAAGCTCGGCGTTGATGCGCACGAGCAGGGCGTCGTCGATGCTCGTGTCGGGCGTCACCAGATGCACGGTGAGTGCCGCTTCGGTCGTGCTCAGACCCCAGATGTGCAGGTCATGGACGGCCGCGACGCCCGGCAACGCAACGAGGTACGCCTCGACTTCTCCTGGATCGATGCCTTGCGGCACTGCATCAAGTGCCAGATTGACTGAATCACGCAACAAGCCCCACGTTCCGATGGCGATCACGACGACGATGGCCAAGCTCATGGCGGGATCGAGCCACAACCAGCCGGTGTAGCGCATCGCAAGCGCGGCCAGCACGACGCCAAGGGAGACCGCGGCATCGGCCGCCATGTGAAGGAAGGCGCCGCGGATGTTGAGATCTCCTTTGCTCCCCGACATGAACAGCCACGCCGTAATCCCGTTGATCGCGATCCCCACACCCGCGACGCCCATGACCACGCCGCTGGACACCGGCTCTGGATTCTGGAATCGCCCGATCGCTTCCCATGCGATCGCACTAATGGCGATCAGCAACAGAAGTGCATTGAACAGCGATGCCAAAATCGATGTGCGGCGCAAGCCGTAGGTGCGGCGCCGGGTCGGCAAACGTCGAACCAGAACCGTAGCGCCCCACGCGAGCACCAGACCCAGCACGTCACTGAGGTTGTGTCCTGCATCGGCCAGCAAAGCCAGTGAATGGGCAATCGCGCCATAGATCGCTTCGACGACGACAAAGCCCAGATTGAGGGTGATGCCGATGGCGAACGCGCGCCCGAAACTTGCCGGTGCATGGGCATGCCCGCCGCCGTGCGCTGCGTGGTCGTGATTGCTGTGATCGTCTGCCATGGCGGCAGTCTATCGGTGTCGGTTTGCGGACACTATTACGAAGGCGACATTGCAGTTGGCTGTTGGTCATTGGCTGAGCATGTCCACCATGAACAATGCGATGAATCCGAGGAAGAACGCTCCGGTAAGCCAAGGGCTCTCCTCGGTCTCGTGTGCCTCGGTCAATAGTTCCTCAGTGACGAGGAACAGCAACGCTGCCGATCCGAATGCGAGCATCGCTGCAAGATCGTGGCCCGGGATGTACTGCACCACGGCGCTGGCGGCGAGGGCACAAACGCCGAACAGCAATGACAGCCCGGCCACCAGCCCGATGGACCTGGCACGACCGACGCCGTCGTTCACCAGCGATGCTGCCGTCGCCAGGCCCAGCGCACACAACTCGATCGCGAGCGCCACGCTCAGCAGCATCCCCGCCTTGTTGCCAGCGGCAAACGCGATGCCGAGCATGAGGCCGTCGATCGCAAGGTCCACGCCGATCGCGAACAACAGCGCGACCGGCAAGACGGAACGACCCGGTTCCGCAGTTTTCCCTTGCGCACGACGGCTCCAGGATCGGATGAACAGCATCGTGGCTGTGCCGAGCACAAACCCGAAGACGGTCTGCACTCCGGCATGTCGGTGCATCAAATCGGGGAGAAATTCCACCGCAACGACGGCAAAGATCACACCTGCAGCGAGGTGCAGGACACCGCTGCGCAGCTTTGGTCCGGGTTGGATATACGCGGCCGCAACGCCGGCAATGGCCATCACCACCATCGGAACCAGCGAAAACGCGATCAGGTGCCAAGACATGTGCATCCCTCGTCGAAACCAATGGGACGGAGCGCTCTCGCCTCCCGTCTGCGTACCTCTACACATCCACCATGGACATCACGTCAGTCGTTTGTACGTGCGCGGGCACCATTCTTTTCGTGGATGAGCGACCGTGCCCGCAGCGGTGTTCAAAGACCATCGTACCCGCTGCAGCTCCGGGAACTCTGCAGGAATGCCCTGCTGTATCAGTCGTGCTCCATGCCCCAGACCAGATGCGCATCGACCAGCAGTCGATAGTAGGACTGCAGCGCTGAAACACGCGCATCGAGCGCTGCATCGGCGGCTTCCACGGCCTGTCTGCGAGCCAGCAGCAACGTCTGCAGATCCATCTCGCCCAGCGAATATGCGCGCTGCGTCATACGCGCGCTTTCTCGGGTTCGCTTCGCGCTTTCCTCAGCCAGGCGCCAGCGTTCGAAGTTGCCCGTGGCATCGGCATAGCCTTCGGCGACCTCGATCTCCATCAGGCGCTGTTGACGGTCGCGTGCTGCGCGGGCCATGTCGACCCGGGCCAGGGACTGGCCCAGTTGATGGCTCCGATAGCGGCCTGGGATCGGAATGGAGACGAAGACGCCAATGACCTTCTCTGTGGAGAACACCTCCGACCCCGCATAGAGGCCAACGGTCGGGTCCGGAATCCGGTTCGCCCGGGCGCGCGAGGCGGTGAGTTCGGCCTGGTCCAGTTCCAACTGCGCGATTTTCAGCGGATCGCTGGTGCTGAGGATGCGGGCTTCCCAGACATCCTCGGCCTCGACGATTGGACCCGGCTCCGCCAGTGCCAACGCGTTGGTGTCTGCACCGGGAAAGCGGATCTGCAGTTTCGCCAAGGCCTTGCGCTCATCGGAAACCGCACGGCTCAAGCGGCCGCGGAGCCCCACGGTGTCGGCTTCGATCGCGTTGACCTCCAGGCCCGAGGCATCGCCGGCACGCTGTCGCAGTCGCGCCACGCGCAAGCTTTCCTCGCCGAACTTGACCTGCTCGGCCATCAATTCACGCGCCCGCACAGCGCCAGCCCACTGCGTGTACACCTCCACCAGATCCCGCGCGGCTTCCTGCATGGCCCCGCCATATCGGGCTTGCGCCAGCTCGATTTCCGCAGTGGCCAGGCGCCGATCCAGCGCGCGTTTGTTCGGCAGCCGCAGGGTACGGTCCAGTTGCGCAGTCGGCTCGTTGGAGTCCGGTCCGATGGGGTAGCTGCGCCGCTGCGAACCAATCCGCGCAGTCCACTCGTTGGGCGACACCCGCAGCATGCCGGCGGTGCGGGCGGCTGCTTCCAGGCCGGCGGCCGCCTCCTGCACCCCGGGATCCTGTTGCAACCAGGTTTGCGCCAACGCGGTCTGCGGCAACCCCGCAGACGTACGCGGGGCAAGCTGCGCATGCGCGGGCATGGCGATTGCAGCCAAGCATAAAACAAGCAGGTGCCTCATGCGATTTCTCCGTCGACCGCCAAGGCTGTCGCCCAGAAGCGAATTCCGGTGCCAATAAAGTCTCGACGCAACAGTTCCTGCAACGCAGCCGATTCCTCCGTGCTGACCAGGATCTGCACGCACACCGAACCACTGCGGCCGATCACCTGCTCGATCGCGCTCATGTGGCCGGGCAGGGTGCCGTGGCTGGCGATGGGCGTGCTGGTGAACACATCGTCCGGGAAACTCGTGAGCATCAGGTCCAACAGTTTTTCTTCGATCGCTGCCGTGCAGATGATCGAGAAGCAAAGCTTATCCATGAGGTTTCTCCGGCTGCCTGGCATGTGCGAAGCGCAGGTAAAGAATGGGAAGGAGGATCAGGGTCAGCGCGGTGGCGGTAATCAGCCCGCCGATGACCACGATCGCCAACGGACGCTGGATTTCCGAGCCGGGGCCGGTTGCGAACAGCAACGGCACCAGGCCGAACGCGGTGATGGACGCGGTCATCATCACCGGGCGTAATCGCCGCTTTGCGCCCTCGGTCACGCTCGTGAGCAGATCATGGCCTTCGGCGTGCAGCTGGTTGAAGTAGCTCACCAGCACCACGCCATTGAGCACCGCGATGCCGAGCAACGCGATGAAGCCCACCGACGCCGGCACCGACAGGTATTCGCCGGTGACCCAGAGCGCGACGATTCCGCCGACCACCGCGAACGGGACGTTGCTCAACACCAGCAACGCCTGCCGGACCGACCCGAAGGTCGTGAACAGGATCAGGAAGATCAGGCCCAGCGCCAGCGGGATGACCAGCGTGAGACGCGCGGCCGCACGCTGCTGGTTCTCGAACTGGCCGCCCCATGTCACGCGGTAACCGGTCGGAAGTTGCACTGATTGCGCGATCTTGCTTTTCGCTTCTTCGACAAATCCCACCAGGTCGCGACCTACCACATTGGCGATCACCACGCTGTAGCGGCTGCCCATCTCGCGATCGATCTTGACCGGGCCGCTGTCGCGACGCAGCTGCGCGATGCTTTCCAGCGGCACGTCGTTGCCATCGGGCGTGGCGATGCGCAGCGCAGCAAACTCGGCCGGCGACAACTTCACCCGGTCAGGTCCGCGGATCACGATTGGCACGCGCTGGTTGCCTTCGATCACCGTTCCGGCGCGCTGGCCTTCGATCTGGATGCGCAATGCGTCCTGCACGTCCTCCACCGACAGCCCGTGACGGCCTGCGGCCAGCCGATCGACGATGACGCGCAGATACTGCACGCCATCATTCTGCACGGTGTACACGTCCTGGTTGCCGCGCACGGTTTTCATCAACGCTTCGATTTGCAGCGCGAGCTTGTTCAACGTGGCCAGGTCCGGGCCAAACACCTTGATCGCGATGTCGCCGCGCACGCCGATGATCATTTCCGACACGCGCATATCGATCGGCTGGGTGAAGCTGTATTTGATGCCGGGAAGGTCGTCGAGTACGGCCCGCAGTCTCTCGATCAGCGCGTCCTTTCCGCCGGGGCGCCACGCATCCCGCGGCTTGAGGACCAGGAAGGTGTCGGTCTGGTTCAGGCCCATCGGGTCCAGGCCGATCTCGTCGGAACCAGCGCGTGCGACCACGCCGGTGACTTCGGGCACGCGCGACATCAACGCCTGCTGGATTTTCAGATCCAGCGCCGCGGTTTCCTCCAGGCTCACCGATGGCAGTTTCTCGATGCCGACGATAAGGTCGCCTTCATCCATCGTCGGCATGAAGGTTTTGCCGACCATCATGTAAACGCCCAGCGCCACCGCCAACATCGCGCCAGCGGTGAGGAACACGATGCGTTGATGACCCAGCGCCCAACCCAATATCGGCTCGTATCGACGCAGCAGTTGCCGCGGCACCCAGGGTTCCTCGTGCGAGACCTTTTTCAGCAGGAACGATGCAAGCACCGGAATGATCGTCAGCGACAGCAACAGCGAACTGGCCAGAGCGAATGCGATCGTCAGCGCGACCGGCACGAAGAACTTGCCTTCCAGTCCCTGCAGCGTCATCAGAGGCAGGAACACTACGACGATGATCCCGATGCCCGCCGTCACCGGCACAGCAACCTCGCGTACCGCACGGAAGATGATGTGCATCCGCGGCAATTTGCCGGCCGCCTTGTCGTGACTCAGATGCTGGACGATGTTCTCCACTACGACCACCGCGGCATCCACCAGCATGCCCAGCGCGATCGCCAGTCCACCCAGGCTCATCAGGTTCGCCGACATGCCGTTGAGCCGCATCAGGATGAAGGTCGACAGCGCTGCCAACGGCAGCACCAACGCGACGGTGAGGGCGGCGCGCAGGTTGCCGAGAAAGGCGCCCAGCAGCACCAGCACAATGACAGTGGCTTCCAGCAACGCGCGCGAGACGGTGCCGACCGCCTTGTTGACCAAGGCCGCGCGGTTGTAGAACACCTTGATCGCGACGCCCTTGGGCAGTGTCGGCTGGAGTTCCGCAAGCTTGGCAGTCACGCCGTCGACCACGTCGCGGGCATTGGCGCCGGCCAGCCCCAGCACCAGGCCTTCCACCGCTTCGCCACGCCCGTCTTGCGTAACCACACCATAGCGAGTGGTCGACCCGGTGCGTATCTGCGCAACATCTCCCAGGCGCACCGGGATGCCGGCGTTGCGGCCGACGACGACCGCACGCAGGTCGTCCTGGGTGCGGATGTTGCCTTCGCTGCGCACCAGCAGGACTTCGTCGCCTTCGCCCAGGCGACCGGCGCCGTCGTTGCGGTTGTTCGCCTCGATCGCGCGCTTCACGACCGCCGTCGATATGCCCACGGCGGCGAGCTTCACCGCATCGGGTTCCACTTCGAAGCTGCGCACCGTGCCACCAAGCGCGTTAACGTCGGCCACGCCGGGCACCGATCGCAAAGCGGGCCGGATCACCCAGTCAAGCAGGCTGCGGCGCTGGTCGAGCGACATGCTGTCGTTTTCGACCGTGAACATGAACATCTCGCCGAGCGGCGTGGTGATCGGCGCCATGCCGCCGCTGATGCCATCGGGCAGGTCGCCGAGGATGCCGTTGAGGCGCTCACCGACCTGTTGGCGCGCCCAGTAGATGTCCGTGCCGTCCTCGAAATCGATGGTCACATCGACCAGGCCGTATTTGGTCACCGAGCGCAGGATCCGCTGCTGCGGGATGCCGAGCATCTCGACCTCGATCGGAATCGCGACGCGGCTTTCGATCTCCTCCGGGGTCATGCCCGGCGCTTTCATGATGATCTTGACCTGCGTGCTCGAGACGTCGGGAAACGCATCGATCGGCAAGGTCCGGAATGCGTACCACCCGGCGCCGGCAAGCAGCACCGCGAGTAGCAGCATGAACAAGCGCTGCGAGAGCGCGAACTGGATCAGTCGGTGCATGTCACTCGCCTCCGCTTTTGCCGAGCCATGCCGCCTTGAGCGCGATCACGTTGCTGACGGCGATCTGGTCACCCGCTTTCAGCGGGCCCTCCACGCTCACGGATTGCGCCGCGCTGGCCGCGACGGTGACCGGACGCGACGCAAAACCATTTGCAGTGCGCACGAACACATACGCGTTGCCGTCGTGGCGGATCACGGAAGTGATCGGGATCGCCCATGTGCTTCCGTTGCTGGCAAACGGGACCTGCGCCTGCACGAACTCGCCCGGACTGAACTTCGCCTCGCCCGAGTCCACTTTCGCCCGCAGCGTGACCGTCTGGCTTTCGCTGACCAGCGCACTCACGCTGATCGGCGTGGCCGTCAGAGCGCTGCCGACGATCGCGATTTTCTGCTCCTTCGACCATGTGCTCGCGCGGTCGGCCGGGATCTGGATATCCAGCCACAGTTCGGACAGGTTCGCGATCCGCAACAAGGGGTCGGCGCTGGTGACGCGCTGGCCAGGCTTTACTTGCAGCGCGAGGACGGTGCCGGCCTCCTTTGCACGCAGCACCAGGCCGTCGACGATCGAGTCACCATCGGCGACGCGACCAATGCTGCCCGCATCCAACCCTGCAAGACGCAGCGCCGCCTGCGCCTGACGCAAACGCGCCTGACTGTCGTCGGCGGCGATCTCCGCCTCGTACACGCGACGTTGCGGAATGATCCCTTCGTTGAACAGCTTGCGTTCGCGCTCCAACGTGCGGCGGGCGAGACGATCGCGATTGGCGGCCTCCATCAGCGACAACTGCAGCTCGCCGAACTCCGGACTGGTCAGGCGCAACAACGGCTCGCCGCGACGCACGGTCTGGTGTTCGGCGACCAGGATCCGGTCGACGAGACCGGCAACGGGCGCACTTAATACCTGCTCCTGCTGCGAGGGAACGACGACGCGTGCCGGATAGGTCAGACCACGGATCGCAGCGGGCCGATCCAGCGTCTGCAGCCGGATGCCCAGTGCCTGCAGCTGTGCGGCGGTGACCGCGAAATCGGCCCGCGGTGCAGCGCTGGCGCGATCGGGCTCAGGCGTGCTGGCGTTTGCCGGAACCGCGGGCTCGGCGGGTACATCGGTGTCCTTCCCGCCGCAGCCGGACAACACGGCGGCGGTGAGCAGGATACTGAGCAGGCGCATGGTCATTTGGAACTCCAGGAGATTTTTAGAAAGAACGACAGACATGTGGCGCGCAGCAAAGCTGCCCGGGGCAGTCTCTATTCGGCGAGGTTCGGTTTCCGCATGGCGGAGCGTCGGCAGCCGCACGACGGTCCGGTCAGGAACCAAGTGGTGCTGACGAGTGCTGCCGGCGTTGGATACGCGCAACGCATGCTTGAGCCATCAGACGGTTGTGCCGTCCGACGCAAGCTCACAGGAATGACCGATGCGGAAACGAATCATGCCGGCAGCGCCGGCGGTGACGTCAGGCCGTGATCGGAGGTCGCAGGGCGACAGGATGGGACATCGTCTGAAACGTCGTCCACAACAACGGCAGTGGATCCATGGCAGTCGGTCTATTGAAACCCAGATCACCCAATGGCAGAAGCGCCACAACGGAACCGCAGCATTCGCCGAGTTCCATCATTACGTGCGACGCAGTCGTGGGCTCCGACGGTTCGGCTGGACTGGAAGAAACTGTCTTATCCTGGGCATGGTCGCCGCTGGATACCGCATGCTGGACTCCGTGCAATTCTCCAGCGAACAGGATCACCGGCTGAACCAGCGTCCCGAGCATCAGGAAGCCGAGAAACAGGATCCGCAGCGCAGCCGGAAGATTTGAGAGCCCATGCATGACGACCATGGTAGCGGCCGGACTCGTCAAAATCCAATTGTCGTCGTCGGAATGCGGATGATTCAGCGTGTGGAAGACGTCTGCCGGACAAAGCAGGCCGAATCGGTCAGCTGGTTGGCCGCATCTGGATGTTTCACTCGACCTGCTGCGAAAGGTGGGCCTCGATCCAGGCAGTCGCGTCATCGTGTCGGTGGCAGCGCGTCGACGCTTGTGGATGACCTGCTCGAATTTGGGCTGAGCGACATCACGATTCTTGATTTATCGGCGGAAGCCTTGGACATCGCCAAGACACGACTCGGCGCCAAGGCCGCAGAGGTGCGAGCCTCCATCCGAAGGCATGAGTTTGCAGGATGCTTGCAGGACAACAAAAAAACCGCCTTGCGGCGGTCTTCTTCAACTTGCTGATTTTATTGGTCGGGGAGACAGGATTTGAACCTGCGACTTCTACGTCCCGAACGTAGCGCTCTACCAGGCTGAGCTACACCCCGACAGGTGAGCCCACCATTTTAGGGACTTCGACGGGTCGTGGGCAAGCCCTGTCGACCCTGATCCAAGTGGGCCGGGTTCAGCCGGTACACTGTGCGGCCCGCGCCGCCCGGAGTTTTCCGCTTGATCAAGCCGCGTACCCCGCCCGGAGTCATGGAGCTACTGCCGCGCGAGCAGATCGCGTTCCAGCGCATGCTCGATGCGATCCGCCAGACCTTCGAGCGCTTTGGCTTCCTTCCGGTGGAAACGCCGGTGATGGAGCTTTCCGAGGTATTGCTGACCAAGTCTGGCGGCGAGACCGAACGACAAGTGTATTTCGTACAATCGACCGGCGCGCTGGGAAAGGCAGCGGAAGCCGGAACGGGGGATGGCGTGCCCGAGCTGGCGCTGCGTTTCGACCTGACCGTGCCGCTGGCGCGCTATGTCGCTGAGCACGAGCATGAACTCGCGTTTCCGTTCCGGCGCTATCAGATGCAGCGTGTCTATCGCGGCGAACGCGCGCAGCGCGGGCGCTTCCGCGAGTTCTACCAGTGCGATATCGACGTGGTCGGCAAGGACGCGCTTTCGATCCGTTTCGATGCGGAAATTCCGGCGGTGATCAGCGCGGTGTTCGAGCGGCTCGCGATCGGCGAGTTCACCATCCAGCTCAACCACAGGAAGCTCTTGCGCGGCTATTTCGAAGGTCTCGATATTGGCGATGGCACGAAGCAGGCAGGTGTCCTGCGTGAGCTCGACAAGCTCGACAAGCGCGGCGAGGATGCCGTTTGGGCAACGCTGGCAGGCGAGGGCTTCGCGCTTGCAGGCGCGGCCATCGAGAAGCTGATGGTTTTCTCGCGCGTGCGCTCGACCGGCCACCTGGATGCGTTGGCCAAGCTTGATGCGCTCGGTAGCGGCACGCCGCTGTTCGAGGAAGGCCGCACGGAATTGCGCGAAGTGCTGCATCGGATGCATGCAATGGGCGTGCCCGAATCGCGTTACGCGATCAACCTGTCGATCGCACGCGGCCTGGACTACTACACCGGCATCGTCTACGAGACCACACTCGATGCATTTCCACAGATCGGTTCGATCTGTTCGGGTGGCCGCTACGATGACCTTGCGAGTCACTACACGAAGTCGAAATTGCCTGGTGTCGGCATTTCGATCGGCCTGACCCGCCTGTTCTTTCAGCTGCGCGACGCGGGCATCATTGCTGCTGCGGAAAGTTCGGTCGACGTGCTGGTGGCATTGCTCGACGAGGCTGGCCTCGATCATGCGCTCGCGCTTTCGCAGCGCCTGCGTGCCGCCGGCCTCAACGTGGAAACGCAACTGGAGCCGCGCAAGCTGGCCCGGCAGCTGCAGTACGCCGATCGCGCCGGTATCCGGTTCGTGGTGATGCGCGGTGAGGACGAGGCTGCGCGTGGTGTGGTCGCGATCAAGGATCTGCGCCGTGGCGAGCAGTTCGAGGTTGTCGAAGGCGATCTCGCCAGGACACTGCAGGTCGAACGCGAACAACTACGCGCACAACCGGAGGCTGCGCGATGAATGCCGTCATTGTCCTGGACGGCAATTCGCTGACGCGTGCGCAGCTGATCGCAGTAGCGCGTGGCGCATCGGTCGAACTCGACCCGAAGGCCCTGAAGGATGTCGCGCGTGCCGCGGATTTTTTGGCCGAACAGGTGCGCCGTGAGGAACCCATCTACGGCGTCTCCACCGGTTTTGGCAGCAACGCCGACAAGCTGCTTGGCGGTCATCCCATGCGCGATGTCGCGGTCGATGCCACAGCGCCCGGCCGCTCGCTGCATGTCGAACTGCAACACAACCTGATCGTCACCCATGCGGTCTGTGTCGGTGAACCCTTCGCCGCCGACGTGGTGCGCGCGATGTTGTGCATCCGCATCAACACGCTGCTGCGCGGGCATTCCGGGATCCGCGTGCAGACCCTGCAGGCACTGACTGCGATGCTCAACGCCGGCATCGTGCCGATAGTGCCGCAGCTGGGTTCGGTCGGCGCTTCGGGCGACCTCGCGCCACTGTCGCACCTCGCGATCGTGCTGCTGGGTGGTGGCGAAGCCTTCTTCGGAGGCGAACGCCTGCCGGGCGCGCAGGCGCTGGAGCGTGCGGGCCTGCAGCCGGTGTCCCTGTCGTACAAGGAAGGCCTGGCGCTGAACAACGGCACCGCGCAGATGCTGGCGACGGGTGTACTGGCGCTACAGAAGCTGGACGACCTGCTCGACACGGCGGACCTGGCCGCGGCGATGACGATCGACGCGTTTGCCGGGCGCCTCGGCGCGTTTGCCGAGCAAGTCCACGCATTGCGTCCGCATCCGGGGCAGTTGCGGGTGGCGGCGAACCTGCGGGCCTTGCTCGACGGGTCGACCTTCGCCGACATTCCCTACCATCTGGTGCCGAAATTCCGGCAGTGGCAGCTCAACAGCTGGAGCAGCCTTCCCGAGGGGATTCCCGACGCCAATCCGCCCTGTTTCGACATCGCGTGGGAATGGGTCCCGTTCGACCAGCGCCATGGACGCGACAGGTTCTATCTGCGTTTCCGCCCGTTCCGCGGCGGCAAGAAGCACCAGCCGCAGGACAGTTATTCGCTGCGCTGCGTGCCGCAGGTGCATGGCGCGGTGCGCGATGCGGTCGAGCAGGCCAAGCGCGTGTTCGACATCGAACTGAATTCGGTCACCGACAATCCGCTGGTGTTTCCCGATGCGAATTCCGAGCACGTCGAGCAGCAGGTGATATCCGCCGGCCATTTCCACGGCATGCCGCTGGCGCTGGCAATGAGCTACATCAAGGCTGCGATCCCGGTGCTGGCGGCGATTTCCGAGCGGCGGCTCAACAAGCTGGTCGATCCCGCAACGAACGACGGCCTGCCGCCGTTCCTGATCGGCAACGAGGACGGTACCGAGTCGGGTTACATGATCGTGCAGTACACCGCTGCGGCCATCGTCAACGATCTTGCCAGCCGCGCCATGCCGGCGTCGGTATATTCGATCCCGACCAGCGCCAATGCAGAAGACCATGTGTCGATGGGCGCCAACGAGGCACGTCACGTGCTCGCGATGGCCGACGACCTGGGCAAGGTATTGGCACTGGAGTTGTACACCGCCGCGCAGGCGCTGGATTTGCGTCGGGACATGATCAATGCGGCGCGCGAGCTCGCCCGCCAGTGCGGCGTGGAAACCCTTGCAGGCAAGGTGCAATTCGGACCGCTGCCCGATCATGCCGATCGCGAAGGGTTCCTCGCCGAAGTGGATGGCTTGCGCGCCGAGCTGTCCGCGGCCGCGCCATTCCATCCCGGCAGGGCAGTCGCCGCCGCGCACGACGCGATTCGCGCGGCGATCCCGTTCCTCGATCGCGATCGCGCGCTGGATGGCGAAGTGGCCACCGCCGTGCGATTGGTTGTCGACGGCACGGTACTGGCGGCAAGCCGCGCTTCGCTGGCGACGTAAGGGGGCCCGTTCCGCGGGTGCGCCGGCGCGTCCACGGGTGCACCCGCGCGCCCGTAGCGGATGGTCGATCTCCAAGTTGCGCCGGGCGCGATTCGCAAGGGCGGCATCCACTTTCCTGCACGCAACCCGAACGCGGACCGCGCCGGGGTTGACGTCATTGGCGACAAGCACGTAATGTAATAGCACATTAATACATTAGTACGTCGATCCCGCATGAAACAACGCCCGCAACTGCTTCCGGAACCCGACGCCGTCGCCAATCTCGACGCACTTGCACGTGCGTTTGCCGTGCTGACGCGGCCTGATGATGTGCGTGCGTTCCTGGAGGACCTGTGCACGCCAGCGGAACTCGAGGCGATGACCGACCGCTGGAAAGTGGTCCCCCTGCTGCTGGAAGGCGTGCCGTACCGCGACATCCATGACCGCACGCTGGTCAGTGTCACCACCATTGGGCGGGTCGCCCGCACCCTCGAGCACGGCACCGGCGGGTACGACGCCGCCTTGCGTCGTTTGCGCCGTCCTTCCTCCGCGCACTGAGATTCCGCCATGAGCCCGACCACCTCCCCGGCGGTGCGTGATCGCCTGCGCATCGCCATCCAGAAAAATGGCCGCCTCAGTGAGCCGGCACGGACCTTGTTGGCGTCATGCGGCTTGAGCTGGCGCGAAAGCCGCGACCGCTTGTTCTGCTATGGCGAATCGCTGCCGGTTGATCTGCTGCTGGTGCGTGACGACGACATTCCAGGCCTGATCGCCGATGGCGTCTGCGATCTCGGCATCGTTGGTCGCAACGTGTTGCTCGAACAAGCCGGAGTGCGAGTTGCCGGTGGCGACCCAGCCGCGTACCGGGAATGGCGCTCGCTGGGGTTTGGTGGGTGCCGCCTGATGCTGGCGGTACCCGAGGCCTGGCAATGGGAGGGGCCGGCGCAGCTGCGAGGAAAACGCATCGCGACCAGCTATCCCGCGCTTCTTTCCGACTGGCTTGCGGCACAGGCCATCGAGGCAGAGGTGGTGACGCTTTCGGGATCGGTGGAAATCGCGCCCCGCCTGGGCAAGGCCGAGGCCATCTGTGACCTCGTGTCCAGCGGCGCTACCCTGTCGGCCAATCAGCTGAAGCCGGTGGAAACACTGCTGCAGACCGAAGCGGTATTGGCGGGGCCGGTCCTCCCGTTTGGCGATGCGCGCGCCGAACTCGCCGCCCTGTTGCTGCGTCGACTCGATGGCGTGTTGCGCCTGAAGGACAGCAAGCTGCTGTTGTTCCAGGCCAGCCGCGGGGCCGTCGCCGAATTGCTCAAGCTGCTGCCCGATGCGGAAGCGCCGACGGTAACGAGCATCGACGGCAGCGAACACCTTGCCTTGCAGGCGATTTGCCATGGCGCAGTCACGTGGCAGCGCCTGGAGGATCTCAAACGCGCCGGCGCCAGCGGGTTGCTCGTGCTGCCGGTCGAAAGGATGCTGGCATGAAGGCTCCGAGCGAAGGCGTATTGAACCGGCTGGACTGGTCGCAACTCGACACGGCCGGTCGACGCGCGTCCTTGCAAAGGCCGGCACAGCGCGTCGAGGAAACGACACGCGAGACCGTCGGTTCCATCCTGGAGGGCGTGCGCCTGCGTGGCGACGTGGCCCTGCGCGAATTCGGGCAGCGGTTCGACGGGGTTGCGCTTGCCGACTTTGCCGTCAGCGAAGAAGAGATGGCGGCAGCGGCGGACGTCGTTTCCGATGAGTTGAAATTCGCGATAGCGGCAGCTGCATCGCGGATCGATCGCTACCATCGCGCCGGGGTCCAGCAGCCTTACACGGTCGATACCGCCGATGGCGTGCGTTGCGAGCGCATCCTGCGCCCGATCGGGCGGGTTGGACTCTACGTGCCCGCCGGTGGTGCGCCCTTGCCTTCGACGGCGTTGATGCTCGGCGTTCCGGCGCGCATCGCCGGCTGCCGGGATATCGTCCTGTGCACGCCACCGCGCGCCGATGGCAGCGCCGATCCATGCGTGCTGTATGCCGCGCAGCAGTGCGGGATTTCGATGGTGTTCAAGCTCGGTGGCGCGCAGGCGATCGGGGCGATGGCGTACGGCACTGCGAGTGTTCCCAGATGCGACAAGCTGTTCGGTCCCGGAAATACCTTCGTGACCGAAGCCAAGCGACAGGTCTCGATGCAATCCGGAGGGGCTGCCATCGACATGCCGGCCGGGCCCTCGGAAGTGCTGGTGATCGCCGACGCCGGCGCAAATCCGGTGTTTGTCGCAGCCGACCTGCTGTCGCAGGCCGAGCACGGAGCCGACTCGCAGGTACTGCTGCTATCTGACGACGACGCGCTCCTCGATGCGGTCGAGGTGGTGCTCGCGGCGCAACTGGCCACCCTGCCGCGCGCGACCATCGCCCGCGCGGCGTTGAAGTCGTCGCTCGCCGTCCGAGTCGCAACACTCGACGACGCGTTTGCCATCAGCAACCTGTACGCTCCCGAACATCTGATCCTTGCCTTGCGCAATCCACGTGAGTGGCTGGGCCAGGTTGAAGCAGCCGGATCGGTCTTCCTCGGCGACTGGGCGCCCGAAGCGCTCGGCGATTATTGCAGCGGAACGAATCACGTCCTGCCGACGGGTGGTGCCGCACGTGCAGTCAGCGGCCTCAGCGTGGCGAGCTTCCAGAACGCCATCAGTGTGCAGGCAGTCGAGCGCGCTGGCCTGTTGGCGATCGGACTCACGGCGGTCGCGATCGCACGTGCCGAAGGGCTGGAAGCGCATGCGCGCGCGGTCACGTTGCGGCTGGAGGCGGCATGAACCTCGTCTCCAACCTCTTGCGCGAAGACCTGCGCGGATTTTCCGGCTATCGCTCCGCGCGCAGCGAAAGGGTGGACGGAGACGTTTGGCTCAACGCCAACGAATCACCTCAGCCCAATGCGATGGATTCCGGCGGTTTGCTCCGTCGTTATCCGCAGCCACAACCGCAGGCGCTGCGCGCTGCGCTTGCGATGTTGTATGGCTGCGACGAAGCGCAATTGCTGGTTGGCCGCGGCAGCGACGAGGCGATCGATCTGCTCGTGCGCGCGTTTTGCACGCCAGGGCGCGATGGAGTCGTCGTCACGCCGCCGGTGTTCGGCATGTATGCGGTGTGCGCGCGGCTGCAAGGTGCGCCCTTGTACGAGGTTCCCCTGCG
>JANMAO010000217.1:0-1850 GCA_031359875.1 Lysobacter sp.
GTTGCCGATCGACAAGGTCAAGATCGACCGCTCGTTCGTGCACGATCTGCCGGCCAACCGCGATTCGGCGGCGATCACCCGCGCCATCATCCAGATGGGCGCGAGCCTCGGCCTGCTGGTCGTCGCCGAGGGTGTCGAGACACCGGCGCAGCGCGACTTCCTCGCCGACCACGGCTGCGACGAACTGCAGGGCCTGTTGATCAGCGCGCCGCTGCCTCAACTCGAGTTCGAAGCCTGGGTGCAGCAGCGGCGAGCCTTGTGTTAGGCGAAGACTCCACCATGCTCGATCCAATCCTTCTCGATGCTTTCTGCTCTGGTTTCTACGGCTACGGGTCGTCTGCCGCCGATCACTGGTTCATCAGTATGGAAGAAGGGGGCGGGAACTCCGAGAAAGAAGTCAGCTTGCGCCTCAATGCATGGGATACCCGCGGTCGTCGCGAACTTGAGGAAATCCACGACTACCACAGGGCGATCGGCCTAGATAAGTGGTTCTCAGAACGCCCGCCAATCCAAAAAACCTGGGCGGCGTCGATCCGCATGCTCCTCGCGATGGAAGGCCACGACACAGATCGGGAGTCAGTTCGCATGTACCAGCGCGATCAACTGGCTCGGCGAGGCGGAGCCATTCGGTTGTCCCCGCTATTCCCTCTACCATCAAAGTCCATCGCTGAATGGAACTACTCTGCGTGGAGCACTTCCACGCGACTCAGCGACAGAGCCGCCTACAAACAGAATCTTGAGTTGGAACGAGTCGAGCATCTACGTCACCAAATTTCCCAGCATGCGCCAAGGACAGTCACGTTCTTCGGCGCCTCATACATGAAGTACTGGGAAAGCATTGCGAACATCAACCTCCAACTGTCGGCTGAGGGCTTTCGAATTGGCCGGATGGGAAGGACCAAACTTATCGTCTGCAATCACCCCGCCACGCAGGGCATACAGAATGAGTACTTCATTGTTGCAGCGCATGCGCTCAGAGCCGCCTAACCGTTTAGGCCGATCGGCCTGGTCGCCGAGTACGGCACCCTCACCCCAACCCTCTCCCGCAAGCGGGAGAGGGAGCGAACCCGGCTGCCCCGGCCTTGTACTCGGGTGAGCGGGTCGTTTGCGGTATCGCCGACGAGGGTCGCTATTCAACCTTCTTCTTGACCGCCCGCTTCCACCCCGCCAGCGACACCTGCCGGCCGCGCGCCACCGTGAGTTGACCGGCGGGTGCGTCCTTCGAAATCGTCGAGCCGGCGCCGATGGTCGCGCCTTCGCCGAGCGTGACCGGCGCGACCAGCACGCAGTTGCTGCCCACGTGCACATCGGCACCGATCACCGTGCGGTGCTTGTTCGCGCCGTCGTAGTTCGCGGTGATGCTGCCGGCGCCGAAGTTCACCCGTTCGCCGACCGTCGCGTCGCCCAGGTACGCGAGGTGGTTCGCTTTCGCGCCGTTGGCGAGCGTCGAGTTCTTGACCTCGACGAAGTTGCCGATATGGACTTCGTCGCCGAGCACCGCGCCCGGCCGCAACCTCGCGAACGGGCCGACCCGCGCGCCCGCGCCGACGCGCACGCTCGAGCCCTCGCCGTCGATGTGGGTGTACGGGTGAATCACCGCGTTCGCCGCGATCACGGCATCGCGGATCACGCAGTTGGCGCCGATGCGCACCCCGTCGCCGAGCGCGACCTCGCCTTCGAACACGCAGTTGACGTCGATCTCCACGTCCGCGCCGCAGCGCAGCGCGCCGCGCAGGTCGAAGCGCGCCGGGTCGGCCAGGCGCACGCCCGATTCCATCAGTGCCTCGGCCTGCCGGCGCTGGAATCGCCGCTCCAGCTCGGCGAGCTGCACGGGGCTGTTGACGCCGAGC
>JANMAO010000142.1:0-3814 GCA_031359875.1 Lysobacter sp.
GATCGGCCGCTCGAGGTGTCCCCAGTAGGGGTTGACCGCGATGAAGCGGTCGAGCGGCCAGGTGGGCGCGATGCGGGCGCAGGCGGCGTCGATCACGGAGCGCAGGGCGGAAGACGTCGCCCGGGTCGACAGTTCGGTCACGGCGTTCATCACAGGGCTCCAGGCTCACGGGCTTCGGGCAGGATGGGTTGCGGCGCGTCGGGCTTGGCGGGCACACGCGCGGGCCACACGCGGAAGGTCAGGCGGGTGAAGAGCTCATCCAGGTACAGGCCCGCGAACAGCCACGGGTAGAGCTTGCGTGCCAGCGCCCCTTGAGGCCGGGCGCGCACCGCTCCCTGCACGATGAACAACATGGCGAAGCAGCCGATCACCCAGGCCACCAGGCCCATGTTCGCGGCAGCCGGCGCGCCGACCCAGTGCCCGAACAAGAGGTGCAGGCCAAAATAGGCCAGCGCGACGGCAAAGGCGCCTGCGATGCCGGCAAGCGACCACAAGCCCCCGGCACGCAGCATCGGCCCGGCGAGCAGCGGCGCCAGCGCGAGCGCGAGAATCGCCGTCACCGCCCACAGAGCAGGCGCGTCAGCCGGGTAGATGCCCCACGCGAGCGCCGCCGCGGCGACGATCCCCACACCCACCAGCGCGCTGGCCAGCCAGGCGAAGCCGCTCAGCGCCGGCAGGGACGCCGTCATCTGATGCAGCCGGTTCTGCTCCACGGCGGTGCCCGCGGTGAGGAAGGCGTAAGCCTTGTACAGCGAGTGCGCCACGATGTGCAGCAGCGCCAGATCGTAGAGGCCGAGCCCGCATTGCATCAGCATGAAGCCCATCTGCGCGCAGGTGGACCAGGCGAGTGCCACCTTGATGCTGATGCGCGTCATCATGGTCGCCGCCGCGACAACGGCGGTGGTGCTGCCCACGACCACCAGCAGCGCCTGCGCGACGGGCACGTCCGCGACCAGCGTGCCGAGTCGGATCAAGAGGAAGCCGCCCAGGTTGACGATGCCGGCGTGCAGCAGCGCGGAGACTGGCGTCGGCGCCTCCATCACCTGGATGAGCCAGCCGTGCACCGGCAGCTGCGCGCACTTCAAGCACGCGGCGAGCACGAAGAGCACGGCCGCCGCCTGGAGCGCAGCGGGGTACTCGGGAAGCGCTCGGGCTGCGGCGATGGCCTGGTCGATTTCGAGCGTGCCGAGCTGCGACGCTACGAGCACGATGGCACTCAGAATGCACACGTCCGCCACCCGGCTCGCAAGGAACTTCTTGTGCGCGGCGATGAGTGCTTGTGGCCGCTGACCGAAGAACGTGAGCAGAGAATGCAGCGCGAGGCTCGTGCCGATCCAGGCGAGCACGAGCACCAGCAGGTTGTTCGTCAGCACCAGCAGCGTCACAGCAGCCAGCGTCAGCATCAGGCTGCGGATGTAGCGCGGCTGGCCACGCTGTCCGCCGAGATACGGCTGCGAGTAGCCGACGATAACCCAGCCGATGAAGCCCACCAGCACCAGCATGATGTTGGCCAGCGCGTCGCTGCGCAGGCCGAGGTTCAACGCGCCGGCCTCGCCGAGGGCGAGCAGCGTAGGCCCGTGGGTCAGACTCGGCCCCTTGACCAGCAGCCAGACGACCGACAGCACCGCCGCGCCTAGCGCAAGCGTCGAGCCCCGGTTGGCCCAACGCCATGCGGCATCCGCTGAGCTGTTGAACAGGCTCGGCGCGGTGGCGGCGAGCACGTACAGCAGCGGCACCGCCCACAGCAGCGAAGCGCGCAGGGCAGGCACGTCGGTAAACATCGTTTCCATCATCGAACCCGGTTGGCGTGGACCGGGGCGACTATGCCGGGCGAAGTTGATCCCGTAAAATACATTGTTGTGCACATTACGTTCTTATAAACATATCATTTGCGCGATGCCGAGCCTGAACTACCACCACCTGCACTACTTCTGGGCCGTGGCCAAGGAAGGCAACCTGACGCGGGCTGCGCTCAGGCTGCATGTCTCGCAGTCGGCGCTGTCCACGCAGATCAAGCAACTCGAGGCGCAGCTCGGCCAAGCGCTGTTCGACCGCGTCGGACGCACGCTCTCGCTGACCGAGGCCGGCCACCTGGCGCTGGCGCATGCAGAAACCATCTTCGCCACCGGCAACGAACTGCTGGCGCAACTGCGGGGCGACGGCCGTGCGCATCGCCAGGTGCTGCGCATCGGTGCTGTCGCCACGCTGTCGCGCAATTTTCAGGAGAACTTCGTCAAGCCGCTGCTGGGCCGCGACGACGTGTCGCTGACGCTGCAGTCGGGCAGTCTCACCGAACTGCTGTCACGGCTGCGCGTGCACACCATCGACCTGGTGCTGAGCAACCGGCGCGTGCACGGCAGCAGCGAAGACCCGTGGCGCTGCCGGCGCATTGCGCGCCAGCCGGTCAGCCTGGTGGGCCGGCCGCGTGGCCGGCGCAGGGCCTTCCGCTTCCCCGACGAGCTGGCCGAAGTGCCGCTGCTGCTGCCCGGACGGGACAACGACATCCGTGCCGCCTTCGACCTGATGTGCGAGCAACGCGGCCTGCGCTACCGGCTGCGCGCGGAGGTCGATGACATGGCCATGCTGCGCCTGCTGGCGCGCGACTCCGACAGCGTGGCCTTGCTGCCCACGGTGGTGGTGCAGGACGAACTGCGCAGCGGGCAGTTGGTGGAGTACGGCGTGGTTCCTGACCTGCACGAAAACTTCTATGCGATCTCGGTGGAGCGGCACTTCTCGCCGCCCTTGCTCAAGGCGTTGCTCAAGCAGTCCGAGGCCGATGTGCTGGGATCGCTCTCCGGCTGATTCGCAAGGCGCGGCTGCGATGTGAGATGCGC
Source organism: Lysobacter sp. (assembly GCA_031359875.1). Classification (GTDB taxonomy): domain Bacteria; phylum Pseudomonadota; class Gammaproteobacteria; order Xanthomonadales; family Xanthomonadaceae; genus Cognatiluteimonas. The sequence continues at coordinate 2,835 of JANMAO010000142.1, forward strand.
GAGCCTTTGCCGCGTCGCCGCAGTTTGCCAGTTGCCCTACTGCAGTAAAGCAGTCGCTAGCAGGCGACAGCAATTGGCCGATGGACTAAACCGCTCGCGGTAGGCGCTCCGAGTGAGGTCGAGGTCGTTCGCGCCGCGGTTTCTGCGAAGTTGACGAGCGAGGCAATCCGCCTCGTTCAACAACGGAGCTGCAACCATGGACACGACTACCCGCACGGGTTCGCCGCTGCGTCAACGCATGATCGAAGACATGCGCATGCGCAAGCTGGAAGCAAGGACCCAGGAAGGCTACATTCGCGCCGTTCGCAAGTTGACCGCCTATCTGAAGCGCTCGCCCGACACCGCCACGGTAGAAGACCTGCGCAACTTCCAACTGCACCTCGTCGACACCGGCACCTCGCCCATCACGCTCAACGCGACCCTGACCGGGCTGAAGTTCTTCTTCGACATCACGCTGGGCCGCGGCGAGCTGATGGCCAGGATGCAGCCGGTGAAGCTGCCGCGCACCGTGCCCGTCGTGCTGAGCATGAAGGAGGCCGCCGGGCTGATCGCCGCAGCGCGCAACATCAAGCACCAGGCGGCGTTTTCGGTGGCCTATGGCGCCGGTCTGCGCGCCAGCGAAGTCTGTCGGCTGTGGGCGCCGTCTTGAGAATGGGCCATCGATGACCGACACCCGCGTGGCACCCGACTTCAATGCGATGCGTTCGGCGGCAAGCGGCTGATCTATGGCAGGTGTCGCACCTGCAGGTAGAGCGACACGTTCGCGACCTCCTCGCCGATGCGCTACTTCGACGCCGGGTCCAGATGTGTGCCCCGCGAACTCTGAGGCACCCTTCACGGCCGTGGGATCTTCTGCGCCGCTTCGCGTAGCAGCCGCACCAGCACTGCTGCATGCGCCGGCAATGCGCCGTCGCGGCGCGTCGTGATGCCGACATGCCGTTGCCACATTGAGCCCACACCTTTCAGCGGGCGCAGCAGGT
>JANMAO010000242.1:0-6387 GCA_031359875.1 Lysobacter sp.
GGTGCTCGCCGACGGCCACGATATCGTGCGCGAGTCGCGCGCGGCGCGATCGAAGATCGGACTGGTGCCGCAGGAATTGTCGACCGATGCGTTCGAGAGCGTGTGGGCGACGGTGCGCTTCAGCCGCGGCCTGTTCGGCAAACCGCCGAACCCCGTGCACCTGGAAAAAGTGCTGCGCGACCTGTCGCTGTGGGACAAGAAGGACAGCAGGATCATGGCCCTGTCCGGCGGCATGAAGCGCCGGGTGTTGATCGCCAAGGCGCTGGCGCACGAGCCGCAGATATTATTCCTCGACGAGCCGACCGCGGGTGTCGATGTCGAGCTGCGCCGCGACATGTGGCAGATGGTGCGCGAGCTGCGCGAAAGCGGCGTCACCATCATCCTGACCACGCACTACATCGAGGAGGCCGAGGAAATGGCCGATCGCATCGGCGTGATCAGCAAGGGCGAGTTGATCGTGGTCGAGGACAAGCACGTGCTGATGCGCAAGCTGGGCAAGAAGCAGCTGACCCTGCAATTGCAAACTCCGCTGCAGCAGATTCCGGAAGCGCTGTCTGGGTATCCGCTCGAACTCAGCGACGACGGCCATGCGTTGGTCTACACCTTCGATGTGCAGGCCGAGCACACCGGCATCGCGGCGCTGTTGCGCCAGCTGGGCGAGCACGGCATCGACTTCAAGGACCTGCATTCCAGCGAGAGTTCGCTGGAGGACATCTTCGTCAGCCTGGTGCATGCGAACGCACGTGAAGCACGCGAGGTGCGCGCATGAATATCCACATGAACATCCATGCGATCCGCGCCATCTACCGCTTCGAGATGGCGCGCACCTTCCGCACCCTGACCCAGAGCATCGCCTCGCCGGTGCTGTCGACGTCGCTGTACTTCGTGGTGTTCGGCGCCGCGATCGGCTCGCGCATGGGCCAGGTCGGCGGCGTGAGCTACGCTGCCTTCATCATCCCCGGACTGATCATGCTGTCGCTGCTCAACGAGAGCATCTCCAACGCGTCATTCGGCATCTACATGCCCAAGTGGGCGGGGACGATCTATGAGCTGCTGTCGGCGCCGGTGTCGCCGTTCGAGATCGTGATCGGTTACGTCGGCGCGGCGGCGACCAAGTCGGTGCTGCTCGGCGTATTGATCCTGATCACCGCGCGGCTGTTCGTGCCCTACACGATCGCGCATCCGCTGTGGATGCTGTGCTTCCTGGTGCTGACCGCGGTGACCTTCAGCCTGTTCGGTTTCATCATCGGGTTGTGGGCGGACGACTTCCAGAAGCTGCAGGTCGTCCCGCTGATGGTCGTCACCCCGCTGACGTTCCTCGGCGGCGCGTTCTATTCGATCAGCATGCTGCCGCCGCTGTGGCAGAAGATCACCCTGTTCAATCCGGTCGTGTATCTGATCAGCGGCTTTCGCTGGAGCTTCTACGGCGTGGCCGACGTCGACGTGGTGGTCAGTGCCGGGATGACCTTGGGTTTCCTGCTGCTGTGCCTGGCGGTGGTGTGGTGGATCTTCCGGACCGGGTACAAGCTCAAGGCCTGATGCGCACGTCTCGGCGCGCACGTCTTGCCAACTAGGAGCAAGTGCTGTTGCTCTGCGCCTTGGCATTGGCGATGACCGCACGCAACAGCGCGCGGTCATGGTGGCGCGAGATCGCGACCGCACCCAGGCGGATCGCCTCTTCGCGCAGCGGTGCCGGCACGTCGTAATGCGCGCCGCTGGTCTTGTCCTGGAATTTGTCGCGACGCAACCCGAGGCGTTGCGCGAACGGATGCAACTCGTCCAGCGTGTCGGCCATCAGGTGCGCCCAGCGATGACCGCGCCAGAGGGTGACGGCATCATCGACGTACACGGTCACGGCACAATCGCCTGGGCGGAGGGTCAGTCGGCAGGATCGGCGGCCGCATCGGCCGCATCCTGCAGGAAGGGTTCGACCACGCCGCGCATCTTCATCGTCATCGGCTGGCCGCGTCGGTCCAGCGCCCGGCCCGCGGCGACCTTGATCCAGCCCTCGCTGATGCAGTACTCCTCGACATTGGTCCGCTCTTTCCCGTTGAAGCGGATGCCGACCCCGCGCGTGAGCAGGGCGGCGTCGTGGAACGGGCTGCGGGGATCCAGCGAGAGGCGGTCGGGCAGGGTGTCGGTCATCGATCCGGGTCTGGGGAGTGGCACCATGGCCACGTGCGCCACAAGGATAAGCCCGCGGCCGCGCCCTGGGGTTTACTTCGCCCCGCGCGCCACCACTTCAAGCGCATGACCGAGCCCGCCACGCCCCTTGTCCCTGCGGCCGAAGCCGATCCGACCGACGCCGGCAATGATCCGGTCGTGCGTCCGCCGACCGCACGCAGCGAGGCGCAGGTACTGCGCGACCTGCTGCCGTTCCTGAAGCCGTTCACCGGTCGCATCTCGTTGGCGCTGGCGCTGGTCGTGGCCGGCAAGCTCGCCAACTTGACCGTGCCGATGCTGATGAAGCAGCTGGTCGACGGTCTCCGCCTGGGGCCGCAGCATCTGACACTGGTGCTGCCGGTCGCCCTGCTCATTGCCTATGGCGCTTCGCGCCTGTCGGTGACGCTGTTCACCGAGTTGCGGCAGGTGGTGTTCGCGCGGGTGATGGCGCGGGTATCGCGCAAGGTGACCTTGGAGGTGTTCCGGCACCTGCATGCGTTGTCGCTGCGCTTCCACCTGGCACGGCGCACGGGCGGGGTGGCGCGCGATGTCGAGCGCGGCGGCGGCGCGATTTCCGACCTGCTCGACTGGACGCTGTACACGATCCTGCCAACAATCCTCGAAGTCGCGATGGTCACCGCCCTGCTGGCCTGGTTCTACGACTGGGGGTTCGCGGCGATCACGCTGGCGACGCTCGCGGCGTACATCGTATTCACCTTCTCGATCACCGAATGGCGCACGCGCTATTACCGCGCCTCGGTCGAGGCTGACACCCACGCCAACGAGCGTGCGGTCGATTCGCTGCTCAACTACGAAACGGTCAAGTACTTCGGCAACGAGGAGCACGAGGCGCGGCGTTACGACGAGAATCTCGTTGCGCTGGAGAACGCGCAGGTGATGAGCCGCAAGACGCTGGCGGTGCTCAACCTCGGGCAGACGTCCATCGTTGCGATCGGCGTCACCGCGATGATGTGGCGCGCCGCGGCTGGCGTCGTCGCCGGCACCATGACCATCGGCGACCTGGTGCTCGTCAATGGCTACCTGCTGCAGCTGTCGGCGCCGCTGAACATGCTCGGGATGATGTATCGCGAGGTGAAGCAGGCGTTCACCAACCTCGAGCGTTTGTTCGGCCTGCTCGACGAGCGCCAGGACGTGCAGGATCGCGCCGGTTCGCGGCCGCTGCAGGCGAGCCGGCCGCGGGTGACATTCGATCGCGTGCGCTTCGCCTACGATCCGCGTCGCCAGATCCTGCAGGACGTGGGTTTCACCATCCCCCCGGGCGGCACGGTGGCGGTGGTCGGGCATTCGGGCTCGGGCAAATCGACGCTGGCGCGGCTGCTGTATCGCTTCTATGACGTTGACAGCGGCGGCATCACGATCACCGCCGACGACGGTATCGCACGTGACATCCGCGACTACACCCAGGGCTCGGTGCGCGAGGCGATCGCGATCGTGCCGCAGGACACGGTGCTGTTCAACGACAGCATCTACTACAACATCCTGTACGGACGCCCGACCGCGAGCCGCGAGGAAGTCGAGCAGGCCGCGCGCGCCGCGCACATCCACGAGCTGATCGTGTCGCTGCCCGATGGTTACCAATCGGAAGTTGGCGAGCGCGGCCTGAAACTTTCAGGTGGCGAGAAACAGCGGGTCGCGATTGCACGTGCGCTGCTGAAGAACCCAGCGATCCTGATCTTCGACGAAGCGACCTCGGCGCTGGATTCCAAATCCGAGAAAGCGATCCAGGCCGAACTCGACCGGATTGCAATTGGCCGCACCACGCTCACCATCGCCCACCGGTTGTCGACGGTGATGGATGCCGACGAGATCCTGGTGATGGACGCCGGTCGGATCGTCGAGCGTGGTAGCCACACGCAGCTGTTGATATTGCAGGGCCACTACGCACAGATGTGGCGGCTGCAGCAGCAGGAGCGCAAGGTGGAACTGGCGGGGGAAGTGGAGTCGGAAGCCGAACCAGTGATCGAATCTTGATCTTTTGGATTGCGGCTGGTGTGCTTCGGTAGCTGACCTGCTTCCTGCAGGTCGATTGCAGGGCTGCTGATTTTCTATTTTACGCGTAAGGAAATTAGACTAGAGAGCACAGCGCCAACGGGATAAAAACCCTGTCCGCTCTGATAGCCTGCATGGCAAAGATTTGGGGTCGGCATGAGCGAGACAGACGATGCGATGCGTGATGGACAGACCCGGATCGCCCTCGTTATCGGAGCGGGTGGTTTCCTCGGTGGATTCATCGTGACCGCGCTGCGAGAAAACGGCTGGAATGTCCTGCTCGGGGTTCGACCGAAGGGCTTGCGCCAAGCAGATGACGAACGTGCTTGCGACCTACTCGAACTGGACTCTGCAGAAGCCTGGAGTCCGCTGCTGCAAGGGGTCGATGCAGTAGTTAATGCGGTAGGCATCCTGCGTGAAGAGCAGGGACAGACCTTTGAAGTTATCCACTACGCATCGCCACTCGCACTTGCGAGTGCTTGCGTCGTACAAGGGGTGAAGCGTTTCGTGCAGATTTCAGCGCTTGGTGTTCCCGCTGATGGGGAATTCATTGCCTCCAAGCACCGCTTCGATGCAGCTTTGCAGACATTGTCGCTAGAGTCGATTGTTCTGCGACCCTCCGTAGTTTATGCAACAGCGGGTTCGTATGGCGGCACCTCGCTGCTGCGTGCACTGGCAGCCTTCCCCGGATTCCAACTGCTGCCCGGTCATGGCCGATGGGCAATACAACCAGTGGCTGCGGAGGATCTTGGACGCTTGGTCGCACGTGCAGCGGAGACGGGACAACGGGGCATTTACGAAGTTGGCGCGCCCGAGGCCATTAGTCTGCGTGACTACCAAACCATATGGCGTCGGTGGATGCGGCTTGCAGGAGAGCGGGTTGTATTCGTCCCTGAAGTGCTGGTCACTGCGCAGGTCTGGATATGGCAGCGGTTGGGCCGTGGGCCAGTGGGGGAAACCATGTGGCGGATGCTTCGACGGGGAAATACCACCCAACCGAATGCCACGCGTCGCTTGAAAACGGAATTCGGCATCACACCTCGAGCATTGGAAGACGTGTTGGCCCTGCGACCCAGTCAAGTACAGGATCGCTGGCAGGCCCAGCTCTATTTTCTGGCGCCGACCTTACGCGTAGCAGTCATCGCGCTCTGGCTGTGGTCCGCAATTACAGGATTTGTCACCTCGGCAGTGGAGATCGAGCGACTCGCTTCCGGTTCGCTCCTGGCGAGCATGTCGCCAGTTGCCCTCGCCCGCACAGCCGCCGTAATCGACTTGTTGCTGGCAGGATGGTTGTGGTCCGGCTGGCGACCACGGGTGGCCATCACATTGATGGCGATCACCTTGTTGGCTTACACCGCGATCTTTGGCCTTGTAATTCCCATGTTATGGCTCGAACCCTTGGGTGGCCTCGCCAAGAATTTGGTGCTGCTGCCCGCCTTGGCGGCGCTGTGGGTCCTGGTGGAGAGGCGATAGACGTGGCTTACCTATGGATGAAGTGGATTCACATCCTGTCGTCGACCCTGCTGTTCGGTACAGGGCTTGGAATTGCGTTTTTCATGTGGATGGCGCATCGGCGAGGCGATGCCAAGGTGATTGCTGAAACCGCACGCGCGGTGGTGATCGCGGATACGTGTTTCACCGCCCCTGCCGTGGTCGCTCAATTCCTATCTGGCCTCTGGCTCACCCATAAGTTGGGCATTCCACTATCGGTTTTTTGGATTAAAGCTTCATTGGTCCTGTTTTTCGTGACCGGTGCTTGTTGGCTACCGGTGGTCTGGTTGCAGGTGAGTGCGCGCAATCAAGCCCAGGCGACGATCCAGTCTGGTTTGCAATTGCCCACTTCGTATCATCAAACGATGCGATGGTGGTTTTGGCTGGGATGGCCGGCATTTATCAGCGTGATAGGCATTTTCTGGTTAATGGTGATGAAGCCGATATGAGCGGAAGTGGATAAACTTCCCATATGGCCGACCAAACTCCCAACAACACTACTCACTTCGGCTACCGCGAAGTTCCTACCGCCGACAAGCAGAAACTCGTCGGCGCGGTGTTCTCTTCGGTCGCCGGCAACTACGACCTGATGAACGATCTGATGTCGCTCGGCATCCATCGGGTGTGGAAGCGCTATTTCGTGGCGACCGCGCAGGTGAGGAAGGGCGATCGCGTGCTCGATCTGGCCGGTGGTACCGGTGACATCGCGGCATTGTTGCGCGA
>JANMAO010000245.1:0-15399 GCA_031359875.1 Lysobacter sp.
CTGAGAAAGGCGCAGGCTACATCGCATAATGTGGCGCCAACCGATTCTCTGTGACCAAAAAAAGCGCGCCAAGCCTTTGATTGATCAAGGAGTTATTGGCGGCACGAGACAGAGAAAACTGGGAGCCAGACTAGATGGTGGTGGATGTAGTCCTCCGCTAACCCTTCTCTGGCCTCAAATTCCCGTTTACAGGGAAATTAACAGCGAATTTCGCAAATTTGCTGCGTCGGGTGAGGATGTATTGCCGCTGCACGCCAGCGTTGGCGCCATTCGACCCGCTTTGGTTCTCCTGCGGAACAGGGAAGGCTAACAGGGAATTTGCAGGGGCTATCAGGGTTTCATGCGGCGCGAACAGGTGCGGTGCATCGCGTGCCTATGCTCTGCGCACCGGCCGCGATGCCATCGCCTAATCACGGAGTGGAGCTTTCCTGAACGCAACACATCCTTAACTTGAAACTTCGCGAACGATCAATGGATGCGTTGGTCATATACCTCGCGTCGGATGCAAGGTCGGTCGCAGATCTCTCTCTCCCCTAGAGTGATCCCGGAACGGAAACCTCTCCCCAAGGTCCGTTCACTGGCCCCGCGAGCCCTCCCCTGGTTCGCGGGGCTTTTTTTTGTTTGGGGTGCCTCCGGGTTTAGCTCCACCCATCCTTCTCTGGCTTGTTCCAAGACGGCTGCCCAGTGAAGTACATGGTGGCACCTGATTGATCGGCAGGCTGCCTGGTCGGCGATTCGCACAATCACTTCTTTAGACTGCCCGTAGGCAGCATGTGAGAAGGCGAAGATGGCGTTCTGGATCATCGTCGTGTTGGTGCGGCTATGGCATTGGTGGCTTCGATACGTATTCGGGTTCAAATCCACTCATCGCACCCCGCGTTCTGTCATCCCGCCGCCTGTCGTGAGTCATCCGATTCGCTCCCAGCCCAAGCCGCCGTGGGTGGCGCGCGAGTTGATCCGGCTGAAGGCTTGGTCGCCGGAACTGGGATGCCGGGTGATTGCCGAAGTATTCAATCGTCAGTTCGCAGACCGACGCGTGACCGTCGGCAAGACTTACGTTGCAACTGTGCTCCGTCGCTCCCGCGCGGACGTCATCCGGCTGCGCCGGACACTCAAGCATCGGGTGCCTCGGCCGATTCCAATCAACCAGACCTGGGCCTTGGACCTGACCGGCAGAGCCGATCTGACCGGCCGGCAACACCTGATCCTGGGGCTGCTCGATCACGGCTCGCGTGCCTGCCTGCGATTGAGTGCGCTCAGCGACAAGCGCAGCATGACCATCCTGCGGGAATTGATTTCGGTCTTCCGTCAGTTTGGGATACCAAGACGCATTCGGGTCGACAACGAAGCTTGCTTCAATTCAAGATTATTGAAAGCAGCCTTGGGACTACTGAATGTCCGCCTGCAGACGATTCAACTGCATTGCCCATGGCAGAACGGGCGCATCGAGCGATTCTTTGGCACGTTCAAGCGTGCCCTCAAACAGATCGTGCTACGTGACAGAGCAGATCTGGCCACGAAGCTGATCGAATTTCGTGCCTGGTACAACCACGCGCGGCCCCATCAACATCTTCATGGCCAGACGTCGGCGGAAGTCTGGGCGGGTCGGCGAAAATCCACGAAGGCGCCACTGTTGTTTAGCGGTTGGGACGATCAGTTGATAGGTTGGTACTTTCCGCCCTGAAGAAACGAGCATCGGCGAACGAGTGGCCGAGCGGACCGCAGACTGTCCGGGGGCAAATCGTGCGATTGGCTAACGTTTCGTCACCTGATGAATCAGGATTGGAGGCCAGCGTTCCCGATCGCATACTGAAACGCGACGGTGATGACAAGAATTTAACTCTGAGCAGGGGAATCATGATCGGAAAAGCGAGAAATAGCTTGCCGATTTGGCTGCGGACAGCGCGGACGGGACAGCTCAGGTTGCGAGCCAGCCCGCGCACGCGATAACTGCGCGGGCCTCGTGTGAGTCGGATGTCGTCCTCGCCGACAACCAACGCCGATTCCGGGGCTTTGGCCGGCAGCAGTGATGTGTTCAGCACCGCGCTTTCGGGCGGCAAAAACGAGTCAGCAGGGGAAAGGTCAACATCTGATGCATCGAGGTTGCGGGACACGGTGTCTCCTCAGATACCGTCAAGTCGTGAGTAGGCTACCAGCGTGGTAGCTTATGCTCAACCCTTCCGTAGCCAAGGCCCTACCATGACGATCAGTCCCTTTCCCCGGTTCCGGCGCATGGCCTTCCCGCAAGCCCTCGTCCAACTCCGCCGTGCTAAGGGCATGAGCCAGCAGGCGCTGGCCGACGCCACTGGCATCCATGTCACCCAGATCAAGCGCTACGAGGGCGGTAGCGCACAGCCGTCCATGGACGGGCTCAAGAAGATGGCGCTCGCGCTCGATTGCGCTACCGATGCGCTGGTGTTCGACGCCAGCGAGCGACCCATCGCCGACGACTTGCAACGGCAGTTCGAGGCGATCAGCAAGCTACCCGAAGAAGAACGCAAGATTGCACGCGTGCTGCTCGAAGGCCTGGTGCTCAAGCACGATGCACGACGCTGGGAAGGCAACCATGGTTCCTAAGCCCTATTACACGTTAATCAACACCTCGAAGGGCAAAGACCCGGCGGTTGTCGTCGTCAATTCCGCGCTGCGAGCCTTTGAAGATCGCGAAGCGTTCCCTTGGCATTTGAAGTTAAATATCGATTGCAAACTTCTCGGTGCCAACGGTATGCCGACAACTCAAGAGGTTGAGATTTTGCAGCACCTAGAAGACGATATCTCAAGCGTTCTTCAAGCCGGTGAGAACGCAATTTTTTTAGCACGCATCACGTGTCTAGGAGCGCGCGATCTCTTGTATCGCGTGCATGATCCAGAAGCGGCAAACAATGCACTCCAACAGCTCGTTTCAGCCCCATCACAACTACGCGAATGGGATTATCGGATGGAGCAGGATACTGACTGGGAACTAGCCAAGCCTGAACTTCAGCTTCTTGAGCATGACCCGCGCTTCAATTAGCGCGGACATGTTTAATTCCGACTAACAACCAAATTCTTTCGTGCAGGCTTTCTGATAAGTCTCGCGTTGAGGGTTGCTCGGAGACACGCTATTGATCTTGTTGCCCGAAGCCCCGCCTTGCGATTGCGCACCACCATTTCGATTGATGAGTTGTTGTTCGCGGCCTCGTATCGCATTCGCATTTGGTGAGTTCTTATCGACAACACCAGGACCGTAACCTCCTGCCGTTTTTGCTTGATGGTCAGGTTGGCCCGTTCTTGCGGCCACTTGCTGCTCCGGCGTTCCTTTGCCGCTGGTTTTACCCGAATACACCACCCCTTCGGCATTTGTTCGCGTGTATGTAGTGGATGTTTTTCCTTCACCACTCCTAGGGCTGACTAAAATCGCGGCGGCATTGATTCCATCGCTAGCACTGATGTTCTCGCGCATTCCATCAATGGCGGTGTTTTGGAGAGCAGTGTCACCTGTGGCTAGACCTACCCCGAGGGCGGCTAGCGCCCCAAACGACTCACCTGCCGCCCGGAACGTATCTCCTTCTGGAAATAGCCGCTCCATTACCGGGTTCAATTCAGTTCGACCATCCGGATCGGTGAACTTGTACGGGTTGTCCAAGGCGTAGGCATAGCGATTGAATTTCGCGCCCGTGTTGCCATCAGCAGCAATTGGATCAACTGACAAGAACCGTCCAATCCCCGGATCGTAATAGCGCTGCTGCATGTATGTCAGGCCGGTCGCGCCATCCATGACGTGCCCGGCATAGCCGATACCGTCGTAAGCCGGCTTGCTGATCGTGACACCAAACGGTTCGTATTGGGTGCGGTCGATCACCTGGCCCGCTTCGTTGGTGACTGCGACCGGGCTGCCCAAGGCGTCGGTATGCTGGTATTTGACCGCAATGGCGCCGGTGTCGATGTTGCGCTCATGGGTGGCGACAAGGCTCTTGCCTAGATACACGTACTCAGTGGCCTTATGCCCGGAGGCGCGGTAATTCTCGTCATAGACCAAGGCACCTGACTGACTGTATTGCGACAACACGCCCGACTCGGTGGCCCGCCAGTTGAGCACACGCCGTCCCCGACCATCGTAGCGATACCACTCCTCGTTGGTGGCGCGCAGGCGGTTACCGTAGTCGAAGCTGTAGAACTTGCCGTTCTTGTTGGCGAGATTGCCCTGCGCATCGTAGCCAAGGCCCACGAGACTGGCGCCGCTGCTGTTCTGGATGTTAGTCAGGCGGTTGCTGGCGTCGTAGTAGTAGTTGGCGTAATCCTTCACGCCCCCCAGTTTCCAGGATTTGATGTTGTCGAGGGCGTCGTAGGTAAACCGGTGCCAGCAGTCGCCCCCAAAGGTACATGAGCCGGCGGCCGTCAAGCGGTCCAGCCCGTCGTAGTTCATCCAGCGACCATAAAACCCATTGCCGGTATCCCGAGCGTAGTCCCAGATCGCGCTGACGTTGGCATCCGCGTCATAGCTGTACCCGAGATCCAGGGCGCCGCCCCCATCGGTGCTACGTCCCGGCAACTGCCGGGAGTTCTGCAACATCGTGTGTACTAGGCCATTGCCGTAGGTGAATTGCGCGATGCCGCCGTTGGGGTAATAGCTGACACCCGTCGCGTAGCTGCCAACTTTCGTCGCCTGCCCTAACGCATTAGGTGCGTAATCCACATACAACCCTGTCGGATACTGCTGACCAGCTAGGCTCCCATTGGCGTCGTAGCCGTAACCGATCCCCCAGGTATACCAGCCGGGCTGGTTCACGCTTTCCCCGGTGAGCATGCGGCGCTTGTTATAAGTGTAGGCGTTGACGACCGTGGTGGCCCTATCGTTCGTGGTGGTGATCTGTTGTGGTAGGCCATCCGGGGTATAGGTCCAACTCTGGCTGCCGAAGCCGTCGGGGAAACTTAGGCTCGAAACGCGGTTTCGTGGATCGTAGTAGCGCGTAACTTTTCGACCTGAGTCGCGTCCCGCAATCGTGTCGCAACTGCTGGGGCTAGGCAGTGATACACCCGATGCCGTCCACTGAACGTTGCCAGCCGCGTCATAGTCCATGACCGTGGCCCCGGTTTCCGGCTCGATGGTCTTGCACAGCTGCTGATTGCCGTCGTAGACGTAGTAACGCGACTGGTCGGCAAACACGCCGCCCGACGTGCCGGATTGCCGCACCCGCGTTGGTTTTCCGAACGCATCGCGCCAAATCTGGATTGTCTTGCCTTCAGACTGCGTGATCGAAGTTGGCCAGTCCGTGCGCGGCTGGTCATAGGCCATGAACGCCATCGTGCTTTGGAAGCCACGTGGGTTGGTGCTGCGCATCTGGAAACCGGGCAAGTACTCGGTGGTGGTCGCGAGCACGCCCAGTTCGCTGTCCTGCTCGACCCGGGTCGCGCGATCCAATGCATCATAGGTGGTGCGTGTACCCAAGGCGTTGGGCGCTTTGGCAGGATCGGCCCAGGTGTTGTAGACGGCGGGATCCAGGTTGCGCTGTGGATAGGAGACGAAAGCCCGACGACCGCTGGCGTCGTAGCGGCTGACCGTCTGGGCCAGCGTGCCATTGATATTGGCCGCGTCGTAGGTTTCCTTCACGATCGGGCGGAATAGCGCATCCAGAAAGGTAATCGTGCGTGCGTTGCCGGTCTGCACGGTCTGTCGCCAGTGGCCTGCGGGCAAGCCATAGACCGGATTCAGCGACAGCGCCAGCGTGATGGTGGTGTCGTTCCACACTGTGCTGTCGGCCGTCGGGTAGACGATCCTTGTCAGCCGGCCGAGCAAATCGTACTGGTAGCTACTCTGGTAGCCATTCTCATCGGTCGTGGACGTGATCCAACCGTTGTCGTTGACGATCGCTGACTGTGTCGTGCCATCGGCATGGCCGATGTTGCGCGGGACACCGCGATACCAGCTGGACAGCGTGGTGACGTTGTTGTTGCCGTCCTTGGCCGTCGCAACCGTGCCGTCCGTGTTGTAGGTCAGAGTCTGCTGCAGCTTGCCGAACGCGTAGGTGGCGATGGGCAGATCAGACGCCGGATCGTAATTCGTGCGCGAGGCTTCGATCCCGTTGGTGCTTGCGCTGGCGGTTTGACCCACCACCCATTTGGCCAGGTCGTCGTAATACGTGGTCGTGTCGGTCTTGCTGTAGCCAAGAGAACTGGACTTGGTGATGCTGAGCGTTCGCCCCATCGCGTCATAACTGTTGGCGGTCGAGGCGAAAGTCGCCCCATCTTGCGTGGTGACGGTCTGCTTGGTCGGGCGCAGCCGATTGTCGAACGAATACACAAGGTTGCGGCTGGTGCCCACGACATCCGGGAATGCCTGGGTCGCCAGTTCGGCAGTCGTCACGTACTGGGTCGTCGTTGTCGACAGGGCCGCGGCCGTGCCGATCCCACGGTCGACTTGCAGGATCCGGCCTTCGTTCAAGCCGTACAAGATCCCGAACGTGTACTGCTGATAACCACCATCGGGGGCAGTCACCGTGACGAGTTTGCTTTGCGGGCAGGAGGGGCATGGATCGCTGGCTGTACCCGTAGTGTAGAACTGCGTGCCCGCGTCGTAGCGGACGTAGGACCAATGTTGCGTCGCCAGGCCGGCACCCGAGATGGTTTTGTCGGTCAGGCCGTACCCATCCCAGTAGTGCGCGGCGTACGGGATGGGGGCGCGTTGCCCCAATGGCAAACTGCACTGCTTGACCGGAGTATGCGAACGATAGGTTCGAGCATATTCAAAATCGTAAACCGCCGAAGCGCCGGAGGGATGACCGACGGTGAGGTGATAGCCAACGTAGTCATAGCGGGGATCGGATTCGACCGGACAGATCAAGTAGTTCGCTCCGCCATCGAGCGGTGCCTCACGCAGGGGCTTCAGCGTGCCCACCCCGCTGTAGGTCCACGCGGAGCCATCGGGTTGTGTCACCCGGTTCAACGTCACCGCATAGGCATAGCCCGTGACCGGGGTGTAGGCATAAGTCCAGGTGCGCCCATTGGCAGTCACTGACTGGATCTGCGCGCCATTCCACGTGACCGTAATCGCACGCCCATCGGAGGCGCGAATGCCCACCAAGTTGCTGCCCGAGTAGTCGTAGACCACCCAGTTGCCGAACCGGTCCTGCATGCGGGTGATCAGAAACGAGACGTCGATTCGGCCGACGGAGACCTGATTCTTGTTGTCGTTGGTCGCCACCCGAATCGCGTGCGTGGCAGAGCTGACCACGTAGTTGAACGTATATTGGGTGCCGTCGTTGCCTAATGCGACAAACGCTTCGCCAGGGTAGCCGTTGGCGGTCGTTGTCAGGCACCGAACGCGTGCCAGTCCACTGGTGACCCACGGATACGTCTGGCCATCCGTGATGGCGGGAAGTTTTGGCTGGTCGTTGACCAGCAGTTCCTGATCGCCCTGACCGGGCAAAGCCAGATAGTTGCTGTGCCACACGTCGTAGGGGTTCATCACTAACCCTGAAGTCGCGACGTCGGGGAGCGCCTGCGTCGTGCAGCGCGCATACGGCGAGGCGCCTTGCAGCTTCCATCCGCGATCGGCAAGAAAGGTTCCATGGATGCGGGGGATATCAATCTCCCAATCGCCGAACCCAGGCAGGTAGCCCTTGCCGTGTCGGTCCTCGACCTTGAATCGGCGGGCAATGCGAACCGGCAAGCTGTTGTTGCCGGGTAGGCTTACATCGGTGATCTCGAACGAGGTGCTGCCGTCGTACAGGCTCACCTTCTCGCCAGTGAAATCCGACCCGAGCGGCGAGACCTGTTCGGCCGCATGGATCTTCTTCTCGAACTCGTCGCCGGGCGTGGAATCTGAGTTCCCGGTGCCGGCGGCCGCCGCGGTGGCGGTTGGCCCGGTGGAAGGCTGCGCGCTTGGCGCGGGCGCGTGGCGACGGTGCGGATATGGCGCCGTAATGGCGGCCTGAGTCACACCTGCGTAAAGCAGGACCAGCGTCCAGCCAAGTCGAAGAGTCATCTGGATCCAATGCGTAAGTGATTAGGAACGACCACAAGGTGGTCCGACGCAGGCTCCCCGCCGGCGTCTGGCAATTCTTAGGTGTAAAAACTTCTCATCCCCATGAGTGCCAACATCCGTGTCAGCGCTGGCATCATTGCCCGGCAGTGATCTGCCTGGGAAGAGGGGCAGAAGTGACTATTGATTGCGGGGTGGCAAGCTATTGACGACGTTGCTGCGTTTGGCGACCGCAGGTGACCACGAGCGGGCAACTGTTGTTGAATATTGGCCACGCTGTCTTTTTTGCTAACGTCTCCCTCTACGCGCGTTGAAGGATGAGCGATCGCACGATGAAAATGCATACCCGCATCAAGATGGCCAGGCGCCATCACAATCTGTCGCAATCCAAGCTGGCCGAGGTCGTTGGGGTACAGCGCAGCGCCGTCAGCCATTGGGAATCAGCGGAAGGCAAGACCCCAACGGTCAACAATCTGCTCAAGCTCGCCCAGATCACCAACGTCCAGTTCGAATGGCTGGCTACCGGCCGCGGTGGAATGGCGCTATCGCAGCAGACTGAGCTTGAATCAATCTCGACTGCACATGCCTTGCTGGTCGACGACCCGCTGGAGATGCGCATGGTCGAGGCGCTGCGCAGCATGCACTTCGATAACAAGGTCTCGTTGATCCAGATCGCCGAGCAATTGGCCAAGTTACGCCTCGGCCGTGCAAGCAAGCCGCTGGTGGCTCCACGCACTCTGGGGCCAACCGAGTGATGTCGCGGCCGGCGGCTTAACCCTGAGCGGTATCGGATAGCCGACGAACCGATCCATGCTGCAACTGCACCTTGGGCATCATCTCGCCGGCATGCCCTACGGCATGCAATGCCGCCGCCGCCGCTGACGACGAGAGAACCCGCCATGAATACCCAGAAGCTCGAAGCCGTTCTCCAGCACATGCGCAGCGCGGAGTTTCCCGATTCGCCCTTGGCATCGGCCACAGTCCGCCAATGGGCCGAACAAATCGATGAAGCTATTTCCGATCACTTGATTGAGAGCTTGGGCATCAGCTTTAGCGAACTGCCCAGCCCCGAAAGGGAAATGGACGCGGAGTAGCTTCGGCGTCACGCCGGCCTTTCCCGGTGGAGCGGTTCTCCGGAGTCCGCATCGCTTAGCGCTGACAGCCATCGACGAAGGCCGCCCGCCAAGACGTGCTATGCACCGCAGCGATCGCGCACGCGTGTGCCAGTGGAGTTTGTTTGGGACGGCGGCATCGACCGCCTCGTGCGCCGCAAGTGGGCGCCACCGACGTTAGGCGCCGCGTAGCACTGCCGCACGGCCTTCGGCGGTGATATGCCATCCATCCAGCCAATGCGCGGCCAGCTCCAAGCGATACAAGAACAAATCTTCAATCTCCATCGTCTTATCGGGCTCGTCGGCAAGGCGACGAACAATTTCGCGTTCCCGCGGTGTCAGGCGGACGTTGGGCATCTTAGTTGCCCGAGCAAGGACCGTGCGACCGTAGCCGGCGCAGGATCAGCCGATTTCATGCACGGCAAGCTGAAACCACGTGTTGTATCGGACCGGCTTGCCATAGACCCCACTCGGATCCAGGTGCATCTCCTCACCGCCCGTCAGGGCGAAGTGATGGGAGTACCAACGGTCGACGCCGTCGTTTCCCGTCGCGTCCTGATTGCTCTTCGGCCCAAAGATGACTGGCAGGACCGCCGCGCCGCTAATGCCCCGTGCCGCCAGAGTTGCCAATAGCGCAGCCTCGTGTGGAAGCAGGTACGGGTCATCGGCTGGCACAAGCATGCGATGCACACGGTACTTGATAAAGTCGTTCACGCTCGGATCGGGTGGATAGCGGAACACCGCGACGGGATGCTGCGGCAGACGATGCAGCTTGCTGGGATCAGCAATTTGCGGGCCGTACTGCAAGTGATGGCGCCCAATGATGTACACAAGCACCTTGCGCTTGAGTAACTCCGGGATGACGTCCTTGCCCAGGAGCGGCGCCGGTCCGGTCCGATCGCCGCTCGAGGCGTCCGTCTGTCGATAGTCGTTCTGGACGCTGTTCATGTTCTGCGGTTCGATGCCGATGATCGCCTTCAACGCATCCTGATTGGCCCGACTCACGTGCCACAGGTCGTAGCCGGACTCGCTGTAAGCAGAGATCACCAACTTGTCGCGTTTTAGAAGGACGTCGCTCCCGCTCAGCGTCAGGTCCGTATTGGATTCGATCAGTCCAAAGACGGCGTCGGTTATCGATGGCAGATGACCCGTGACTGCGCCGCCGTACGAACCAGATCCCGCCGACGTAGCGGACCCTACGCGCTGCGGTACCAGTAGGAACTGCGCGGGTACGCCGCCACCGATGTGTTCGAATGCCTTCTGCAGTCCGGCGCCGATGTTCCAATGTTCAGTTGTGAAGTCCGCCGTCTCCACGCCCCGCACGCTCGCCTTGCGGAAGTTGACAACGTTGCGCAACTGCTTAGGCGACTGCACCGGCGGGCCCATTGAAGGAACCACCACATCCGGGATCGGCGGTAGCAGGTACTTCATCAACGTCCTACCGTCGGACTCGAAATATCTGTCGTTGTTGAGAAGATAGGTCGCATCGTCAGCCGGTGCCTGACCTTCACGGTTGTCGGAGGGTTGCAGGAAGATGTGCGGCGATACCGGACTGCTGCCCCGCAATTGATTCGGTATGACCGCGTACCAAATCAACGGAGTGCCGGCCGTATGCGCGAACACTTTGAATGTCAGTCCACGGTCGCGGCTGAGGACGTCATAGACCTGGTACAGGCGGTTGTTGCGATGCAGCTGGCGCCAGCCGGGCGTGATGTCCAGCATCAGTGTATTGAGCAGCACTTCGCCTGCCGCGAGCTTGCTCGCGTCGACCAGGGGATGCACTGCTGCGTTGGCAACCCGCTGCCGCCCTGCGGGATCCAGCCACCCGCCGGGCGTCAACAGATAGTCGACGCTATTTCGCCCGCCCGCGCCGCGCGGCGATGGCTGCAACCGCTGCACGATTCGCAATGCCGTAAACGCAAGCCCACCCAACGTCACCTCGACCCGATAGTCGAGCTCAACCCGGGTGATCAACAGCTTGGCAGGCAAGCCCTGCTCGATGGCTGGGCTTCCATCAGGGTTGCGCCGATCTGGAACTACCGTAAGCCCCATGTCGAGAGCAAACGTCGATGGCGCGGTCTTGGATGCAGTGACCACAGCCGTCGTGCCGTTTTCGAACGACAGCGTGCACGTGAGTGCGGCTTGCGACAACAAAAAGTGCGCGCGGTTGTCCTTTCCGAAGTTCGGAAATGCTCGGGAGCGAACGGTCAGCTTCACGCGACCACTTGCCGCCCTGTGCGTGGATCATATTTTACCGGCACCGGCACCACTTGATCGGTGGGCAGGACCTCGATCCACTGATCGAATACCTCAAAGGGTTGCTGCGTGATCGCGCGGAATCCGCCCTTGAGTGGATAGAAGCCGTGCTCGAACACTTTCTCCACCGGGGTGGCCGATACGCGGTTGTCGTCATTGATCTCGTCCTGCGGATAGCGGCCCGTCTGGATCGACTTGGCATGTTTAGCAGCCACCGTCTGGCACAGCGAACGCAACGCGTCGGCGATCGTTAACTTGGCGTGGTCCTTGACCGGATCGGCGGGATCAGCGGCCAGCAGTTGGGCGCGCTCGGCATCCAGTTCGGGCTGCGGGGCGAGATAGTCGGCATCGAGTCCGTCGGAGCCCTCGACCTTGACGGTCTGCAGCCAGTTCATCGCCGCCAATTCCTTGCCGGGACGGATCGGGATGACTGCTTTGACCCAAGGTGCGTTGAGGAACGTATTGCGCAGGTCATCCCCGTCGAGCTGCGTTAGCCATCCCAGCGAGCTGCCCAGCGGCGCGGGGTCGGATTGGTCAGTAATGAAGTATTTTTCATGGCCCGCATCGTCGGCCCAACGCACCACATTGCCGTCCATCGCTTCGGGAATCGCATGGCCGCCTAGCACCAGGCGCGCCCGTTGTCGCGGCTTCCACCACTCGGGCGCGACGAAATACAACATCTTGTCGATATCAAAAATGGAATTGAGCAGCTCCGACATTACGTGACGCATTTCGTGGCCGGCCTTCGTGCCGGGCAGGTTTTTGTAAAGCTGCTCGCTCATCAAGGCCGTGATCAGGTTGCGGTAGATGATGGTGCGCTCTTCCTCTCGCAGATCCTCGAAGCGACGTTTGGTGATCTTGCTGGCCATCGTGACCCGGTCACGGACAGCGTTGAGATAGGCCTCTTCCGTGCGTCGTTTGTTCTCAGCGTTGGCCGACGCCTTAGCGCCGGCGATGGCTGCGTTGGCGGCGTCAACTTCAGCCTTCTTGGCCGCCTTCAGCCGCAGCTTCACCGAACCGCTCACCTTGAAGGTGATGCGATCGTCCCAGGCCAACCCATCGGGCTTTGGCTGTGTGGCGACACCAACGATCACGCGTTTGCCGTCGCTGGTGATCATTCCTCGCATCCACCAGCCATTCGCATTCCATGAGTCGTCGTCATCTGCAGCAATAACCGACTTCTCTACCTCGATAAATGGATCGGCCGGATTGAGGTCCACCTCGTAGTCGTTGGGGATACCGGGAATGTCCAATGCGTTCAGTGGCACGAACTTTCCCTGCACGTCCATATGGTCTTCGCCGTGCTGGCTATCGTTGGAGGGAAAATTCCACACGGCCTCCCCGGTAAACGACGCCGTCAGACTAAGCGGCGGCATCGGAATATCCGATGGACTCGGCACCACCACCAGATCCGCAGGCTTCGCGATGTGGATGAGGTTGGGCAGCGACAACTGATCGCCGGGATCATCGACGAACGTCTCCCAGCACAGATAGGTGCCGACGTCTTGAACCTGCACGCCCACCTGGCGCATCTTGCGACGCAGCTCGTAGTTGACCAGCTCGTTTGACGTGTTGGTCAAAACATAACGCTTGCTCGACGTGTCGACCGTCTCGGTCAGCGTGCGAAACGTCGATTTGAAATTCTGGCGAATCTCCGTCGACAACTTCTCGGTCTGCTGCCGCATGCGCTTATGGCCCTGCTCGCGTGCGGTCTCCTGCGTCTTGTCCAAGTTCAGGCTGCCCGTTGCCGTTGCGTTGCCGCTACCCCAGCTCTGGTTCACGGTGGTCGAGAAGCCCAGCTTCATATCGTCCTTGTTGTCCTGCTTCACGGCCTCCGAGATCTCGTCTTGGCTCGTGCTGCTGGTTTCGCTCTTGCGCGTTGTTTCCAGCGAATTTTCGATGGTCTTCTCGACGACCGACTTGCGCGTGCTCACCTCGATCAGCTCGACGGTCGCGCCGGGGCTCATCCAGACGTGGCCCACCGGTATCCCCAGGAAACTGTCCAGCTCGAAGAAGTACTGGCGGAACAGGTGCACGATGCCCACTGGCGACACACAGACATCGCCCAGCTGCTTGGTGGGATCAAAGGTGGTCAGCGGGTCTTGGAACGATGCGAGCTTTGCCAACTCGTCCTCGACTGTCGATGTGGGCGTTGATGAGTAAAAAAGGGTTTCAAGCGCAGCAAACAGGCCTTTGTCGGCCAGCGCCAATAACGTGCCAGCGAACGCCGATTCTTTGTCCACCAATGCCGACGTTTCTGCCTTCAGTGCAGCCGGATCGATCTGGTTGGACTGCTGCTGGGCCCGGAAGCGTTCGGCATGGGCCTGTTGGTGAGCCTGCAATACGGGACCATTGAGAGCGGCTTCAAGCTCATTGGCGTTGACGATATTGCGCCACTCTTCCCCGGAAGGCCGATGGCGTTGATCTTTCAGCTTCTGGCTGAGCGTGGCGATCAGCACGCCACCAGTCACGCTGCGTACGATGCCTGGTCCTGGTTTACCAATGCCAATTTCGCCGCCGACCAATTGATCGTCCGCATTGAAATCGAGCCGAGCGCGTCCTGCGAACCGCGTGCTGACTTCGGTGATTCCTTTAAACCGACCGACCGCCGCCCCATTCTGGATGCGCCTCATCGTTCGCTTGGACCGCCAGCCCAGCATCGGCTGGTAGACGCCGAACAGCTCGCTCGCGT
Organism: Lysobacter sp.; assembly: GCA_031359875.1. Taxonomy (GTDB): domain Bacteria; phylum Pseudomonadota; class Gammaproteobacteria; order Xanthomonadales; family Xanthomonadaceae; genus Cognatiluteimonas. The sequence continues at coordinate 14,021 of JANMAO010000245.1, forward strand.
AGGGAAGGACCGACGTGTAGTCGGTAAGGTCAGTAATGCGTTTGTTAGCAGTCATTGGCGCGAGTCCCGTGATGTAGGTAACAAAAGATTCGGGTATGTGCGGGAGCAAATACCGACTCGTGCCCTCGGGGCGCGGACGATACGTCGTCACATAGGGCGAAGAACGACGAACCCGTGCGTAAGCGGCCGTCCATTTGTCCCCAGTGCACTATTCAGTCATAACGTCCGGCGACAACCGCATTCCCGTCTGCGTACTTCAGCACGACGGCACAGGGCTGACCGGTGTCGGCATAGCGCCTATAAGCAAGCGCGTCTGCTGCCTTCAGGGCCCAGAAGCGACTAGAGCAGACATCGGCAACGCAGTCGCCTTCGCAGACAAGCCAGCCAACCTGTGTTGGCGTCACCATAAATAGCGCGGCATCCATACCAACCTCCGTAAGAAGGAAAATGCCCGCGGCGCCGTCTTCCTGACTCAATGCGGCCGAACCTTCTCGGAGAGAGAATCAGTTGGCTTAATCGCCGGGGGCAACGATAGGCTGCCGCCCTACCCCGCGTAAGTCAGTCAGCGCGGGACGCGTTGGCGTGTAGGAAAAATCTGAAATAGCGGTGTGCGCTTGGTCGGTCGTGGCGCGCAGCTGGTCCGCCTACGGTAGTTGCCGTGTAGAGTCCGCGTACATGCGACTTCATTGGCGTCTACCCGATTGCCATCAAATCCAGACTTCTTGAATTTAAAGTACGCCCGGGCTTGGTAGCCGTCGTCCGGATGCAGCCGCCGCATGATGCTGACGATCGCCTCGGTCCGATGTCTTTGAGCCGAATTCAGGGGTGTTGTCGAAACAGGTATTTGGCGCCTCGTGCTGGACTTCGGGGACAGGACTGAGCCGCGGCGCTGCCTGCGCGCTCATCCACGACGGCGCAAATTTAGGTGTAGCCGACGTTACCGCGCTAACTCGCGGACGTTTCAGGACGGAGCACCAGATAGGCGAGAGGCTAAGAGGCGCCTGGACACACCACAGACATCAACTCTGCTTTCGTATTTCCCGATCGGCTGGTCACGCCGCCGAGACTAAACGTCATCGGCGGCGCAACCGGTATTCACTATGCAGCCCCCTTACCGCACGTGACGCACGCGACGATGCGCCATGTGGTGCCCGATCGCACAACCCACGGCAGCGCCCGCAATGGCATGGTGGTGGGCCAAGTGCCCACCAACCGCCCCAACGGCGGCCCCTTTCAAACAGCCTTTTGCCGCAGCAGGACCGCTCCAGGCGCCGAGGGAGAGGAGCAGTGAGGCGGCTAGCAGTAGTGCTTTCATTAGATTTTTCCTAGTTGGGTTGACGTGTGCGGCAGAAAATTAGCGTCCGCTGCGGGCTTTGGCA
>JANMAO010000150.1:0-19963 GCA_031359875.1 Lysobacter sp.
GAGTCCGTCCAGCGAAGTCGAGCGCACCCTCGGCAGTGGCCTGTCGGCGAGCGTGCGCACCATGTGGTTCGCTCCCGCTTTCGCCGGCATCGTCGCGCTTGTGCTCTTGCGCACGCATCCTGCGGCGCTGCTGACGATCGCCCCCATCCCGATGCTGTGGGCGTTTGCCCCGTTGCTCATGTGGGCGATGGGACGGCCGCGCACGCGCAAACCGGCATCGCTTTCGGAAGCGCAACGCGAATTCCTCCGGCGTCTGTCGCGGCGTACCTGGGCGTTTTTTGAAACACATGTCGACGAAGCCAACCACTGGCTACCGCCCGACAATGTGCAGGAGCATCCCGCACTGGTCGTGGCCCGGCGCACGTCGCCGACGAACATCGGGCTGGCCCTGCTGGCCAACCTGTCGGCCTATGATTTTGCCTATCTAACGATGGGGGAAGCGATCGAGCGGATCGCGAACACGCTGCGCACGCTGGATGCCCTGCCGCGACACAAGGGTCATTTCTACAACTGGTACGACACCGAGACTTTGCTGCCGCTGTTGCCGCATTACGTCTCCGCGGTCGACAGCGGCAACCTCGCCGGCCACCTGCTGACCCTGCGCCAGGGTCTGCTTGCGTGGGTCGACCAGCCCTTGCTGCCACCGATCGTCTTCCAGGGACTTGCCGATACGCTTGATGTGCTGACCGAGGCGAGGGGGACGGCCGTGCAGGACGATCCCGTCGCGTCACTGCACTTGGCACTCCAGGCCGTCATCATCGACGCCCCTGTGACGTTGGCTGCCAACCACGCAGCGCTTGACTCGATCCGCGCGCAGATCGATGCACTGGAGCAGGCGTTGGCGTCTGCGACCGAAGAGGTCCAGTACTGGGCACGGTCGATGCAACAGCAATGCATGGCCGCCCAGGAGGAATTGCAGGCCTTGGCGCCCTGGCTGCAGGACGTCGATGCAGCCACGCCAGCGGCATTTTCCCAGCGCATGCCCACATTGCGCGAGCTCGCTGATCCGACGAACCTCGTTGGCGACGCCACGGCACATCACCAGCAGCTCGCCACGACCATCGCACGTGAGCGGATCGCAGAACTGGAACGCCTGGCGCAGCTGGCGGCGCACTGCGCGCAGATGGACTTTGGTTTCCTCTATGACCGCGCCCGGCATTTGCTTGCGATCGGCTACAACGTCGATGAGCGCCGGCTCGATGCCGGGTTCTACGACCTGCTGGCGTCGGAAGCTCGCCTGTGCAGCTTCGTTGCGATCGCACAAGGACAACTGCCGCAGGAGGCCTGGTTCGCGCTGGGCCGTTTGCTGACGGAAGTCGATGGCGATCCGACCCTGTTGTCATGGTCAGGCTCGATGTTCGAGTACCTGATGCCGCAACTGGTGATGCCCAGCTACGAAGGCACGCTGCTCGACGAGACGGCGAAGACGTCGGTCGAACGCCAGGTCGAATACGGCCGCCAGCGGGACGTGCCATGGGGCATATCGGAATCTGGCTACAACACCGTCGATGCGCGCATGAATTACCAATATCGCGCGTTCGGTGTGCCGGGACTGGGACTGCAACGCGGCCTGGCGCAGGACCTGGTCATCGCGCCCTACGCCAGCATGCTGGCGTTGATGGTGGCCCCGGAGCAGGCCTGCGCCAATCTCAAAAGCCTGACCGACGCAGGCTTCTCTGGCCGGTTCGGTCTGTACGAGGCCATCGACTACACGCCTGCGCGTCTTCCGCGCGGGCAGCGTTACGCGGTGATCCGGTCGTTCATGGCGCATCACCAGGGCATGGGCCTGCTGGCGCTGGATTACCTGCTGCATGATCAGCCGATGCAAAAACGCTTTGTCGCCGACCCGGAATTCCAGGCGACGTTGTTGTTGTTGCAGGAACGCGTCCCCCGAACCGGTGCCTTCCATCCGCACGCTGCAGAGGTTGCTGGTGCCGCTGTCGCCCCGCAAGTGAAAGAGACCCGCTTGCGGATCATCCGGTCCCCCGGGCCGCCGCGTCCGGCCGTTCAGATCCTGTCCAACGGTCGCTACCACGCGATGTTGACCAGCGCTGGTGGTGGTTACAGCCGTTCCAAAGACATGGCGGTCACCCGCTGGCGCGAAGACGCAACCCGCGATCATTGGGGCAGCTTCTGCTATCTGCGCGACGTCGCCAGCGGCGAATTCTGGTCGACCGCCTACCAGCCGACCTGTGCTGCCGTAGATGGCTACGAGGCGATATTTTCCGATGCGAAGGTGGAGTTCCGCGGTCGAAAACTGGACTTCGAGATGCACACGGAGATCGCGGTCTCCGCCGAGGATGACATCGAGCTGCGCCGGCTGCGCGTCACCAATCGCAGCCGGCAGGCGCGCACCATCGAGGTCACCAGCTACGCCGAGGTGGTGCTTGCCTCTGCAATCTCCGATGAACTGCATCCCGCTTTCAGCAACTTGTTCGTGCAGACTGAACTGGTCACCGAAAAACAGGCGATCGTCTGCACGCGACGTTCGCGGGCGCATGACGAAGTGCCGCCATGGATGTTCCACCTGCTGGCGGTGCACGACGCAGACGCGGAGGCTGTCTCATATGAAAGCGATCGTGCACGATTCATCGGACGTGGCAACACGCTGGAACGACCGGACGCATTGACTGGCGCGGCCGCGCTATCGGGCTCGCAGGGATCGGTGCTGGATCCAATTGTTGCGGTGCGTTGCCGGATTGTGTTGGCGCCGGAGCAGAGTGCGAGCATCGACATGGTCACGGGCGTCGCCGGTACCCGTGCGGATTGCGATGGCCTGATCGACAAATATCGGGATCGTCGCCTGGCCGATCGGGTGTTCGACCTGGCCTGGACCCACAGCCAGGTCGTGCGTCGTCAGATCAACGCGTCGCAGGCAGACGCACAGATGTACGAGCGGTTGGCGGGGCTGGTGCTGTTCGCCAACGCATCGATGCGTGCGGAATCCTCCATCCTCCTGCAGAACCGTCGCGGGCAATCGGGTTTGTGGGGCCAGGCCATCTCGGGTGACCTGCCAATCGTGCTGCTCAAGATCGCCGATATCGCAAACATCGATCTGGTGCGGCAGATGGTGCAGGCGCATGCGTATTGGCGGCTCAAGGGGCTAACCGTCGATCTCGTGATCTGGAACGAGGATCAAGCCGGTTACCGGCAGCAGTTGCAGGATCAGATCATGGGACTGATCGCGGCGGGCGTGGAAGCCAACCTGATCGACCGCCCTGGCGGGATCTTCGTGCGCCCAGCACAACAGATCTCCCACGAGGACCGCGTCCTGTTGCAGTCGGTGGCGCGCGTGATCGTCAGCGATGCGCAGGGCAAGCTCGCCGAGCAACTCGGCCGCCGCCTGGCAGCGGAGGCCGAGATCCCGTTGCTGGTCCCAGCGCCGACGCAATACGAATTGATGCAGTTGCCGACGACCGCTGAGCACCTGGATGCTGGCGCGTCGACGACAGCGCATGACCCCTGGCCGTTCGAGGCAGCTGCTGACCAATTGATTTTGGACAACGGCCGCGGCGGATTTTCGCCCGATGGCCGCGAATACTGCATCCGTCTCGCAGCCAACGAAAACACGCCGGCGCCATGGTCGAACGTCCTGGCCAATGCCCAATTCGGCAGCGTCGTCAGTGAGAGCGCATGCGGCTACACATGGGGCGAAAACGCGCACGAATTCCGCCTCACGCCATGGCACAACGATCCGGTCAGCGATCTCTGCGGCGAAGCGTTCTACCTGCGCAATGAGGACACCGGCCGCGTCTGGTCGCCAACACCGTTGCCGCGACGCGGCCAAGGTGAATACAACATCCGTCACGGCTTCGGCTATTCCGTCTACGAACACATCGAAGATGGGATTGCCAGCGAGCTTTGGGTCTATGTCGCGTTGCACGACGCTGTCAAGTTTTCGGTGCTGAAACTCCGCAACGTGTCGGGGCGCGAACGCAGTTTGTCGGTCACCGGATACGTCGAATGGGTCCTCGGCGACTTGCGCGCCAGGTCGCAAATGCATGTCGTCACCGAGCGCGACGCGAACACCGATTTGCTGACCGCGAGCAATCCCTACAACACCGAATTCGAAGGCAGGGTCGCCTTCTTCGACGCCGATGCAGGCGCGCATGCTGGGGGCCGTCGCAGCATCACCACCGATCGCACCGAATTCCTGGGCCGCAACGGCAGCATGCAGGCACCTGCGGCGCTCCTGCGCGAGCGCCTGTCCGGCAAGGTTGGCGCGGGGTTGGATCCGTGCGCCGCGATCCAATTGCCGATCACCCTGGGCCAGGGGGAGGTGACCGAAGTTGTGTTCCGGCTCGGATTTGGTCGTGATCATGCCGCAGCCGTCGAACTGGCCACTCGCCAGCGCGGCATTGGTCCTGCGCACGACGCGCTCGATGCGGTGCGCATGCACTGGTTGCGCACACTTGGTGCGGTGCAGATCGAGACACCCGATCCCAGTATCGACGTACTCGCCAATGGCTGGCTGCTGTACCAGACGATCGCCTGTCGTTACCTGGCTCGCAGCGGCTATTACCAATCCGGCGGCGCGTTTGGTTTCCGCGACCAGTTGCAGGACACGATGGCAATGGTGCACGCGCAGCCCGAGCGCGTTCGCGAGCACCTGCTGCTCAGTGCCGCGCACCAGTTTCCACAGGGCGATGTCCAGCACTGGTGGCATCCGCCGCTGGACCGCGGCGTGCGCACGCACTGCTCCGATGATTATCTGTGGCTGCCGCTGGCCGCCTGCCGCTATGTCGAGACAACCCGCGACACGGCAGTCCTGGACGAGGTCGTGCCATACGTCGAGGGCCGACCGATCAATCCCGACGAGGAGTCCTATTACGACCTGCCGACGCGCTCCAGCCAGCGCGAGACCCTGTACCGGCATTGCGTGCGCTCGTTGCAGCGCGGGCTCGATTTGCTCGGCGAACGTGGCCTGCCATTGATCGGCAGCGGCGATTGGAACGATGGCATGAACCGCGTAGGCGCGGGCGGCCGGGGCGAAAGCGTGTGGCTGGGCTTTTTCCTGTTTGATGTGCTGACCCGTTTCAGTGCCGTGGCGCGCACGCGTGGCGATGCCGGTTTTGCCGACCATTGCCTGGGCGCCGCCGAGCAGTTGCGCGGCAATCTCGAATTGCACGCGTGGGACGGCGCATGGTACCGGCGCGCATGGTTCGACGACGGCACGCCGCTGGGATCCACGGCCAGCACCGAGTGCACCATCGACTCCATCGCGCAAAGCTGGTCGGTGCTCTCCGGCGCCGGTGATCCACAACGTGCGCGACAGGCGATGGCGTCGCTGGATCAGCACCTCGTACGACGCGACGCTCGTCTGATCCAGTTGCTGGATCCCCCGTTCGACAAATCGCCAGAGGATCCCGGCTACATCCGCGGTTATGTTCCTGGCGTGCGTGAGAACGGCGGCCAGTACACCCACGCTGCGATCTGGGCCACGATGGCTTTCGCCGAACTCGGCGATCGCGAACGCGCCTGGGAACTCCTGCGCCTGATCAATCCCATCAACCACGCGCTTGACGCCAGTGGGGTCCAAACCTACAAGGTCGAGCCCTACGTGGCTGCGGCCGATGTCTATGCAGTGGCGCCGCATGTCGGACGCGGCGGATGGACCTGGTACACGGGCTCGGCCGGCTGGATGTATCGATTGATCATCGAGTCGCTGCTCGGGTTGCGCCTGGAGGGCGACGTGCTACGGCTCGCGCCGTGCATCCCCGCCGACTGGCCCGGCTATGTCGTGCGCTATCGCTATCGCGACACTGTCTATCGGATCCAGGTACAGCAGATGGCCGGCGGGGTCGGGGATCGCCAGCTGTCCCTGGACGGCGTTGCGCAGGAAATATTTGCTATCCCCCTGCGAGACGATCGTGCGCAACATCAGGTGGAAGTCAGATTGCCTGCGCTTCCGACGAATCGGCCGTCAACAGTAGCAATATGATTTTTACGCAGATCGGGGTCGCGCACGGAGACCGAAACCTGCGGATAGGGGTCGGGATAGAGACTGCTTCGCGCGACGTTCATCCGTCAGCGACAACCATCGCTGCTCGAAACCACCTGGAGGATGGATATGAAGCGCACTGCTGCATCGATAGTCCTCGCAGCCCTGCTGACCGTGATTTCCAGCGGCAGTGACGCCCGCCAGCCACTGCATCTGATTCCACAGGGCCAGCTGGACCAGATGGGTGAACAGGCGTTCGCCCAATTGAAGTCCGAGAAACACCTCTCCACCGACCCCCGCCAGCAGACCGGTGCAGAATGCGTCGTCAACGCGCTGCGGGCCGTGCTGCCGAAGCCCTATTCCACGCAAGCATGGGAAGTACGCGTCTTCATCGATGACACGCCCAATGCGTTTGCATTGCCGGGTGGAAAGGTCGGCGTCAATACGGGCATGTTCAAGGTGATCAAATCGCAAGATGAACTTGCCGCGGTACTCGGCCACGAAATGGGCCACGTTGTCGCGCAGCACACCAATGAGCGCGTATCACGGCAGTTGCTGACCCAGACTGGCCTCAAGCTGCTGGGCGGCATCGCCGGGCAGCACGCGTCGGCGCAAACCGTGCAAGGCTTGATGACTGCGGCCGGCGGAGGCGCACAGGTCCTGCTGCTGTTGCCAAATTCGCGCAAGCAGGAGTACGAAGCCGACACATTGGGACAACAGTACATGGCGAGCGCTGGCTTCGACCCAGCCCAGGCAGTGACGTTGTGGCAGCATATGATCGCAACAGAGGGCCGCGCGTCGAACCTGCAGTTTCTTTCTACCCACCCCGACCCGCAGAATCGCATCCGCACGCTTGCGGCCCGTGCGCCGGGCCTGCAAACGACGACGCGCGCCGCGCGCGCTTCCGGACACGTGCCACGCTGTTTCTAGCACCGAGCAGGTCCGACAGCTTTGGCTTGATGCTTGCGGGCGCATTCAGCGACACGTGCGACTGTGAGGTCGACGTCGGCACTGTCAATCTAACCAAAGCGGCGCGCAAGAAGGCCGACTTGCTCTGGTATCAGCTTGCGAGATTCCTCCACTCCACCATGGCAGCGGAGCGACGGATCTTGTAGGTGTTGCGGTCGATGAGATGACCTTCGTGGTTGAAGTGGCTGTGAAAAGAAGCATGCACTGCGGTGAATTTCTGCAGGGTGCTCATCCGCCGGAATCGATGCATCGCTCGCTCGTGTCGGCGGAAGGGTTGATGCGAATTCTCCGCCCGATTGTTGATCGCACGGCCGTTGCATTCCTGGCGATCGGCAATGCCAAGCTCTTTCATCGCCGCTTCATACGAGCGCAATTTGTCGGTGGCGATTGCACGAGGGCGACCATATCGTTTCATGAGTAGCTTCAGCATACGCAAGGCTGTGCTGCGATTTCGGCGCTTGGTGCCACCACCTCTAGTACCTCACCTTCGTGGTCGACGGCGCGCCAAAGGTAGTGCCGTTCGCTATTGATCTTCACAAAGACTTCGTCCAGATGCCATCGCCATTCCGGCATCCCGCGCCGAGCGTTGATCCTCTTCTTCCTGATCTCTGCCGCGAACATCGGACCGAACCGGTTCCACCACTGGCGTACCGTCTCGTGACACAGGTTGATCCCGCGCTCGGCCAGCAGGTCCTCGACATTGCGAAGCGAGAGCGGATACTTGACGTACATCAGCACTGCCGCACGAATCACCTCGGGCGACCTGTTGAAATAGCGGAATGGGTTGGGCGTCAGAAGAGGCTACCGTCTAGACTTCAGACTCGCAATTTTAGTCTGACAATGCCAGCCAAGTTGCCGACAAACCTTTGTGATCCGCTTGGAGGGTCCGCATTAAACTGCTCATCGTCGAAGATAACCACCGGCTCGTTGCGAGCCTGTTCGCTTATTTCGAGGCGCGGGGACACAGCCTGGACGCTGCGCCCGACGGCGTGACCGGATTGCGGCTGGCGGCGGAGAACGACTACGACGCCATCGTGCTGGACTGGATGTTGCCGCGGATGAACGGTGCGGATCTGGTACAAGCCTTGCGCCAGCAAGTTCGCAAGACGGTGCCGGTGCTCATGTTGACGGCGCGGGAGGAAACCGAAGACAAAGTGCACGCCTTGCGCGTAGGTGCCGACGACTATCTGGTCAAACCCTTCGAGCTGGCCGAACTGGAAGCGCGGCTCGAAGCGCAGGTGCGGCGCGCAAGTGGCCACGTGGCGGCGGCAGTCCTGCAGGTGGCGGATCTAATGCTCGACCTGACGACGGCGCAGGTGCGACGCGCGGGACTGCTCATCGCGATGCAACCCGCCTGCCGCCGGTTGCTGGAGGAGCTGATGCGTGCTTCGCCGGCTACGGTTACGCGCGAACGCTTGGAGCAGGTTGTCTGGGGTGATGCCGTGCCCGATGGCGACCTGCTGCGCTCGCAAATGCACGTGCTGCGCCGGGCAATCGACGCTCCTTTTGAACGCAAGCTCCTCCACACCGTTCCTCGAACGGGCTATCGGATCGCGGTACAAACGGCTGCAGTCGATGCGACCGCTTAGCCTGCGCCATCGCATTACGGCGGGCCTGCTCCTTTACGCCGCGTTGCTCAGTGCGGCGGTGCTCGGCGCCAGTGTGGTGCTAAATGAACAGCATGAACGCCTGGTCTGGCGAGGCCTGCTTACGGATGTGCTCGAACGCGACCTCAAGGCTGCCGGATGGCGTGGCGGCGATGTGGGCACACCTAACTCCGTGCGCCTTCTCGATCTCGATTCTGCGTTGGCCACCGGATTACCCCCTACGGTGCGGCGCCTTGGACCTGGCCTGTATGACGACATTGAGCCCGGCAACCTGGGCTATGCGGTGCTGGTGCGCAAGATCAACGGTCGGCGCATGGCCGCGTTGGTGGACATCTCCGCACAGCGGACACAAGAACGTCGCCTCGCCGAACTGCTGGCATTGACCACGATAGTCGGGCTGGCATCGCTGTTGCTCGCGACTTGGTGGTTGGCCGGCCGATTGCTGCGGCCGGTCTCCGAACTGGTCCACAGCGTTCACACCCTCGACCCATCCCGCCGCAATGCACGCGTCGGCACATCGTTCCACCAACGCGAGATCCTCGCGCTCGAAGAAGCATTCAATGAATTCCTGAAACGACTGGATGGCTTCGTGCTTCGCGAGCGGGAGTTCGTCGACACCGCCAGTCACGAACTGCGCACGCCGATCGCCGTGATTGCCTGCGCCGCAGAAGTGTTGCAGAGCGAATCGCTAAGTCATGGAGGACGTAGCGCCCTGACGCACATCCGTCACACCGCAGTCGAAATGGAGGACTTGCTGGGCGTGCTGCTGCATCTGACCAAAGAGCCGGCGGCCCCTACCACCGTTGAGCTGTTGGCATTGGACATCTGGCTACCCGAGCTGGCGCAAGACTACCGGCTGTTACTGGAGGGCAAACCCCTCACGCTCGAAATGGGCCCACTTGAGTCAACTCAAGTGCGCGTGGCCCCCGTCGTCGCGACGATGGTGATAGGCAACTTGCTGCGCAACGCTATCGAGCACACGCCTACCGGGCAGCTCCACATCGCACTGAGCGGCGGTGTGTTGACGATCGAAAGCCGTGGCGAGCCTCTGGATCCCGCGGCCATTGCCCGACTGTACCGGGCGATGGCGATGGCCGATGGCGAACGCGCGACCGGCGGCGGGATCGGTCTCTACCTGATTCAGCGTCTTTGCGAGCGGGTGGGCTGGACCCTCGCGTACGAGCAAGGGGACTCCGGCGCACTGCGGGCACGCCTGGACTTGAGGACGGCTAGCGGCGCGACCCCTTAGACCAAGGGCAGAGACGGCGGCCGACAAAAAGCCGACATCTCACCCCCTACCTTGGAACATTCCGTTCCCGACACGGTGGGTTTGATGTCACCCGTTACCGGAGGTTTGACTCCGCGCCGGCTCCCGGCGTGCTTCCGACACGCTCGGGAAAGATTGCGATGAGGATCGCCAGTCTGTCGGTATTGGTGGCGTTGCTCGCTGGCTGCGCGACGTACCAACCACTTGCTCTGGATCCGAAGCAGAGCGCCGCAGCGTTTGAAACGCGCTCGCTGGATGATCCCGGGTTGCATAAGTTCCTGCGGGATCAATCATCGCAGCCAACTGCCTCCCCGCCAGCGTGGGACTTGCGTCGTCTCAGCTTGGTGGCGTTGTACTACCATTCCGATCTGGACGTTGCTCGCGCGAAGTGGCGGGCGGCTCGCGTGGCGGCAATCACTGCAGGCGCCCGGCCGAATCCCGGCGTCAATACCTCGATCGAATACAACGCGGATGCGCCGGAGGGCGTCACGTCGTGGTCGCCTGGCATTGGTCTGAGCATTCCGATCCAGACCGCAGGCAAGCGACACAAACGCATCGCGCATGCGGTGCAACTGGCCGAAGCGGCGCGACTCGACCTTCTAGATGCCGCGTGGCTGGTACGCAGTCGCGTCCGCACCGGTTTGCTCGGCGCGATGCCGAGCGAGACCTTCTTACGTCGACAGCAGGCGTTGGAGGCCGAACGCGTGCGCTTGATGCAACGGCGCGTAGAACTAGGCTTTGCCGCGCAACCAGATCTGACCTTGTCGCGGATCGCGCTGCAAAAAACGACACTGGCGGCCGACGAGGCGCACAAGCGGCTGGTTGAAAGCGGCGCCACGCTGGCAGCCGCGCTCGGACTGTCCATCGCCGCATTGAGCGGGATTGATGTCTCATTGAGTGAGTTCGACCGCGTCCCGGCAATGAGCGAGTTGCCGGTGAAAGAAGTGAGACGCCAAGCGCTATTACATCGACCCGACCTGCTTGCGGCATTGGCCGAATATCGGGCCAGCGAATCGGCACTGCAGCTTGAGGTCGCGAAACAATACCCCGACCTCACTTTGAGCCCGGGGCTGTTGTTAGACGCCGGACAGGCGAAGTGGTCGTTGGGGCTGTCGCTGTTGTTGCCGCTGCTGGATCGTAATCAGGGTCCCATTGCGGAAGCCAAGGCCAAGCGCGAACAAGCCGCTGCCAACGTCCTGGCCGTCCAGTCTCGCGCCATCGGTGAAGTGGAGCGCGCATTGGCGGGCTATGGTGCAGCCCTTGAAAAACTGCGTGCCGCCGATGCGTTGGTGGCTGCGCAACATAAGAAGGAGCAGTCGGACGTCCGCATGCAACGCGCCGGCGAGATCGAGCGCTCGATGCTGCTGGGAACTCAAGTAGAGCTGGCCGCCGCCGAGCAAGCGCGGCTGGAGACGCTCGTCCAGACCCAGCAAGCGTTGGGCGCGCTGGAAGATGCGATCCGCCAACCGATCGCAGATGCCGCGCCATTCGCATTACCGGACACCATCCAAACCGATCCTCGCCACAAGGACGATGCCCCATGAAGGTCAAACTGTTGGCGAGCGCGATTGCCGCCATCGTGCTGGTTATCGTCGTGTGGGGGTTTGTGGGCGGCCGCAAGGAGCGGGCTACCGAAGCTGATCGCGAGAAGCCGGTGGCCGCCGCCTCGCGGGTATCACGTATCGATGGCCTGCCTGCCATCACGCTGGATGCCGCCAGTCAGAAACGAAGTGCCTTCGTGGTCAAGACGCAAGCGAGCGTGGCGCATCGCGACGAATTGCAAGCCATCGGCACGGTGCTTTCAATCCAGGACCTCGGCGCATTGCGCACGGGCTACGTGGCCGCCAAAGCGCAGGCAGATGCGACCGCGGCAGTCGCGCAAGCCTCTGCGGCGGAATACCACCGACTACGCGTTTTGCATGATGAGGAGCAGGACGTCTCGACCAAGGCGCTGCAGGCGGGCGAAGCCAGCATGCGTGCCGACCAGGCGGCAGCTCAAGCCGCGCAAGCCGCACTGACCGCGGCGCAACAGAGTTCCGGCCAGCAATGGGGACGCGAGCTGACTGCTGCCGCGGCCTCGAATGCGCCGCTGTATATGCGTCTGGCGAATCAGCAGGAGGTTTTGGTCCAGGTCGTGCTGCCTTCCGATGCCAACCTGACCGAACCGCCCGACCAAGTGCGGCTGCAAGTACGCAGCGGTACCTTCGCAAGTGCCCGATTGATCTCCGCAGCCGTTCGCACCGATCCGCGCTTGCAGGGTGCGAGCTTTCTGTATGTTGCACCGGCCGCCGGACTGCTACCCGGCACCAGCCTCACCGTGTTTCTGCCGGTGGGTAGTGAGCGTCAGGGCGCACTGATTCCGGCCTCCGCGATTGTTTGGTGGCAAGGCCGCGCTTGGGTTTACACGCAGCACGGTTCTGACCGGTTTGTCCGGCGCGAGTTGCCGGTCGATCAATCCACCGACGGTGGCTGGTTCGTTTCCAGCGGATTCGCTGGTGGCGAGCCGGTCGTGGTCAGCGGCGCGCAACTGCTGTTCTCCGAGGAGTTGCGTTCGCAGGGCCCGGCCGGCGAGACAGACTGATGAGCCAGCGTGCAACCGGCCTGCTGGCCTCGATCATCGGCTTCTCGTTGCGTTTTCGCGGCGTGGTGCTCGCGCTGGCGTGCGTACTCGTGGTCTATGGCGGATTCAAGCTGGCGGGCAGTCAGTACGATGTCTTTCCCGAGTTCGCGCCGCCGCAGGTTTCTATCCAGACCGAGGCGGTCGGATTGGCACCCGAACAGGTCGAGGTGTTGATCACCCAACCGATCGAGAATGCGATCAATGGATTGCCGGGTCTGCAGACGTTGCGCTCGCAGTCAATCCAGGGCTTGTCGGTCACCACGATCACGTTCGATCCCCACAGCGACATTTACCGCGACCGCCAGAACCTCGCCGAACGCTTGGGCGCCATTGCATCTCAACTGCCGCAGGGCGTGCAGCCCCCGGTGCTGTCGCCACTGACCTCCTCGACCAGCGTCGTACTGTCGGTCGGGTTGACGTCACAGCGACGATCGCTGATGGAGCTGCGCACGCTTGCCGACTGGACGCTCAAGCCGGCGTTGTTGGCAGTGCCCGGCGTGGCCAAGATTGCGGTGTTCGGCGGTGAGGTGCGCGAGCTGCAGATCCAGGTGCGCCCCGAACAGCTGATCAAATACGATCTATCGATCGACGAGGTGCTGGCTGCCGCACGCAACGCGACCGGCGTGCGTGGCGCAGGCTTCATCGACACGGCCAACCAGCGTTTAACCCTGCAAACCGAGGGCCAATCGCTCACGGCGGGGCAGTTGGCCGCCACCGTGTTGCGGCACGTGGCCGGCGGCAACGTCACGCTCGGCGATGTGGCGCATGTGGTTGCGGCCGCCGAGCCGCCGATCGGCGCGGCGTCGATCAGCGGCCAGCCCAGCGTGCAACTGGTGATCTCCGAGCAATATCAAGCCAACACGCTGGAGGTCACCCGACGCGTCGAGCAGGCGCTCGCCGGCCTCAAGCCAGGACTGACGGCGCAGCAGGTCGTCCTGCACGCGGATCTGTTTCGGCCCGCCAACTTCATCGCGACCGCCACCGGCAACGTCCGTAACTCGCTGCTGATCGGTGGTGCGCTGGTGGTGATCGTGTTGGGGCTGTTCCTGTTCAACTTGCGCACCGCCGCGATCTCGTTGGCCGCCATTCCGTTGTCGCTGCTGGCGGCGGTGGTGGTGATGGATCGTTTCGGCCTGAGCCTCAACACCATGACCATGGGTGGGTTGGCGATTGCAGTGGGCTTGCTGGTGGACGATGCGGTGATCGTGGTGGAAAACATCTACCGGCGCCTGCGCGAAAACCTGCACGCGTCCACACCAAGGCCGGTCTTCGATGTCGTGCTCGCGGCCTCGCTTGAAGTTCGCAGCGCGGTGGTCTACGCCACGATGGCGATCGCGCTGGTGTTTATTCCCGTGCTGACGATGTCAGGCGTCTCCGGCCGTCTGTTCGCACCGCTGGGTGTGGCCTACATCCTGGCGACCCTCGCTTCCCTTGTGGTCGCGCTCACCGTCACTCCGGCGTTGTGCTATTGGCTGCTCGGCGAGCGTGATCTGCCGGAGCATGAAGCGCCCGTCGTGCGCTGGAGCAAGCACCGCTACACGGGCTTGCTGCAAGCGGCCGAGCGCAATCAGCGCGGTGTGCTGGTGGTGGTGATCGCGCTTTCGTTGGCGGCACTGGCCGCGTTGCCGTTCCTAGGCGGCGGCTTTCTGCCCGAGTTGCGGGAAGGCCATTTCATCGTGCACATGTCGGAGGTTCCCGGCACGTCGTTGCAGGAGTCGATGCGAGTGGGCGCACAGGTCTCACAGGCGCTGCTGAAGCTGCCATTCGTGCGCGCGGTGTCGCAACAGGCGGGTCGCGCCGAGAAAGCCGATGACACCCTAGGCACGCAGGACAGCGAGTTCAATGTCGATCTCAAGCCGGTCAGCGGGGCCGCCGCCGAATTTGCCGCCTCCGATATCCGCAAGCTGCTTGCCGGTTTTCCCGGCGCCAATTACGCAGTCCAGACCTTCCTCACCGAACGCGTCGAGGAGACGCTGTCGGGTTTCACCGCCGCGGTGGCAGTCAACGTTTACGGCAACGATCTGGATACGCTCGATGCCAAAGCTGCGGAGATCGCCGGACTGCTGAAGCAAGTCCCGGGGGCAGCCGACGTGCAGGTGCGGTCGCCGCCTGGCACGCCGCAGTTGGTCATCCGGCTTCGCAAGCAAGCATTGGCGCGTTGGGGCCTGCCAGCTGTGACGGTGCTGGACGCTATCCGGACTGCTTACCAAGGTGAGCAGGTTGGTCAAGTCTATGACGGCAACCGCGTGTTCAATGTCGCAGTGATTCTCGATCCAGCGCTGCGCACCTCTGTCACCGCAATTGGCGCGCTGCCGGTACGCAACGCGACCGGCACATTCGTTCCACTGAGTGAACTGGCCGATATCTACCAGAGCGCTGGTCGCTATGTGGTGCTGCACGACGGTGCGCGCCGTGTGCAAACGATTACGAGTAACGTGACGGGCAACGATGTGGCGAGTTTTGTCGCTGCCGCCAAACAACGCATCGCTAAGGTAACGCTGCCAGCGGGTAGCTACGTGGAGTTCGGTGGCACTGCCGCAGCACAAGCGCAGTCCAGTCGGGACCTGCTGCTGAACGCACTGATCGCCGGCATCGCCATCGTGTTGCTGCTGTCGATGGTGTTGTCCGGCACCCGCAGTCTGTTATTGGTGCTGGCCAACCTGCCGTTCGCACTGGTCGGTGGTGTGCTGGCGGTCTTCGCGACGGGCGGCGGATTGTCGATCGGCGCGCTGGTCGGGTTTGTAACCTTATTCGGGATCTCACTGCGCAACTCGATCATGCTGCTGTCGCACTACGAGCATCTGGTGACGGATGAGGGCATGCCGTGGGGGCCGGAAGCCGCCACGCGCGGCGCTCAGGAACGGTTGGCGCCCATCCTGATGACGGCGCTGGTCACGGCATTGGGGCTGCTGCCGTTGGCGATTGGCAGCGGCGCGCCTGGGCGCGAGATCGAAGGGCCGATGGCGTTAGTGATCCTGGGTGGTCTATTCACCAGCACCGCGCTGAATCTGTTGGTGCTTCCGGCGCTGGCATTGAGGTATGGCCGTTTCGGTGCTCCATCGAAGCCGGGCGCGTTAGCAAGCCGTCAGGCCATCAACGGCCGAGCGTCAGGATAGCCCGCAACGATGCTTCGATTACGCGCTCGCCTCGTCGGCTATTTCGAGAATGAGCCACGGCCAGCCCCTTTTATCTTCCTCGGGCCGGGGGCAGCTCGTGGCACTGTTGAGCCCGGCTGTGCGGCGCTGTGGGGCCGCTAGGGCCGCGACAACCACGAGGCCCGCCAAAGGTACTGTGGCCACATTGGAAAGCCCTGCGGTACCCGCCGTGTCGGCACGCGGTCTTCTCAGCATTTCAAGGCATGACTCTTTTCGATAAGCATCGCGCGATCATTTAGATGGCGGCGCCATCAAGTGAGCAACATGCGTTGCGCTTTGTCTGGCTTGCTGTGCTTTGCTTACCGTCGGCTTACGGCGCGCTGCTTCACTAGCGATTTCAGTTGTCGCGAGGCGAGGGCAATTCGTTGCTTACGGGCACCACATTGGCGGCATCGCGATCAACCTGAAATTCAACGCATGCCATTGTTTATATTGGCGGAAGCGGTGGGATTCGAACCCACGAACGGTTACCCGTTGCCGGTTTTCAAGTATTCAGGAGGCTAGCAATACGTAGCCTTACGAGACCTCAGTAAGCCTGATAAAGCCTTATAGATCAGCATCTTAAAGCCGTTGCATGTTTGTCGTAGCTTGTCCTACATTGCTGTGGACTGCTTACGATGTGCTTACGAGAAGGCTACGAGATGACAAAGTTGACCAAGTCCGTGATGGACAAGCTACCCACACCAGCAAAGGGCTATGTGCTGCACTGGGACGACCAAGATCGCGGCTTTGGTTGCCGCGTCACAAGAGATGGCAAACGCAGTTACGTCGTGCAAGGGCGCGCGAACGGCAAAGAGCTACGCATGACCATCGGACCGCATGGCGTCTTTACGGTCGACCAGGCGCGCGACGCAGCCCGCGAACACCTCCGCAGCATGCGGTTGGGCATTGACCCACGGGACGTCCGTAGGCAGGCACAGGCGGTCAGCGTGACCCTACGGCAGGTGGCAGACGCCTATCTGCGTGATAGGGCGCTGAAAGCGAGTAGCAGAAGCGCGATCGAGCGCCATATGACCACGACGTTCGAAGCGTGGCTGCATAAGCCAATCGGCAAGATCAACCGTGAAGCAGTCACCAAACGCTTCAACGAAATCAGGATGCACGGGCTACGCGGGAAGGCCCCTGCGCCCGCGCAAGCCAACCAAGCCTTTTCCGTGTTGCGCGCGATGATCAACTACGCCATTCGAGAGTACCGCAAGCCGGACGGCTCGCCGGTGTTGACCGACAACCCCGTTGATGTGCTTTACAAGAAGTGGTCGCTGATCAGACCGCGTACCACCCGGATTCCCGAGTCGAAGGTGGGGGAGGTGTGGTCATTCCTTCAAGCCAGTCGGGACAACGCATACAACCGCGACACGCTGGCGAGCATCGACCTCGTCATGTTTCTGATGCTCACGGGCGCGCGCATCGGTGAAGCATCGGCCTTAACGTGGGATCGGGTGAATCTGGATGAGGGTTGGTGGCACATTCCAGACCCGAAGAATTCGAACCCGGTGTGGTTACCACTGTCCACGGCTGCCCGGGAATTGCTGGCCACACGGCAGCGGGTCAGTGGCAGTCCATTTGTTTTCGCGTCCTGGAGCAAGAGTGGGCACATCAAGGACCCGCGCGACACCATGAAGCGCGTGTTACAAGTTACTGGCTCAAGCATCACGCCCCACGACCTTCGCCGCACCTTTACGACTGTTGGTGTTGCCACCTGCGGCATCGATCTGCACAAAATGGAGCTGCTTACTAACCACGTGCCAAAAACTGTAACTGCCCGCCATTACCTTGAGACTTCTCATTTGCAGTACCTAGCGCCGGAAGTCGAGCGCATCGCTGGTTGGATTGACACGCAGGCAAAGATTGCAGAAGTCAGGGCAACGGGCGGAAATTCCAACAACATCAATGCAAAAATGTCGTTGCGCTATCTGACAAACACGATGTAGAGTAGTCGCAACACTTAGCCTTATCCGTTCTGTGTGATGCATTGCCCGCCATCTAGCGGGAGGAACGGATTAACGAGAAGTCTGCATGGCAGACGGCGAGTTCACGCGTAGAAGTACGCGCTGATACTCACCGCCTGCCTTTTTTTTGGGCAAGCGGTGGCCTGCGAAAGGACACACCATGAAGCTGCTCAACAATGCCAAGACTGCAGAATTATTAGGTCTGCGGCCCAGCACTCTTGAAATATGGCGACTCAGACAAAAGGGTCCCCGCTATAGAAAAATTGGCCGACTCGTTCGCTATGTCGAGTCCGAAGTCCTCGCGTGGCTCCACCGTTCTGGGAGACGGAATTGGCGGGCTGAACATCGGGTTTCCAGGCCAGTATTACGATGCGGAAAGTGCCAACTGGTACAACGGCATGCGAGATTACGACGACACGCTGGGGCGGTATTTGCAGTCGGACCCGATCGGGTTGAGCGGTGGGATGAACACCTATGCCTATGTGTCTGGCGATCCTGTAAACCGAATTGACCCATCGGGTCTGATTGGTTACGTCTGCAAAAAGGGCAATAACGTTGGTATATCTGTGCCAATCAATTTCAAGGGTGCCACTTCATCTGCAGAAGTCGCCAGAATCGTTTCAGCAATCGAGCGAGCATGGACTGGAAACATCGGCGGCATGAACGTTGTTACCACTGTGAACATCTACGTCGACCGTCAGGATATGTATTCAGTTAACAACATGCGTGTGAGGGATGGCGACGGTCCCTCTTGGGTTCATGCCGTTGATCAAAACCATGGAGAGTTCCTTATGCCTGGGCAATGGGAAGATGCAACGTTCCCTCACGAAGTTGGCCATATGCTAGGCCTGCCTGACCACGGCCCCGGAATGATGGGAGACAACTTAAACGGGGTTGTAGTGACTGCGGAAAATCTCAAGGGGGTTTTGGCCAATGGCAATGAAGCTATCCAAAGCGGTTGTGGTTGCAAATAATTTGACGCTCGCGGCCGTGATTATCGCTGCTGCAGGGTGTCAACAGCATGCGCCTCCGCAAAAGAATATTAGTGGGCGTTTCGGAGTCTGCGTACCTGCGACATCTATTAGTGACATCTTAGTCAAAGAAGCGGTTGATTTTGATGTGGGCACCCTTAGCGTCAAGGGGCACAGTGTCAATTTTTATGTCGGAAGCCATCCGGATGTCGCCAGCGCCCTAAAGCGGAAGGCGGTTGGCAGTAATGGTGACTTTCAGTTTCTTGGGCGGGAGAGAATAGCTTCTGGAGCCAAGGTGTTATGGGGTCATGAGGAGCCAGCTGGTCGCGGCCCTATCTACGTAATGTTTACTACTGATAACAATCTTAAGAAGTTGGAAGACGTCTTTACTCAAGAGGGATTTGTCGAAAATTGCAAGTCTCGGTAATGCGCGTTTCGATGAGTCCCCGTGGCCAGCCCAATAGACCCAAGGCAATCGTTTCGTACCTTGTTCGATGCCTACAAGGAAGCGACGTTTCGATTGCTAGCTGGCCTCGTCGGCTATTTCGAGAATGAGCTACGCGTATCCCCTTTTTATCTTTCTAGGGCCGGGGGCGGGGCCGGCTGGCAGTGCTGTTGAGCCCGGCAGTACGCCGTTATGCGGCGGCTAGGGCCGCGCGCAATGCAGGGGAGCCAACGGGGTAGCGGTGGCGCTTGGTCACTGCTCACCGCACCAGCTCGGCGGTGCGGTTCACGTAGCCTCACTCGTTTGCGTATCGAACTCCGGCTTTGTTGCGGCCGCCTTGATTCCGATTCGGAACAGTCGCCGCCCCAGATCTGCCAGAACCGCACGTTGCCGGAAAGGCGTCATTTTTTGCCAACCCTTAATCTCTTCGACCGTGCGACCGCAGCCGGCGCACCAGCGCGTGCGCGCGTCGATCCGGCAGATATCGACACAGGGCGATTTGAGTGTCATGGCTCAGCCTGTGCTTGCGCCATGGGCGGTTGTACAAATCTAATTTCGGGCGCTCCGCTAGCGCGGCGTGGCAAAAGCCGTGTCGAGTTCAGAATGAATGCCATTTCCGATGCGACATGGATAAATGCCGCGAGCAGGGGATTGAGCAAACCGAATGCCGCCAATCCCACACCCAGCACGTCCACCACAATCGTCCCGGTGAAGTTCTGCCAGATGATGCCCCGAGTCCGTCGAGCCAGAGCCAACGTTTCGGTGAACTTCAATAGATCATTGCCCAGCAACACCACGTCCGCACTTTCGCGTGCCACATCTGTGCCTGATCCCATGGCAACGCCGACACTTGCTTCGGTCAATGCAGGAGCATCGTTGACGCCATCGCCCAACATTGCAACGATCCGGCCCTTGGCCACCAGTCGCTTGATGTAGGCGAGTTTGTCTTCCGGCATCAGGTCAGCTGAGATCTCATCGATGCCGAGTTCTTTGGCAACGCCATCGGCCACAGCCTTGGCGTCCCCCGTCAGCAGAATCG
>JANMAO010000026.1:0-15052 GCA_031359875.1 Lysobacter sp.
CATTTCACCCTTGCCACGCCCGTCTTGCGACGGCGTTCGGCGGTATCTTTCTGTTGCACTTTCCGTCGGCTCGCGCCGCCCAGGCATTACCTGGCACCGTGCCCTGTGGAGCCCGGACTTTCCTCGGCACCCACATCCACCTGAATGGATGCGGATGACGCGACTGTCTGGCCGACTCCGCCGTGGGTATTGTTGCACGGCGGCTCGCGGTCACTGCTTACTCATCGCTTTCGGGAGTACCACCGTACAGCGCCTTGCGGGGCGCGCCACTGAGCTCAGCGGCGAGCTTGGCCGCGGTAGACGGCGGCAGATGCTCGCCGAGCTTGGCGTACAAGCGGCGGCCTTCGGCGATTTTGGCCTCTGCATCGTCGCCCACGCCCTGCACCAGCACCACGAACTCGCCGCGGCGCTGGTTGGGATCGGCGGCGACGCGCGTGCGCAGGTCGCTGAGCGTGCCGTCCAGGACGGTCTCGAACAGTTTCGTCAGCTCGCGCCCAAGCACCGCATGGCGGTCGCCGCCGAAGGCCTCTGCCATGTCGGCAAGTGCGTCCTCGATCCGATGCACGGATTCGTAGAAAGCCAGCGTCCGCGTCTCCGACGCCAGTCGCTGCAGCCGTTCGCGGCGCGCACCCGCCTTGGCCGGCAGAAAGCCTTCGAACACGAACCGATCGCTCGGCAAGCCGGCCACGCTGAGCGCGGCGATGAACGCGCACGGCCCCGGCAGCGGGCTGACCTTGATCCCGGCCGCGCGGGCCGCACGCACCAACCGGAAGCCGGGATCGCTCACCAGCGGCGTGCCGGCGTCGGACACCATCGCCAGCGATTCGCCCGCGATGAGCCTCGCGACCAGTCGCTCCGCCAGCACCTCCTCGTTGTGTTCGTGCACGGCGATCAGCGGCCTGTCGATGCCGCAGTGCTGCAACAGCTGTCGCGTATGCCGGGTGTCCTCGGCGCAGATCGCCGCCACCGCTTTCAGCGTGTCGAGTGCGCGTGGCGAGAGGTCGCCGAGATTGCCGATCGGCGTGGCCACCACGAAAAGCGTTCCCGCAGCGCGCGTACCGGTAATGGGCGTCCCGGCAGGGACATGCGCGCCGGGCGTTGGAGAGGCGCTGGAGACGGGCATCGTGCTTCCGCAGATGGGGCGGGTAGAATCCTAACCGTTCCCCCGAAGCACCACATCGCGGATGCATAATGAGCCGGAGTTCTATGGAAAACATGGCGAAATGGAATTGGCTGCCGATCCTGGCGGCGCCGGCCTTGGCGACATTGATCCTGATCGCCGGCTGCGGCACCGTCGCGACCCCGCGCACGCAGGCACCGGCGGCGGCGATCAACGCGACCTTCGCCAGCGCCGCTGCCCTGGCGCAAAAGGACGCCGCGCTGGGCGGCCAGGCTCAGCAGGACAACCGGGCGCAGATCGATCGCCTGCTGGCCGGTCTGGACAACGCGACGCTGGCCCGCGAGGCCGCGGCGCTGCCCGTCGGCGACCCGCTCTACAATTTTGCCGGGCGCGCGCTGCTCAATCGCGGCCTGCCGTTGCCGCGACCGTTCGATCGCGGTGGCGACTGGCATTTCGACGCTGGCAACCGTCCGCCCGCCGACAGCGATGGTTATCGCCCCCCGGTGAAACTCGGCGTGTTGTTGCCGCTGTCCGGCGACCTGTCCAAGGCCGCGGCGCCGGTGCGTGATGGCCTCCTGGCCGGGTATTACGGCGAGAGCCGCCGCCGGCCCGAGATCGTGTTCTACGACACCGCCGGCACGCCCGCCGGTGCGACCACCGCCTACGGGCGCGCGGTCGCCGAAGGTGTCGACTACGTGCTCGGGCCGCTGGGCCGGGACGAGGTCAGCGCGCTGTTCCACGAACACCTGACGGTTCCGGTGCTTGCGCTCAATCGCGGCAACGTGGCGCCGCCGGGCGGGAGCACCAGCTTTTCGCTGGCACCGGAAGACGACGGCATCGCCGCCGCGGAATTCCTGCTCGCCCGCAATGCGCGGCGCGTGCTGGTATTGAGCGACGACAGCCTGCGCCGCGCGACCGCGGCCTTCCGCGAACACCTGCAGAGCCGGGGCGGCAGCGTGACCGAAGTCCTCGCCGTCGCCGACAAGCCCGGCGACATGCATGCCGCGCTGCAGGCGGCTGCGCAGAAGGAAGGCGGCGTCGATGCGGTCTTCGTCGCGCTGAAACCAACCCAGGCACGGGCCTTGGCGCCCCAACTCGCAGCCGCCGGGCTCGGTGGCAAGCTCCGGGTCTCCACCTCGCAACTCGCATCCGCGGATGGCGGCGCCGCCAATAGCGCGCTCGACGGCATCGCCTTCCCGAGCGAAGCCTGGGGCGTCAATAGCGTGCCCGGCCTGCCCTCGCCCGCCGCGGCTGCGAAAATCCTGCCAAGTGCGCGCGGTGGCGCCGCGAAGTTATTCGCATTCGGTCACGACGCATGGTTGTTGACCGCCTACCTCGAACGCCTCGCCACGCGCGCCGATGGCAGCGTGCAGGGCGCGACTGGCACGTTGCGCCTGGATGGCTTCGGCAATGTCGTGCGCACGCCGGCGTGGTCCACGTTCAGCGGCGGGACCGCGGTACCGTTGGGAACCAGCCGATAACGTCGATGGCGGTCGTTGCCCGCATCGACCGCCGTGCCCGCGGCGCCCTGGTCGAGGCCGCCGCGCGCCGCCATCTGCTGGATGCCGGACTGCACGCGATCGCCGCCAACGCCAACTATCGCGGCGGGGAACTCGACCTGGTCATGCTCGATCACGGCAGCTTCGACCACGGCAGGTTCGACCGCGGCGGGCGCGACGGCGCCAGCGTGGTATTCGTCGAAGTCCGCTATCGCAGCCACGCCGGATTCGGCGGCGGCGCGGTCTCGATCGATGCGCACAAGCGCCGCAAGCTGGTGCACGCAGCGCAGTTGTTCCTCGCCTCGCACCGCCAGTTCGCCAACGCGCCCTCCCGCTTCGATGTGATCGTGGCCGATGGTGATCCTGCGGCGCCGAACATCACCTGGTTGCGCGACGCGTTTCGCGCCGATGATCCGGCATGAGTGGGTTGCCCGGGAAGTTGTCGCACGCACTCGCCGACTTGCTGGGCGACGGCTGGCGTACCGATCCGAGCGAGCGCCTGGCGTATTCCTACGACAACTCACGGCGGCAGGCACTACCCGACGCCGTGGCGTTGCCCACCAACCGCGACCAGGTGGCCGCGCTGGTCCGTGCCTGTCGCGAAGCGCGCGTGCCGATCATCGCCCGCGGCCGCGGCACCAACACCACTGGCGCCGCGGTGCCGGTCGCGGGCGGCGTGGTGGTGTCGTTCGAGCGCATGGACCGCATCGTCGACATTCGCCCCGGCGATCGCTGCGCCATGGTCGAACCCGGCGTGCTCAACGGCGAGCTGCAGCGCGCGCTGCAACCGCACGCGCTGTTCTGGCCGCCGGATCCGACCAGCGCCGACTACTCGACCATCGGCGGCAACCTCGCCTGCAACGCCGGCGGTCCGCGCGCGGTGAAATACGGCGCCTGTCGCGACAACGTGCTGGCGTTGACCGCCGTCACCGGCGCTGGCGAGCTGATCCATTGCGGCAGCGCGACCACCAAGGGCGCAACCGGCTACGACCTGCAGCGCCTGTTGGTCGGCAGCGAAGGTACGCTGGCCCTGATCGTCGAGGCGACACTGAAGTTGACGCCCTTGCCGCCGCAACGGCGTGCGCTGCGCGTGCTGTATCGCGATGTCGCCAGCGCTGCCGCCGCGGTCGCGCGGCTGATGGCGCAGCCGGTGACGCCGTCGATACTCGAATTCATGGATGGCGACTGCGTGCGTCTTGCGCGCGACGTCGGCGGTGCCGACATCCCGGTCGACGCCGGCGCGTTGCTGATGATCGAGGCCGACGGCGATGCCGAAACCTTGCCGTTCGCGATCGCGGCGCTGGCGCGCGCCGCGGAAGGCCCTTCGACAGGCTCAGGACAGGCGAATGGCCTGGTTTCGCTTGACGGCGCTGCCGACGAAACCGCGCGTACGAAGCTATGGGCTGCGCGCAAGGCGCTGTCGCCGGCGTTGCGCACGCTGGCGCCGGGCAAGATCAACGAGGACGTGGTGGTGCCGGTATCGCGCATCCCCGACCTCGTCGTCGGCGTGCAACTGTTGTCGCGCGAGTTCTCACTGCCGATCGTGACCTTCGGCCACGCCGGCAATGGCAACCTGCACGTCAACATCCTGTATGACCCGGCCGATGTGGCGCAGTCGCAGCGCGCGCTGGCGGCGCTGTCGCGGGTATTCGCCCTGACCCTGTCGCTCGGCGGCACGCTGTCAGGCGAACACGGCATCGGGCTCGCCAAGCGCGAGTTCATGGCGCAAGCACTGGATACGCCGACCTTGGCGATGATGCATGCGATCAAAGCGGCGTTCGATCCGGACGGCATCCTCAATCCGGGCAAGCTGCTGCCGGATTGACGCCCGGCTTCGATGGTTTGCCGCCTGTCCGGGAGACGGCGGTCCTCTTGCGTAGAGCCGAGCTTGCTCGGCTGTCTTTACGGCCGAATATGCTGCCGAGCAAGCTCGGCACTACGCTTCATGCCCGAATAACACGCCTGGCAAACTCGATATCACCGCCTGTTGATCAGTGCGTTGCCGGGAAATGATCGTAGCCATGACGTGGTGGCTGCCAGGCCGGACCATTGCCGTCGGTTGCAAGAACAGCACTCCCCTCCACGATGCGCCCGATGCGTGTCATCGCCACATTAGCCGTGGACGCAATATCGGCAATGCCTGCGCGCTGCGACGGCGCGGCGGTAAAGCACAACTCGTAATCATCGCCACCCGATGCCTGCAACACGCGCCGCGTCTCGTCGGTGAACAGTGCCTGCAACGTTGCAGATGCGGGCAAGGCATCAACGTTGATTTCGGCACCGACGCCGCTGGCCGCGCAAAGGTGTCCGAGGTCGGCGAGCAGGCCATCGGAGAGATCGATACAGGCGTGTGCGACCTGCGCCAGCGCGCGGCCTGCTTCGATGCGTGGCGTCGGGCGATCCAGCCGCGCGCGTAGCGCTGGCTCGGCCGCACCACCCGAGCGCCATTGCGACAGTGCCGCCGCGGCATCCCCCAGCGTGCCGGTGACCCAGACGTCGTCTCCGGCCTGCGCGCCACTGCGGCGCAACACCTTGTCCGCCGCGATGAAGCCATGCACGGTGACGCAGATCGAAAGCGGGCCGCGTGTGGTGTCGCCGCCAACCAGGCCCACGCCATGCACGTCAGCCAGCGCCAAGTACCCGTCAAGGAAGGCATCCAGCCATTTCATATCGCCATGCGGCAACGACAGCGAAAGCATGCACCACGCCGGCTGCGCGCCCATCGCGGCGAGATCGGAAAGATTCACCGCCAACGCCTTCCAGCCGAGATCGGCGGCGGCGGTGTCAGCCGGAAAATGCACGCCGTCGTTGAGGGTGTCGGTGGCGACGACCAGCAACTGGTCGGCCGGCATCCGCAGCAACGCAGCATCGTCACCGATGCCCAGTACGACATCGCTACGCTGCGTGACGCCTGCATGCATGGATCGCGCCTTGATGCGCGCGATCAGGTCGAATTCACCGTCGCTCACTTCGGCCGCGCTGCGCCGAACTCCAGCGCGCGCCATGCCGCCGCGGCATGATCGAGAACGCCGTTGACGTAGGTGTGCCCGTGTTCGGAGCCAAAGCGCTTGGTGGTGTCGATCGCTTCGTTGATCACTACGCGATACGGCACGTCCGGGCGATGCAGTAGTTCGTAGGCGGCGATGCGCAGCGCGGCGCGTTCGATCTGGTCGACTTCCTCGACGGTGCGGTCGATGAATCCGGCCAGTGCCGTGTCGAGCTCGGAGGTATGGCGAATGACGCCACGCACCAGGTCGTCGAAGTATTCGAGATCGGCGACTTCCTTGGCCTGTTCGTGCGCGAACTGGGCAATGACACTACCCGCGTCGCCGCCCGACACCTGCCACGCGTAGACCGCCTGCAGTGCACGCCGGCGCGCGCGTGAACGCGCCACGGGATCGATTCCATCCCTGCGAGGTGGGTACTTCATGGCAACTGCTCCAGCAACTGCGCCATTTCGATCGCGACCAACGCGGCTTCCTCGCCCTTGTTGCCGTGGCTGCCACCAGCGCGCTTGAGCGCATCCTCGTGCGCTTCGACCGCGAGCACGCCATTGCAGACCGGCAGTCCGTAATCGAGCGCCACCCGCATCAGTCCGTCGGAACAACCGTCGGCAACCTGTTCGTAGTGGCGGGTGTCGCCGCGCACCACGCAACCGAGCGCGACGATCGCAACGTGGGTGCTGGCCGCGGCAATACGTGCCGCTGCCATCGGCAGCTCCCACGCGCCGGGCACGCGGATCACGTCGACCACGTCCTCGGCGACGCCGTTGTCGGCGAAGGCCTTGCGCGCGCCGGCGACCAGCGCATCGGTAATGCGCGGGTTCCAGCGGCTGGCGAGGATCGCGAAGCGGGCGCCATGCTTGGTAAAAGCTTGGGTGACGCGCAGATCGCCTTCGTAATGCGGCATGAGGGTCGGATCCGGAAGGAACGCCAGTTTAGCTCCTGCCGGCACCGCTGCCTGCTGTCAGCCAGCGTGCGGCAGATCCAGGTACTCGACGACTTCCAGCCCGTAGCCGGCCAAGCCGACCTGTCGGCGCGGCGCGCCGAGCACGCGCAGCTTGCCGAGGCCCAGGTCGGCGAGGATCTGCGCACCGGCGCCATTGCGACGCCACTCCGCCAGCGCACCACCCCGACTGCGTGGCTGCTCCGGCTGCTCGCGGATGCGCGCGAGCAGCGCGTCGGTGCCTTGCTTGTCGTTAGCCTGCGCTTCGCCCAGCAGCACTAGCGCGCCACGGCCTTCGCGCGCGATCGCGGCCAGCACATCGCCAACCGCGGGGCCGAAATCGGCACGCCGCCAATGCAGGGCGTCGGCCAGCGGATTCTGCATATGCACGCGCACGAGCGTTGGAAACTGCGCATCGGCATCGCCACGCAGCAGCGCGAAATGCAACACATGACTGAGACGATCGCGGTAGGTATGCAGCTGAAATGGGCCGTGTTCGGTGTCGATCGCGCGTGCGTCGACCCGCTCGATGGTGTGCTCGGTGGCGAGGCGATGGCGGATCAGATCCTCGATCGAGCCCATCTTCAAGCCGTGCTCGCGCGCGAAGATTTCAAGTTCTGGCCGGCGCGCCATCGAACCATCGGGATTGAGGATCTCGACCAGCACGCCGGCTGGCTCGAATCCAGCCAGCAGCGCGAGATCGCTCGCCGCCTCGGTATGCCCGGCGCGGTTGAGCACGCCGCCGGGCTGCGCCTGCAGCGGGAAGATGTGGCCGGGCTGCGACAGGTCGTGCGCGGCCGCATCGGGTCGGACCGCGGTGCGGATCGTGTGTGCGCGATCGTAGGCGGAAATGCCGGTGGTGACGCCTTCAGCCGCTTCGATCGAAACGGTGAAATTGGTGCCATGCGACGACGTGTTTTCGCGCACCATCGGTGGCAGCCCGAGTTGCCTGCAGCGCTCGCGCGTCAGCGACAGGCACACCAGCCCGCGCGCATGGGTGACCATGAAATTGATGTCCTGCGGCCGCACCAGCTCGGCGGCCATGATCAGGTCGCCTTCGTTCTCGCGGTCCTCATCGTCGACGATGACGACCATGCGACCTGCGCGCAGTTCGTCGAGGAGTTCGGGGACCGGGCTAAAACTCATGCGTCGTCTCGTGTCGTCAGCAGTCGCTCGACATAGCGCGCGACCAGGTCCACTTCCAGGTTGACCGCAGCGCCGACCGCGGTCTGCGCAAATGCGGTATGCGCGACGGTATGCGGCACCAACGTTACTTCAAAGCCGGCCACTTCAAAACCCGCCGCGTCGACCGCATTGACGGTAAGGCTGACACCGTCGACGCAGATCGAGCCCTTCTGCGCGATGTAGCGCAGCAGCGACGTTGGCGCAGCAAACGTCCAGCGTTGCGCGCGCGCATCGGGCTCGATCTTCAATACATGGCCGACCCCATCCACATGGCCGCTGACCAGGTGGCCGCCGAGGCGATCGCTTGGACGCATCGCGCGCTCGAGGTTCAGTGCGGCGCCCACCGGCAATCCACCGAGCGTCGTCAATGCAAGCGTCTCGTTGGAGGTGTCGACTTCGAAGCTGGCCGAATCGAACGTCACCACCGTCAGGCACACGCCGTTGACCGCGATGCTTTCGCCGAGCGCTGCATCATCGAACGGCAGCGTGCCGACATCGACGCGCAGGCGTGCCTCGCCACCGCGCATTTCGCGTTTGGCCAAACGGCCCACGCCCTCGATCAATCCGGTGAACATCAGCCCGCCTTGCGCCGCGCATGCACGAACAGCGGCCAGCGCACGGTCTGCGTCGCCGCGGGATCGCCCCATGCCGCGGCGAATGCGGATGCGTGGGCGGCGACCGGATCGCGGCCAGTGGCTTCACGGCAACGCTTGCTCGCCGAGTAGCTGGCGAAATATGCAAGCAGCCGCGGCAACGTCCATTGCGCGGACAAACCAAAGGTCGGCGCCTCGATAGGCGCGAACGGCCAGTCGAAACCGGCATACGCATTGTCGATCAACGCCCGCTCCTCCGGCCAATAATCGCGGATCTCATCCTGCATCGCCGCATTCGCGCTGGCGAGGGCGGCCGGCACCGTGATGTCCTGGTAGCCCCAGGCCACCAACATGCCCGCTGGCCGCAGCACCCGCGCGCATTCGGCGAAGAACGCGGCGCGATCGAACCAGTGCAAGGCCTGCGCCACGCACACGACATCGACGCTGGCGTCATTCAAGCTGCAGCGCTCGCCCGGCTCGACTGCAAACGTGACGTTGTCCGGAGCCGACGCCTGTGCGATCTGCGCGGCACTGGGATCGGTGGCGAACACGCGCTCGAAATGCGGTGCCAACCCACGGCTGGCCTGGCCGCTGCCGCAACCGGCTTCCCAGGCCTGTGCCCACGTCGGCACGACCGACGCGATCCATGCGAACAGGGCCTCCGGGTATTCCGGGCGTGCGCTGGCGTAGTCGATCGCGACCGCTGAAAAATGATCGTGAAATCCTGCTGCCCGGAATTCAATCACCGGATGCGGATCCCTGGGCGCGCTGCGGCGCGCTGGAATCAATCGGCGCATGTGTTTCATCGCGGCGCGGTTGCAGCAGCAGGCGCACGTCGTCGCCGATGCGACGGGTTTCAACGATGCGCATGCACAATCGCTCGGTCATCTCGTCGATATGCAGGCCCTCGAACATCGGCCGTGCGCGCTCGCCAAGGATCACCGGCGCGATATACAACAGCAACTCATCGACCAGGCCCGCAGACAGGAATCCGCCAGCCAGCGTGGCGCCGGCTTCGACCTGCACCTCGTTGATGCCGCGATCCGCGAGCAATTTCAGGACCGCAGCAAGATCGAAGCGCCCTTCGTGCACCTTGACGTGCGTGTGCTGCGCCTCGATGCCGCGTGGCATGCGCGCGTCGGCGGCGTGGATGTACAGCGTGGGTGCGTCGCCTTCGCGAACACGACCGCGCGCGACGGTGGCGAGCCCCGGATCGAGGATCACCCGCAGCGGCGGGACGAACTCGCGCTCATACGCGGGCGTGCTTTCGCCCGGCGCGCCGTCGTCCAGGCGTACGGTCAGCAGCGGATCGTCGATCAGGACGGTGCCGGCACCGGTGAGGATCGCGCCGCTGCGCGCGCGCCAGCGCTGCACGTCGCGACGCGCGGGTTCGCCGCTGATCCATTTCGATTCGCCTGACGCCAGCGCGCTGCGGCCATCGAGGCTGATCGCCAACTTGATCCGCAGCCATGGCCGCCCGCGTTCGATCCGCGACAGGAAGCCGCGATTGAGCTGGCGCGCGAGCGGCTCCATCAGGCCGATTTCGACGGTGATTCCTGCAGCCTGCAAGCGCTCGAAGCCGGCGCCGTCGACCAGCGGGTTGGGATCGCGCATCGCGCCGACCACCCGGATGACGCCCGCGGCGATCAGCGCATCCGCACACGGCCCGGTCTTGCCGACGTGCGAACAGGGTTCGAGCGTGACATAGACGGTCGCGCCGCGGGCGTTGTCGCCAGCCGCCTGCAGTGCCAGCACTTCCGCGTGCGGTCCGCCGGCGCGTTGATGCCAGCCTTCGCCGACGACCTCGTCGCCTTTGGCCACGACGCAGCCCACCATGGGATTGGGCTTGGTGGTGAACGCGCCGCGCTCGGCGAGGCGCAAGGCGCGAGCCATCATGGCGTGGTCGGTCGCGGTGAATTGGGTTGTCATACCGGCAAACGCCATCTCAGCGCTTCTTCCTGTCGATGGGCACCACGGGGTCACCCAGCAAAGGCAACTGGCCTTCGCCCGGCGTCTCGCGCTCGAGCCGATCGATTTCCTCGCGGAAATCCGCAACGTCCTCGAACGAGCGGTATACCGAAGCAAAGCGCACGTAGCCGACATGGTCGAGCTTGCGCAGCTCCGCCATCACGAATTCGCCGACCCGGCGCGAGGCGATTTCGCGTTCAGTGGTCATGCGCAGCTGGTGCACGACCGCGCGCACCGAAGATTCGATCTGCTCTTCCGCAACGGGGCGCTTCTGCAACGCGCGGTCGAAGCTGATACGCAGCTTGCGCGCGTCGAACTGCTCCCGGCGGCCATCGCCCTTGATGATCACCGGCAGCTTCAGCTCGACCGTTTCCAGTGTCGAGAAGCGCTCGCCGCACGCCTCGCACTCGCGGCGACGACGGATCGTCACGCCGTCGTCGGAGACGCGCGAGTCGATCACGCGAGTGTCTACGTGCTGGCAGAAGGGGCAATGCATTAACGGCCGGGATTCGGAATTCGGGAATGGAGAATCGGAAGACCTTTCCGCTTGTCATCCCCGCTTTCGCGGAAATGAGGAACACAAATAAAAACTGCCGCAGGCTCAGCCATAAACCGGGAATTGCTTGCATTGCTTCGTCACGTTGTCGCGCACGCCCGCGATGACTTTTTCGTCATTCGGCGCATCGAGCACATCGCAAATCCAGTTCGCCAGCGCGACACAATCGGCTTCCTTGTAGCCGCGGGTGGTGATCGCGGGCGTGCCCAGGCGCAGGCCTGAGGTGACGAAGGGCTTTTGCGGATCGTTCGGCACCGCGTTCTTGTTGACGGTGATGTGGGCCTTGCCAAGCGCGGCTTCCGCGTCCTTGCCGGTGATGGCCTTGCCGATCATGTCGACCAGCATCAGATGGTTCTGGGTGCCACCGGACACGATTTTGTAGCCGCGCGCGGTGATCGCGTTCGCCATCGCCTGCGCGTTCCTGACGACCTGCTGCTGGTAATCCTTGAACTCCGGCTCCAGCGCTTCCTTGAATGCGACCGCCTTGGCCGCGATCACGTGCATCAGCGGCCCGCCCTGGATGCCGGGGAAGACAATGCTTTGCAGTTTCTTGACCAGCTCGTCGGACGCGTTCTGCGCGACGATGATGCCGCCCCGCGGGCCGCGCAGGGTCTTGTGCGTGGTCGAGGTGACGACGTGCGCGTGCGGCAGCGGATTCGGATACACGCCGGCTGCGACGAGGCCGGCGACATGCGCCATGTCGACGAAGAAGATCGCACCCACCGAATCCGCAATCTGGCGCATGCGCGCCCAGTCGACCACTTGCGAATAGGCGCTGAAGCCGCCGATCAGCATCTTGGGTTTGTGCTCGCTGGCTAGGCGCTGCATCTCGTCGTAATCGATCATGCCGGCGGCATCCACGCCGTACTGCACCGCGTGGAAGAGCTTGCCGCTGATGTTGACCTTGGCGCCGTGGGTGAGGTGGCCGCCATGCGCCAGCGACATGCCGAGGATGGTGTCGCCTGGCTGCAGCAAGGCGAGATAGACGGCCTGGTTCGCCTGCGAGCCGGAATGCGGCTGCACATTGGCGTAGTCGGCTCCGAACAACTGTTTGACGCGATCGATCGCCAGCTGCTCGGCGATATCGACGTATTCGCAGCCCCCGTAGTACCGCTTGCCCGGATAGCCTTCGGCGTATTTGTTGGTGAGCACGCTGCCCTGCGCTTCCATCACCCGCGGGCTGGCGTAGTTTTCGCTCGCGATCAGCTCGACGTGGTCTTCCTGGCGCTGGTGCTCGTCGGCAATGGCCTTGGCGAGTTCGGGGTCGTAGCCTTCGATGCGGGCATCACGGGGGAACATCGGCGGTCCGGGCACGTTATGGAATGCGAAGTTTAACTCGGCCCCGGCTTTTCCCTTCTCCCCTTGTGGGGTGAAGGCGTGTTGCTTGCGAGCCACTGGCTCGCGCACGCCTGAACGCCCTTGCGCCATGCGCAAGGGCCGGGGCGCGGAGCGAGGTGCCCGAAGGGCGGAAGAGGTGCGGGCGTAGCCCGTGCTGTTTGCGTGAGTCTGGCAGTCGCGCGGCGCGCGGCCCCTCTTCCGGCGCTACGCGCCACCTTCTCCCACAAGGGGAGAAGGGAAGAACGGAGGCGGCTATAATTCCGCCATCCCGAAATTCCTTCACGGCCCTGCCCCGCAGGCGCCGTCGACCCCCTGCGGAGCTTCCATGCAATACATCTACACCATGAACGGCGTCAGCAAGACCGTGCCGCCGAAGCGCCAGATCATCAAGGACATCTCGCTGTCGTTCTATCCGGGCGCCAAGATCGGCCTGCTCGGGATCAACGGTTCCGGCAAGTCGACCGTGCTCCGGATCATGGCCGGCGTGGATGCCGACTTCAACGGCGAAGCGCGTGCGGCCCCCGGCATCAAGGTCGGCTACCTGCCGCAGGAACCGCAACTGGATCCGGCGCAGACCGTGCGCGAGGCGGTCGAAGTCGGGGTCGGCGAAGTGCTCAGCGCGCAGGCCGAGCTGGACAAGGTCTACGAGGCCTATGCCGAGGACGGCGCCGATTTCGACAAGCTTGCCGCCCAGCAACAGCGCCTGGAAGCGATTCTTGCCAGCGGCGACGCACACACGCTGGAGCACCAGCTGGAGGTCGCCGCCGACGCGCTGCGCCTGCCACCGTGGGAAGCGATCATCGGCAAACTGTCGGGCGGTGAAAAACGCCGCGTCGCGCTGTGCCAGCTGCTTCTGCAGAAGCCGGACATGTTGCTGCTTGATGAGCCGACCAACCATCTCGACGCCGAATCGGTCGAGTGGCTGGAGCAGTTCCTCGCCCGTTACACCGGCACCGTGGTGGCGGTGACCCACGATCGCTACTTCCTCGACAACGCCGCCGAATGGATCCTGGAACTGGATCGCGGCAAGGGCATTCCATGGAAAGGCAACTACACCGACTGGCTGACGCAGAAAGATGCGCGCCTGAAGCAGGAGGAATCCGGCGAGAAGGCGCGGCAGAAGGCGATCCAGCGCGAGCTCGAGTGGGCGCGCAGCAACGCCAAGGGCGGCCGCAGCAAGGGCAAGGCGCGCCTGGCCCGGATCGAGGAACTGCAGGCGGTCGATTACCAGAAGCGCAACGAGACCAATGAAATCTTCATCCCGCCCGGTGAGCGCCTCGGCCAGTCGGTGGTGGAGTTCAAGGGCGTGTCGAAGAGTTTCGGCGACCGCCTGCTGATCGACGATCTCAGCCTGATCGTGCCCTCAGGCGCGATCGTTGGCATCATCGGCCCGAACGGCGCCGGCAAGTCGACCCTGTTCAAGATGATCACCGGCCAGGAAAAGCCGGACCAGGGCGAGATCGTGATGGGGCCGACGGTCAAGCTGGCCTATGTCGACCAGAGCCGCGAGAAACTCGAAGGCAACCACAACGTCTTCCAGGAAGTCTCCGGCGGCGCCGACATCCTCAACATCAACGGCGTCGAGATCCAGTCGCGCGCCTACATCGGCCGCTTCAACTTCAAGGGCCAGGACCAGCAGAAACTGGTCGGCACGCTGTCCGGCGGTGAACGCGGTCGCCTGCATCTGGCCAAGACGCTGTTGCAGGGTGGCAACGTGCTGCTGCTCGATGAACCGTCGAACGACCTCGACATCGAAACCCTGCGCGCGCTCGAAGACGCGATCCTCGAATTTCCCGGCAACGTGTTCGTGATCTCGCACGACCGCTGGTTTTTGGATCGCATTGCGACGCACATCCTGTCGTTCGAGGGTGACTCGCATGTCGAATTCTTCCAGGGCAACTATCGCGAGTACGAGGAAGACAAGAAGCGTCGCCTCGGCGAGGAAGGTGCGCAGCCGCACCGGCTGCGGTTCAAGGCGTTGAAGTGACGCAGGCGCCCGTGCATTGGCGGGCGCATCCTTGTAGGAGCGGCTATAGCCGCGAGCTCTTGATGTTGACGGGTAATGATCCAGGAGCTCGCGGCTAAAGCCGCTCCTACAAAAGACCAGCTGACGAGGAAAACAATGAGTTTCATGCAAGCACTGCGCGACCGCTGGACCGTCGCCAACTCCTTGGTTTGCGTCGGCCTTGATCCGGAGCCTGCGAAGTTTCCCGCGCAGCTGGCGAATGATCCCGACGCGGTTTTCAACTTCTGCCGCGCCATCGTCGACGCCACTGCGCAATACGTCTGCTGCTTCAAGCCGCAGATCGCCTACTTCGCCGCACGCCGCGCGGAAGACGCGCTGGAACGCCTGATCGCGCACATCCACGCCGCACATCCCGGGGTGCCGGTGATCCTCGACGCCAAGCGCGGCGACATGGGTACAACTGCGCAGCAATACGCGATCGAGGCGTTCGACCGTTACGGCGCCGACGCGGTGACGCTGAACCCGTACCAAGGCATCGATGCGGCGCAGCCATTCCTCGATCGCGCCGATCGCGGTTGCGTGTTCCTGTGCCACACCTCAAACGCTGGCGCGAAAGATTTCCAGGAACTCGACGTAGGCGGCAAGCCGCTGTACCAGCACGTCGCCGCCACCATTGCGCGCGACTGGAATGCGCACGGCAACTGCCTGCTGGTCGTCGGCGCCACGTTCCCGGCAGAACTGAGCCAGGTGCGCGCCATCGTCGGCGACATGTCGTTGCTGGTCCCCGGCGTCGGTGCGCAGGGCGGCGATGTCGAAGCCGTCATCCGCCATGGCAAGACGGCCGACGGCACCGGGCTGATCGTCAGCTCCTCGCGCGCGATC
>JANMAO010000027.1:0-8738 GCA_031359875.1 Lysobacter sp.
GCTGCGGGAATACGGCGTGGGGCCCGCACCCTTGAGCTGCAGTTCCCAGCGCTCGCCGCTGGCGTTGATCGTTTCCCCCAATGCGATCGCCCGGCCATCGCCAAGCTGACCGGCCCAGTGCCCGAACTGGTGACCGCCGTAATTGGCTGCATAGGTCCGCATCCCCGGCAGTAACGCGTTGCCACCGAATACGTGGGCGAACTTGGGCGATGTGACGTCGGCATCGCTGAAGCCAAGACGCGTTGCCATCTCGCGCGAATGCGCAATCACCAACGGTCCGCGAACAGGCGTGGGAGAGACACTCGACCACAGCGCGGCATGGACCTGCCGGATCCGCGCGCCGGATTCAAGGTCGCCCGGAAGATCGCGCACGAATGCATTGTCGAAGACGGGATGCATCATTTCGCTGTTGTCGTCGTTGTCTGCTGGTGGCTACGGCCGCGAATCATCACAGATATTGTCGGACCGTTCTCGAGCAGTTCGGATCCAAACCTGAATGTGCTCGAGGCATACACCGTAAGTCTCGTGCGCGGTAATGCCAATCCGACGCCCTCACCCTTGTACCTGCTGCGGCATCGCGCCTGGTATCCGCGCTGGATGACGCCGATCGCATCGCTGGTGATCGCCGCGCTGGCGTCATGGCGGCTGTTCAAGCGACTCCCGGGCTGAGGTTTGCGGCAGCATCGGGTGCAAGCTGCGATCATGGCGGCATGACCGAGCAAGCTTCCGCGCGTCCTTCTGAATTCACCGACCTGCCGCTCAACCCGACCCTGTT
The DNA here is from genome assembly GCA_031359875.1 of Lysobacter sp. GTDB lineage: Bacteria > Pseudomonadota > Gammaproteobacteria > Xanthomonadales > Xanthomonadaceae > Cognatiluteimonas. The sequence continues at coordinate 776 of JANMAO010000027.1, forward strand.
CCAGGGCCTCGACGCGCTCGGCCATGTGCAGATGACGCCGATCCAGGCGCAGAGCCTGCCCGCCCTGCTCGAGGGCCGCGACCTGATTGGCCAGGCGCCGACCGGCAGCGGCAAGACCGCGGCATTCGGCCTGGGGCTGCTGCACCGGCTCGATCCCACGCAGATCCGGTTGCAGGCGCTGGTGCTGTGCCCGACCCGAGAACTGGCCGACCAGGTCAGCAAACACCTCCGCAAGCTCGCAACCGGCATCGCCAACCTCAAGCTGCTGACCCTGACCGGCGGCATGCCGCTGGGCCCGCAACTGGCCTCGTTGGCGCACGAACCGCATGTCGTGGTCGGCACGCCGGGTCGCGTGCAGGAGTTGCTGCGCAAGCAGGCGCTGGACCTGCGCGGTGTGCGCACGCTGGTGCTGGACGAGGCCGACCGCATGCTCGACATGGGGTTCGAGGAGCAGATCCGCGAAATCATCGGCAAGGCGCCCAGGGATCGGCAGACGCTGCTGTTTTCGGCGACGTATCCCGATGCGATCCGCGAACTCGGCCGCAAGTACATGCGCGAGCCATTGGAAGTTTCGGTATTGGGCGCAGCGGATCAAGCCGTGATCGAGCAACTGTTCTTCGAGGTCGAGCTCGCACAGAAGCCGGCTGCGCTGGCCGGGCTGCTGCTCGAACACAACCCGGAGTCGGCGGTGGTGTTCTGCAACACGCGGCGCGATGCCGACGAGGTCGCCGGGTCACTGGCGCACGTCGGTTTTTCTGCAGCCGCATTGCATGGCGACATGGAGCAGCGCGACCGCGACGAGGTACTGGTGCAGTTCGGCAACCGCAGCTGCAACGTGCTGGTCGCCAGCGATGTCGCCGCGCGCGGGCTCGACATCCATGACCTCGGGGCGGTGATCAACTACGAATTGCCGACGGATCAGGACGTCTACGTGCATCGCATCGGTCGCACCGGACGCGCCGGGCGCAGCGGACTGGCGCTGAGCCTGGTCACGCCGCGGGAGATGCCGCGCGCACTGGAACTCGAGAAGCAACAGCAGGCCCTACTGCGCTGGGCGCGCGCCACGCTGGCCAACCTCAAGACATGCAAGGCGCCGCCGGCGACGATGACGACCCTGCGCATCGATGCCGGGCGGACCGACAAACTGCGTCCGGGCGACATCGTCGGCGCGCTGACCGGCGATGCGGGGCTGAAAGTCGCTGCGATCGGCAAGATCGACGTGTTTGCCACGCGCAGCTACGTGGCGATCGCGCGGGCACAGGCCGCGCAGGCACTGGCGCGGCTGCAGGCCGGACGGATCAAGGGCCGCAACTTCCGGGTACGGCAGCTGTGAACTCCAGGAACTGGTAGAGCCGAGCTTGCTCGGCTGCTCTTGCTTTCTGACCGGCCAAAAGCAGCCGAGCAAGCTCGGCTCTACGCAAGGCCGGCTTCATCTCGTCCGTTGCCCTAGACTAGGCTCCATTCCCGCAGGAGATTGCCCATGGCAAAGCCCAATTACTCGTTCGAAAAGCGCCAGCGCGAAATCGCAAAAAAGAAGAAGCAAGACGAAAAGCTGGCCAGGAAGCAGTCGACCAAGGACATAGCCAATCCGCCGGGCACCCCGGGCCAGGACGATCCGTCCAGCCGTCGCGAGTAATTGCGGCACAAGACCCCGCCGGCCCGTTAGCTCGCTGAACCGTCCGGATATCCGCGCAGCCCGCTCCAGCCGTCCACAGGATGAGTCGTCCCACGGGCGTGGCCGCGTAAACTATCGCCTCCGTCTGGCCCCACCGGCCCCCATGAGAGTGCCATGAGCGCCGATCCTGCCCCGTCCCTGCCCGCCCCCCCCATTCGCTTCACCGATCTCGGCCTGCCGGAACCGCTGCTGCGGGTGTTGGGCGACGTCGGCTATGAGTCCCCTTCGCCAATCCAGGCCGCCACCATCCCGCCGCTGCTGCAGGGCCGCGATGTACTCGGGCAGGCCCAGACCGGTACCGGCAAGACCGCCGCATTCGCGCTGCCGATCCTCGCCCGGCTCGATCCCAAGCAGTTCAAACCTCAGGCGCTGGTGCTGGCACCGACCCGCGAACTCGCAATCCAGGTCGCCGAGGCGTTCCAGAAGTACGCGACCCACCTGCCCGGCTTCCACGTCCTGCCGATCTACGGCGGCCAGAGCTACGGCCCGCAACTCAGTGCGCTGAAACGCGGCGTGCACGTCATCGTCGGCACGCCCGGCCGGGTCATCGATCATCTCGAACGCGGTTCGCTCGACCTGTCCGAGCTGCGCTGCCTGGTGCTGGACGAAGCCGATGAGATGCTGCGGATGGGCTTCATCGACGACGTCGAGACCGTGCTGAAGAAGGTGCCAGCAACGCGCCAGGTCGCGTTGTTCTCGGCGACGATGCCGTCGCAGATCAAGCGGATCGCGCAAACCTACCTCAAAGATCCGGTCGAGATCGCGATCAAGTCCACCACCGCGACCGCGGCCAACATCCGACAGCGCTACTGGATGGTGAGCGGCGTCAACAAGCTCGATGCGTTGACCCGCATCCTCGAGGCTGAACCCTTCGATGGCATGCTCGTGTTCGCGCGCACCAAGCTCGGCACCCAGGAACTCGCCGAGAAACTGGCTGCGCGCGGCTTGTCGGCCGCCGCGATCCACGGCGACGTCGAGCAGAAGCAGCGCGAGAAGATGATCCAGTCGTTGAAGGACGGCCGCATCGACATCCTGGTGGCGACCGACGTCGCTGCACGCGGCCTGGACGTCGATCGCATCAGCCACGTGCTGAACTACGACATCCCCTACGACACCGAAAGCTATGTCCACCGCATCGGTCGCACCGGCCGTGCCGGCCGTAGCGGCGAGGCGATCCTGTTCGTGGCGCCGCGCGAGCGCGGCATGCTTGGCGCGATCGAACGTGCCACCCGGCAGAAGATCGAGCCGATGCAGCTGCCAAGCGTCGATGCCGTCAACGAACAACGTGTTGGCAAGTTCCTCGGCAAGATCGGCGCGGCGCTGGAGAGTAGCGACCTTTCGCTGTTCCGCGAACTGGTTGAACGCTACGAGCGCGAGCACGACGTGCCTGCGGTGGATATCGCTGCAGCATTGGCCAAGCTCGTCCAGGGCAAGACGCCGCTGCTGCTGCAGGCGCCACCACCGGAGCGGCCGCGCTTCGAACGCGAGGATCGCGCTTCTCATGAACGCGCGCCGCGCGACCGTGCCCCGCGTGGCGAGCATGCTGCAAGCGAGCGTCCCGCTGGCGCACGTCCTGCATTCGAATCGCGCCCGCCGCGCCACGGCGATCGCCAGTTCACGCCGCCATCGTCCACGCCTCGGGCCCCTTCAGGCAATTCGGGCGAAGCCTTGTTCGGCGATGAACCAGCGTCACCGCGTGCGCCCCGCGACCCCTCGAAGCCCGAAGTCGGCATGGAAACCTTCCGCATCGAAGTCGGCCACATGCACGGCGTGCAGCCTGGCAACATCGTCGGCGCGATCGCCAATGAGGCCGATCTGGAAAGCCGCTACATCGGTCGCATCGATATCCGCGATGACTACAGCCTGGTCGACCTGCCCGAAGGGATGCCGAGTGAGCTGATGGAGCACTTGAAGAAGGTGCGCATTGCTGGCGTTGCCCTGCGCATCCAGCGCGCGGGCCCTGGCGACACCGACAGTCCACCCGGTCATGGCCAGCGACCGCATGTCGCTCCACGCGGCCCTCGCCCCGCGGGCGGCAAGCCGCACGCGGGAGGACCGCGCAAGCCACCATTCAAACCGCGCCCGCATCGCGGCAGTTGACCGGTGGCACTCAAGGCCACCGTCTTTCGCGCCGAGTTGCAGCTCAGCGACATGGACCGGCACTACTACGCGACCCATGCGCTGACACTGGCGCGGCATCCGTCTGAAACCGACGAGCGCCTGATGGTGCGACTGCTGGCATTTGCGATGTATGCCGACGAGCGCCTTGAATTCGGGCGCGGCCTGAGCAGCGACGACGAGCCCGACCTCTGGCTCAAGTCGCGCAGTGGCGAAATCGAACTGTGGATCGATCTCGGCCAGCCGGACGACTCGCGCATCCGCAAGGCCTGTGGTCGCTCGCAACAAGTCGTGGTGATCAACTACAGCGGCCGCGGCGCCGACATCTGGTGGGACAAGATCGCACCGTCGCTGACCCGCTGCGGCAACCTCACGGTCATCGACATTGCTGCCGACACCGTCGCGGAACTCGCAGCATTGGCCGATCGCGGCATGCGCCTGCAATGCATGATCCAGGACGGACACGTCGAGCTGTACGGCGAAGGCAGCAGCGTGACGGTGCAGCAGACGCTGCGGATGGCGCCCACCGCACGAGCGGCCTGAGCGCGTGCCGGGCGCGTTCGCGGGAGCGACGTTCGACGCACTGGTCATTGGCGGCGGCGCGGCAGGACTGATGTGCGCCATCGCCGCCGGCCGCCGGGGCAAGCGCGTGATGGTCGTCGAACATGCCAACCGCGTCGGCAAGAAGATCCTGATGTCCGGCGGCGGTCGCTGCAATTTCACCAATACCGGAACCACGCCTGGCAACTTCCTTTCCGCCAATCCGCATTTCTGCAAGTCGGCGCTTGCGCGCTACACGCCCTGGGACTTCATCGCCATGGTCGAGCGTCACGGCATCGCGTACCACGAGAAGGAACTTGGCCAGCTGTTCTGCGACGAATCGTCCAAGCAGATCGTCAGGATGCTGCTGGATGAATGTGTGACGGCCGGCGTGCGTGTCGAAACCAGTTGCAGCGTCGAGCGCGTTCAACATGGGGACGGGGCTGCTTCTACCGGCATGTTCCATCTGCATACGACACTCGGCACGTTCAACGCACCGGCCCTCGTCGTCGCCAGCGGTGGCTTGTCGATTCCGAGCATGGGCGCCAGCGGCTTCGGCTACGAACTCGCACGCCAGTTCGGCCACACCGTGTTGCCAACACGCGCGGCGCTTGTCCCCTTGACCCTCAGCGGCAAGCACCAGGAGCGGTTGGCGGACCTGAGCGGCGTCGCGTTTCCTATTGAAGCCCGTTGCAACGGCGCGAGCTTCAGCAATTTCATGCTGATCACCCATCGCGGCATCAGCGGCCCGGCGATCCTGCAGATCTCCTCGTTCTGGCAGTCCGGTGAGGATCTGCGTCTGGATCTGCTGCCTGGCGTCGACTCGCTGGCAACGCTGCAGCAGTTGCAAGCCGAGCGACCGGGGGCCGAACTCAAGACGGTGCTGGGTGAACTGCTGCCGAAACGTTTCGCGCAACGCCTGTGCGAAGTCTGGCTTCCGAGCAAGCCGATGAAGCAATACAACGCACCGCAGCTGCGTGACCTCGCCGCGCAACTTGCCAGCTGGCCACTGACCGCCAGCGGCACCGAGGGCTATCGCACTGCCGAGGTCACGCTGGGTGGTGTCGATACCGACGAGCTGTCGTCAAGCACGATGCAGTCGCGGCGCATTCCGGGGCTGTATTTCATCGGCGAAGTGGTTGACGTCACTGGCTGGCTCGGCGGTTATAACTTCCAGTGGGCGTGGGCTTCGGGGTACGCCGCTGGAACTTCCCTGTGAATAGCCCCGCCAGGGATCGACTGGTCGTGATCGGCGGCGGCCCGGCCGGCTTGATGGCGGCCGAGGTTGCACGCGCGGCCGGCGTCGAGGTCGACCTGTACGAGGCAAAAGGCTCGGTCGGGCGCAAGTTCCTGATCGCAGGCAAGGGCGGGCTCAACCTCACCCATTCCGAGCGGCGTCCGAATTTCGATGCGCGTTATGGCGCGCGCCAACCCGACATCGCAACATGGCTCGACGATTTCGACGCCGATGCATTGCGCGACTGGGCACGTGGTCTTGGCATCGATACCTATGTTGGCACGTCCGGTCGCGTGTTTCCGATGGATCGCAAGGCGGCGCCACTCCTGCGTGGCTGGGTACGGCGGTTGCGCGAGGATGGCGTCCGTTTCCATGTCGACCACCACTGGACGGGTTGGGATGGCGCCGGCGCGCTGCGTTTCGATACTCCCGATGGCGAGCAGCTCGCCCATGCCGATGCCGTGGTGCTGGCGCTAGGGGGCGGCAGTTGGCCGCAACTTGGCTCCGACGGCGCCTGGCAGCCGCTCTTGCGCGAGCGCGGCGTGGATGTCGCGCCGTTACTGTCCTCCAACTGCGGCTTTGACATCGACTGGAGCGAGCATTTCGCGACGCGCCACGCCGGTGCACCGCTGAAACCGGTGATCGCGCATTGGGTCGATCATGACGGCATGGCGCATGCACTGCAGGGCGAATGCGTGGTCACGGTCACCGGTATCGAAGGCAGCCTGATCTACGCATTGTCGGCAACCTTGCGCGATGCGATCACCCGCGATGGCAGTGCGACCTTGCATCTGGATCTCGCACCAGGACGCGACTTGGCGCGCCTGGAACGCGAACTCGTCGCATCGCGCGCCGGCCGTTCGCTCAGCGAGCACCTGCGCCGGCAGGTCGGCATCAGCGGCGTCAAGGCCGCATTGCTGTACGAAGTGCTGGGCAAGGCATGTGGTGATGACATTGGCGTACTCGCAAACAGCATCAAGCGGCTACCACTGCGACTGATCCGCCCGCGCCCGATTGCCGAAGCGATCAGCAGCGCCGGTGGGGTGCGTCTGGAAGCGATGGACGATGCACTGATGCTGCGGTCGCGACCCGGTGTGTTTTGCGCCGGCGAGATGCTCGACTGGGAAGCGCCCACCGGGGGGTATCTGCTCACCGCTTGCTTCGCGAGTGGTCGGCGTGCCGGACTGGGCGCGGTCGAATGGCTCAAGGCGCAACCGCACGCAACGTAGACGCTACGACGCTACGATGCTGCCAAATCCACCAAAGGCGCGAGCTGCGGGTCCAGCGCCACGCGCTCGTCGAACACGAAGCAGCGTCCGTCGTATCCAGCGCCACCCACTTGCGCAAAGTAGCCGAGGATGCCGCCATCGAGCTGCCACAGGTTGTCCATGCCATCGTTGCGCAGCCATAACGCCGCCTTCTCACAACGGATGCCGCCAGTACAGAAACTCACCACGGTGGCGTCGTGCAGATCTTCGCGATGCGGGGCCAATGCTCGGGGCAAGTCGGTGAAATTGTCGATGGGCAACGTCAACGCATCGGCGAAGGTGCCGTACGTCACTTCCTCGCGATTACGCGTGTCGAGCAACACGAGGCGACGGCCGCTGTCGTCCTGTCCCTGCCCAATCCAGCGTGCCAGCGTCTCCGGCGTCACCGCAGGCGCGCGGCCATCGCATGGCGATGCGCCATCGCGACGGAAGCTGATGATTTCCGGCTTCACCTTCACCTTGAGTCGTGCGAATGGGTGCGCGCGGCTCAGGCTTTCCTTGATCGCGATGGCGGAGAAACGCGCATCGGTACGCAAACAGCCGAGGAATGCACGCACGGCGGTTTCGTCACCGGCGAGGAACAGGTTGATGCCCTCTTCCGCGACCAGCACCGTCCCGCGGAGGGCGCCGGCTTCCGTTTGCTCCTGCAGCCGCGCGGCAAGCGCGTGTGGATCGTCGATATGGACGAATTGGTAGGCAGCGATATTCAGGATCACGACAACCTCAAAATGGCCACGGCAATCCGAGCGACGGCGCCAGGAACCAGTACGCGCCAAGCAATACCAGCGTCCACAGGGCGAGTTTCATCGCAGCCCCGGCAACCTTGAGCGCGAGCAGCAGGGCGAAGGCCGCCAGTACGACGCCAAACCAGTGCGTCGACATCGTTTACGCCGGCACCGGGACCGGCACCAGCGGCACGATCACGCTGAAGGTGGAGCCCTGTCCGGGCTCGGATGCAACCTGCAGTGGATGATCGAGCAGCTCGGCGGTGCGCTTTACGATCGACAGTCCGAGACCAAGTCCTTCGCTGGTGGGATCGACTTGCTGGAATGCTTCGAAAATCTTTCCGAGCAAACGTGCCGGAATGCCACGGCCGGTGTCCGCGACGGCGATCGACACCATCGC
>JANMAO010000065.1:0-2445 GCA_031359875.1 Lysobacter sp.
CGCGAGATCCTGGAACTGCACACGCTCGGCGTCGATGGCGGCTACCAGCAGGCGGACGTGACCGAATTCGCGCGTGCCATCACCGGCTGGGGCACGCCACTGCCGCGCGATTTCCTGCGCGGTGACGCGCGCGACGGCGCACATGCCAGGACCGGTTTCGTTTTCTGCGCCGCCGCGCACGAACCCGGCGCGCGCAGCGTGCTCGGCAAGCGCTATGCGGATGCCGGGCAAGCGCAAGGCGAGGCGATCCTGCGCGACCTGGCGCGGCGCCCGGCGACGGCGAAGCATCTCAGCCTGAAGCTGGCGCGGCATTTTGTCAGCGACGATCCACCGCCAGCGCTGCTCGCGCGCATGACGCGTGCGTATCTCGACGGCAGTGGCGACCTGGCGCATCTGTACAAGGCGCTGATTGAAAGTCCGGAAGCCTGGTCGCCAGCCGCGCGCAAGTTCAAGACGCCGGATGACTTCGTGGTGTCGGCGATGCGTGCCGGCGCGATTGAATTCGATCGCGATCCGCGCGTGCTGATGCAGTTGCTCGACCGCCTCGGGCAGCCGGTGTTCACTCCGCGCTCGCCGGCCGGATTTCCGGACACCGCCGCCGACTGGATGGCTGGGGACGGCTTGTGGAAGCGGATCCAGGCGGCCGAAGCGCTGGCCGATCGCGTCGCGGTCGCGCAGCACAATCCAACTGCCGCAGCGCAGGCGTCGCTTGGCACGGAAGGTGTCTCGGGCGATTTCGCTGCGGCGCTGCGTCGTGCCGGCTCGCCGCGCGACGGGCTGGCATTGCTGTTCGCCAGCCCTGCGTTCCAGTGGAGGACGTGAGCATGGCATCCGTGAAATTCGATTCGAGCCGTCGCCATTTCGTCGCTGCACTCGGCGCCAGTTCGCTGCTGACCTTGTGGCCGGGCATCAACCGTGCCGCCACCGGCGCCGAAACGCGCTTCCTGCTGGTGCTGCTGCGTGGCGGCGTGGATGGCCTGCACCTGTTGCCGCCGATTGGCGATCCGGCCTATGCCGGCGCGCGCGGTGCGCTCGCGATCAGCGACGGGCTCAAACTCGACACCCACTTCGCGCTGCATCCGCAGTTGTCGTTCGCGCACGAGCTGTATGCGCAGCAGCAGTTGCTGCCGCTGGTTGCGGTGGCGCCGCCGTACCGGCAGCGTTCGCACTTCGATGCGCAGGATTGCCTGGAAAACGGCACCGCCACGCCGGATGGCGCCAAGACCGGCTGGCTCGGTCGCAGCGTCGCGGCAATGTCCGGCGTCGATGGGCTCGCCATCGCATCGGTGATGCCGTTGTCGATGCGCGGCGCCACGCATGCGCAGACCTGGTCGCCGCCGCTGTCGCAGACCGTCGATGGCGTGCTGCTGCAGCAGTTGCAGCTGCTCTATGCGGCCGACCCCGAACTTGCACCGGTGTTTGCCGACGCCATGGGCGAATCGAAAGGCGGCATGTCCGATCCCGAACGCGGTGGGTTCCGTCTGCCGCGAGCGCTGCAGACTGCAACGAAGATGATGGCGGCGAGCAATGGTCCGCGGATTGGCTTTGTCGAAGACACCGGCTGGGACACACACCGCAATCAGGCGCCGGTACTGATGCACAAGCTCGGCGAACTCGATGCCGGCTTGCGGGCTGCGCGCGATGGTTTCGGCGCGTTGTGGCCACGCACGGTGATTGCGGTGGTGACCGAGTTCGGCCGCACCGTGGCGGTCAACGGCAGCGGGGGCACCGACCACGGCACCGGTGGCGTTGCCTTGCTCGCGGGCGGCGCGGTGCGCGGCGGCCGCGTGGGCGGCGACTGGCCGGGGCTGTCTTCAGCGGCACTCAACGATGGCCGCGACCTGCGCGCCACCACCGACAGCCGCGCATTGTTCAAGGGGATCCTGGCGGCGCACCTGCAGCTCGACAACGGCGCGCTGGAGAGCAAGGTATTTCCGGATAGCCGCAACGTGCACGCGCTGGACGGCCTGGTACATGGCTGGACCGTCCAGATGGCCGTATAGGCCATCGGTTGGGTTGCCTGCGTCTCCAGCGGCCCCATCATGTCCGCAGGCCGGAACGGTTCCGGCGGGAGTACAGGCGATGGAACAGATTTCGCAACATGCCACCGCGGAGAGCGACCTGCAGACCCTGTCCCCGAGCCACAGCGAGCGTCAGTGGGCGGCATCGGCGCACTTCGCGGCGCTGCTGCTCGCACTGCTGACCACATGGATCGCCGGCGCCGCCGGGGTGGCGGGCGCGGGCGCCATCTATCTCCTCAAGCGCGACGATTCCCCGTTCGTGGCGGAGCACGCAAAGGAAGCAATCAACTTCAACCTCAGCATGTTCATTTACAGCTGCATCGCGTTCGTCATCGGCATGCTGCTGGTCGGCGCCACCGTGTTGACGCTCGGCATCGGCCTGATCCTGACGCTGCCGGCGGGCATCGTGTTGGTACTGGCGTGC
>JANMAO010000157.1:0-3529 GCA_031359875.1 Lysobacter sp.
TTGAAGCCCTCGGCGTGGTAGAGCGCGATTGCGGTCGCATTCGACGGCCGCACCTCCAGGAACACACGCTGCGCGCCGCGCCCGCGCGCCAGTTGCAGCAGTGCCCGCAGCAGACGCCGGCCGTGGCCCTGTCCCTGCTCCTCGGGCGCCAGGCAGACGTTGAGCACATGCGCCTCGTCGGCCGCCAGACTGAGCATGCCGTAGCCGATGATGCTGTCTGCGCGCTGCAGGACCCGCGCTGGATAGTCGGCCCGCAGGCAATCCTGGAAGATGCCGCGCGTCCACGGGAACGGATAGGCGCGCAGTTCGATCTCCAGGACCGCATCGAGATCTTCCTCGCGCATCGGCCGCAAGCTCGCTGGAGCCGCCTCGGCATCGACTGTCCGCGCGTTCATGCTTTACCAAACGCGGGGTCGCTGCGTCGCAGCCGCCGCAATTGCGACCACAGCGCGCGCTTGCCGGCAGCATTGCCGCGCAAGGAAGCGGTTGTCGGCAGGGTGCGGAGAAGTTGTGCGAGATCATTCGAGTCGCGATCGCGCCCGGCAGCGCGCAGCAGCGCATGCAGCAATGGGTCGTCGGGCAATTCAGGCGGCGTCAGCACCAGCGGCGCATGTCCAAGCGCCGACAGGATCTCGCTCTGGAAGGCATCCCACATCGCCGTCAGCTCGCCGCCGCGGGCGGCGGTGTCGCGCGTCGCCGCCGCAACCATGCCGCCGGACCGGACAACGCATACAGCGAAGTCGCGGCCAGCAATGCCTCGGGCGGATAAATCACCAGCGCGATCAGGACCACCAGCGCCACCACGATCGCGAAGAACGGTACCCGATCGCCTTTCGGCCCGCTGGCGCCCTTGAAGCTGTTGTAACGGATGCGGCTGACCATCAGCAGTGCAGCGATGACCGTCACGGCGATCGCGAGGTGACGCAGCTGTACGCCAACCAGGCCGAGATCGTTGCAGGTCCAGACAAAGCTCGCCATCAACCCTGCCGCCGCCGGACTCGCCAGCCCGATGAACCAGCGTTTGTCGATCTGTGCCACCTGGCTGTTGAAGCGCGCCAGCCGCAGCGCGGCGCACGCGGCGTACAGGAACGCAGTCAGCCAGCCGATCTTGCCCGCGGTGACGCCATCGAGCTTCAGCGTCGACAGCGCCCAGTAATACATCACCAGTGCCGGCGCCATGCCGAAGCTGACGAGGTCGGCGAGCGAGTCGTACTGCATCCCGAAGTCGCTCTGGGTGTTGGTCAGTCGCGCAACGCGGCCGTCGATGCCGTCGAGGATCCCGGCGATGAAGATCGCGATGCAGGCCGCCTCGAACCGCCCTTGCGAGGCGGCGATGATGGCGAAGAAGCCACCGAACAGGCCGCCGGTCGTGAACAGGTTCGGCAGCAGGTAGATGCCGCGGTTGCGCGGCCGGGGCGAAGGGGTGTCGTCCATGTCATTCAGTGTAGCTGCCGCCCTGCACCTCCGGACAGCTGAACCGGGACCCGGCATCGGCCTTGGACGGCTTGCGTGGGGACAGGTCCGGTGCTGCAATCGCTACCGCATCCACCCGCTGGCAAGGAGTCTCCCGTGCAACGTTCATTTCCCGCCCTGGCATTGGGCCTGCTCGCCCTCTGCATCGTTGCGCCGGCCGCTGCAGGCGACGTCTACCAATGGAAGGACGCGCACGGCGTCACCCAATACAGCAGCACGCCGCCTGCCAAGGGCAAGTTCAAGTCGCGCGCGATTCGCGATGACGACCTCCAGGCCACGACGACGCCCGCCAAACCCGCCGAAAATCCCGCCTGCGCCATCGCCCGCAAGAACGTGGCGCTGCTGCAGGGCAAGGCCGCGCTCCAGGTCGACAGCGATGGTGACGGCAAGCCCGATAAGACCCTGTCGGACGCCGATCGTGGCAATCAGATGCAGCTCGCCCAGGCCACGCTCAAGGTCAATTGCGCGACCGCCGTCGTAGCGGAAGCCGTGGTACCGGGCAAATAGATAGGCGGCGATAACGGCGGCGGAGACCACCGCCACTGAAGTCATCCGCGGCACGCATGGCAGAATGGCAATCCCTTCCTGTCTCGCCTGAGCCGTGCCGATGCGCCTGTCGCAGTTCCACCTTCGCACCAGCAAGGAAACCCCCGCCGACGCCGAGATCATCAGCCACAAGCTGATGCTCAAGGCCGGCATGCTGCGCAAGCTCGCCGCCGGCATCTATACCTGGTCGCCGCTGGGCCTGCGCGTGCTGCGCAAGGTCGAACATGTCGTGCGCGAGGAGATGAACCGCGCCGGCGCGATCGAGCTGCTGATGCCGTCGATCCAGCCGAAGGAGCTGTGGGAGGAAACCGGGCGCTGGCAGAAGTTCGGCGGCCAGCTGCTCAAGATCCAGGATCGCAAGGACGCCTGGTATTGCTACGGCCCGACGCACGAGGAAGTCATCACCGACTTCGCGCGGCAGGAGCTGGCCAGCTACAAACAGCTGCCGATCAACTTCTACCAGATCCAGACCAAGTTCCGCGACGAGATCCGCCCGCGCTTCGGCATCATGCGCGCGCGCGAGTTCCTGATGAAGGATGCGTACTCGTTCCACATCGACGACGCCGGCCTGGAACGCGAATACCGCAACATGATCGACACCTACAGCCGTATCTTCACCCGCCTTGGGTTGAAGTTCCGCGCGGTGCAGGCTGATTCCGGCGCGATCGGTGGCGACGCCTCGCAGGAATTCCATGTGCTGGCCGATTCCGGCGAAGACGCGATCGCATATTCAACAGGGGATGGCTCCACCGCGTCCGACTATGCCGCCAACGTTGAAACCGCGATGGCCGCGGCACCTGCCGCGCGTCCGGCCGCGACCGAGTCGATGCACCAGGTCGAGACGCCAACGCAGAAAACCTGTGAGGAAGTCGCCGCGCTGCTCGGCATCGCACTGCAGCGCACGGTGAAATCGGTCGCGCTGATGGCAACTTCGACTTCGGCTGCGCCTACGCTCAGTGCAATCGGAGGATTTGTGCTGGCGTTGGTGCGCGGCGATCACGTCGTCAACGAAATCAAGCTGGCGAAGCTGCCGGGCATGGGCGAATACCGGTTGGCGACGGAAGCGGAGATCGTCGAACACCTCGGTAGCGAGCCGGGTTTCCTGGGCCCGGTGTCGCCGCGTCAATCCATCCGCGTGATCGCCGACCGCGATGTCGCGGCGATGGCCGATTTCGTCGTCGGCGCCAACGAAGCCGGTTACCACCTTGCCGGCACGAACTGGGGCCGAGATTTGTCCGAGCCCGCCCTGGTCGCTGACATCCGCAATGTCGTCGCTGGCGATGCCTCACCCGATGGCAAAGGCACGCTCGATCTCGCGCGCGGCATCGAGGTTGGCCATGTGTTCCAGCTCGGCCGCAGCTACGCCGAAGCGATGAAGTGCAGCGTGCTCGATGCCAATGGCAAGGCGGTGACGCCGGCGATGGGCTGCTACGGCATCGGCGTGTCGCGCATTGTGGCCGCGGCGATCGAACAGAACCACGACGATGCCGGCATCCTCTGGCCGGCGGCG
>JANMAO010000110.1:0-16656 GCA_031359875.1 Lysobacter sp.
CGAGGCAGATGGCCAAATGGCCTTAGATCGCATAAATCAACAGATATTCGGTGCCAGGCACTTAGTGGAAATGGCGAAGGATTACGCCGCAGCGCACAACAACCCTCCGATTACCGTAACAGGTCATTCACTGGGCGGTTCGCTGGCGCAGATCACCGCATTCGAATTCGGATTACGCGGCGAAACATTCAATGCGTATGGCGCAGCCGGGCAATACGGTGTCCCGGAAGGTGGTGATCAAGTCATCAATAACATACGCGCGACTGACTTTGTGGCTGCGGCTGGAACTCATTTCGGGCAAGTGAAAGTTTATGCGACCGCAGAAGATGTCAATTTATTGATCAAGAACCCGTCTCTGGGGGATCTTGGGCCAAGTCTAATCGACCTGGCTTTTCTAAGCCCGGGTGTAACTCATGCCATCGGTCAATTTGTTGGTGATAATTCCATACTGACTACGGATAATTCAGATAGATATTTGGAAGACCAGGTTATATATGAAACCTATAGATCACAGATATGGGCAACGGCACATTCCCTTGCGGTTGCATTGCCAGTTGTTTCATCTTTAAACCCTCTGACAGCGGTGGCATATTTCGCGTTGCAGCAGTTTTTGTACGGAAACTATGATGCTGCAACCACCCATAGTGCGATGTTTGGAACAAATGGAAATGATGTGAGGGTTGGAACAAACGAGGTCGATTATTTGAGTGGGCTAGGTGGCGTAGATATGTTGTCGGGTGGTGGGGGCAACGACTTCATTAAAGGCGGTACAGGTAACGATGTTCTTCGCGGGCAGGCGGGGAACGACTATTTAGATGGCGGAGCCGATGACGATTACTTGGACGGTGGCAGTGGTAGTGATCAGCTAGAGGGTGGCAGTGGCAATGATCGTTACCAATTCTCCACTGCCGACTTTCAGACAACACCGGGCAGCCGAGACATCATCGTCGACAGTGATGGCCAAGGCCAGATCGAGATCGACAATGTGATTTTGTCCATAGGCCAGCGTTTGAGCGAGAACAGTTGGAAGTCTCTGGATGGGCAGTTCATTATCAGCGCGGATTTGACCCTTGCCACGCAGACATTGGTCATCAAGCATGTTGCGACGGGTTCTACGGTCCTAATCCAAAATTGGGCCAACAATTCGCTGGGCATTACGTTGGGGGGCAGCGTACCGGCCAATCAAGGCGCGGCATTAACCAGCGACGACGACCTCTTCGGCCAAACCGGCACCAACCTTGGCAACGATTCGTTCAACGGCCTCGCCGGTAACGACGGCCTCGAAGGCGGTGCCGGCAACGATACCCTCGACGGCGGGATTGGTAACGACCTGATCCTTGGTGGCTCGGGCGATGACCATCTCTACGGCGGCGACGGCAACGACACCATCATCGACGGTTCGGAAGTCGCCAATCTGAAGGTGCTGAGCACCACGATCGAGTCCGATGGCAAATCCGAGCAGCAACGCTTTGACGAAGAGATCGCGCGACGCGGCGCATCCGTCATCGGAAAGGGCCGCGATTGGTTCACCTATACCCAGGATGGCAGTGCTGCGACGGGTGATCCCGCTCAGGCGAGTTACATCCAGGCGCCTGACTGGACCGACCTGGATCCCAATGTTTCCCCAAGCGGTAGTGACGTCATCGACGCGGGCGCCGGGTCTGACCGTATTTTCGCAGGTGAAGGCGATGATCTGGTCTTTGGCGGTGCTGACAACGACTATCTCAACGGTGGCCACGACAACGACGTGCTCTACGGTGGAGACGGCAATGATGTGATCGATGGCGACTTGAATACGACACAGTCAGGCGTGCTGTCAGGTCTTGTTTCCAGTCGCGCGGTCAAGAACGGCAACGACATCCTCGACGGTGGCGCGGGCGATGACGTGTTGCGCGGCAATGGCGGCAACGACGTGTTGTATGGCGGCGACGGCAATGATCAATTGAACGGTAATGGGAGTTTAGGTCCAGCCGATAACTTGGACGCAGATAGCGATTACCTCGACGGCGGGGCTGGTAACGACCAGATGTTCGGTAACGACGGCAACGATACGTTGCTGGGTGGGGATGGCAACGACACGATTCGCGGCGATGACGGTTATTCGATGACCCGCAACGGCAACGACACAATTGACGGCGGCGCTGGCGATGACATCCTGGCAGGTGACGGGGGTGACGACGTCATTCTTGGCGGCATAGGTGCAGACACCCTTTATGGGGACTACATCGACATTCCTGGCGCTTTACACGGGAACGATCTGCTCGACGGCGGTGCAGGCAATGACACCTTATTTGGGATGGGAGGCAATGACACTTTGTACGGCGGCGACGGCGACGACAGCCTCATCGGGGATGGTGACGCTTCGCAACTCCCGAGCCAGTTCCATGGCAATGACGTGCTATTTGGAGGCGCTGGTAACGATCTTCTTTGGGGGAACGGCGGTGACGACTCGCTTGATGGTGGCGAAGGAAACGACCAGATAAGCGGCGGCGAAGGCGTCGATACCCTGAATGGCGGTAGCGGCAATGATCGGTTGTTCGGTGATGCTGGCGACGATCGCTTGAACGGTGATGACGGAGATGACGTTTTACAAGGCGGCGATGGCAATGATCGCCTCAGCGGCGGGGTGGGAAGTGACACGCTGTTGGGTCAAGCGGGGGACGACATCCTGGACGGCGGCCTAGGAAACGATTCGTTCGATGGGGGTGATGGAAACGACACCCTCTCCGGTGGCGATGGCACCGATGGCCTCTATGGCGGTAATGGGGACGACACCCTTTTTGGGGATGCCGGTGACGACTCATTGAACGGGGGAGCAGGCAACGATGCCCTTCATGGTGGGGCTGGCAATGACTACGTTCTTGGTGGGACGAGCGGCAATAAGCTTCTCTACGGCGATGCCGGTAACGATACTTTGGTCGGCGGTGACGGTGATGACACGTTAGATGGCGGTGCAGGCGACGACGTTCTAACCGGTGGCGGTGGAAAAAATATATATCAGTTCTCTCTAGGCGGTGGGCACGACGTGATTACCCCGGGCGCGTCGAACAATTCACTGGTTCGGGTAGCTTCAGGTATTAATGCTTCAGACCTGCAATTTGTATTTCTTACCGATGATTTCTCGAATGGCAATTCCTCTGGCACATCGCTTTCCATTCAAGACTCGCAATTCACGGTCAGTCTTAAAATTCAGGGGTTCGTACCCGGTTCGGCAGGTACAGTCGCAGCCGTTGAATTCGCGGACGGAACGACTCTTGACTATGCGGGAATCTTTCAGAAAATCAATGCCGGGTATCTCGCTGGCACAACGAGTACCTATGTTGGGTCTGATTTAGGTGACACAGTTCAGGGAACCATTCGTCGCGACGTACTCCATGGCAACGGCGGTGCTGACTCGCTGTATGGCAACGCCGGGGCTGACTATCTCTATGGGGATAGCGGGAATGATGTTCTTGATGGTGGAGATGGCGGAGACAGCCTCAATGGTGGAGATGGTAACGACCGACTAATTGGAGGATTAGGGGCAGATTTCCTTCAAGGTGGGACTGGAAGTGACGTACTGGACGGCGGTGACGGTGATGACGATCTTCGAGGTGGCAGCGTCTGGGATCCCACGACTGACGTAGATACGTTTATCGGCGGTCGAGGAAATGATCGCCTGGGTGGTGAGAACGGCTCTGACATCTACATCTATAATCGAGGTGACGGCTCGGATTGGATCGGCGATAACGGCCATTTACCCGGCGATGGGGCGGATACGTTGCGGTTCGGCTCCGGAATCGCGCTTGCGGATCTTCAGTTTTTTCGAACTTGCATAAACGACCTGAGTACCGGAGAGAACTCAGATGCTGATCTCGTAGTCCTGATCAATGGTGGTCCGGAACAAATTCGAATCTCAGGATTCTTCGATGGATTTCAGATCGAATCCATTGAGTTTGCCAATGGTTCAAGTCTGACACGTGACGAGATTTTGGGGCTCGTACAAGCATCGGGATCACCTAACACCATGTCCGGCACAAGCGGGGATGATGTATTCGTCGTGGATGATCGGCGAGACAGCATCATCAACGAAACTTCCTCGCTCGATCATGACACTGTGAGAGCGAGCGTTTCCTACGCAATGGATCCGAACATTGAAAACGTTGAGCTAACTGGCGTGTTCCACATCGATGTCACTGACAACAGTGGCGACAATATGATCACTGGTAACGCGGGCAACAACCGCATTCAATGTTTTTATGGTAACGACACGGTGGACGGTGGTGCTGGGGACGATGTCATCTCGGACAGCTATGGAAATAACGTGCTGCACGGCGGCGCAGGAAACGATAAAATCACAGTCGAATCCATTGACGGCGTCAGCTACGCCTATGGTGATGCTGGCGATGACGTCTTGGAAGGCTATACCAATGTCCATATGGACGGAGGTGCTGGCGCAGATACATACAATGTATTCGTCGATCGGTTGAACGACGTCAGCCGCACGCTCTGGATTCACGACTCTGGCGCTGATGCGAGTAGTGATGTTTTGAATCTGAGATCTGGGCAGCGATGGGATTTTTCGGACGTGACGTTATCAGATGTGAACGTCATATATAGCCCATCACTGGGCAAGACGTGGGTTCAATTTCGCAATACTAAAATATTTCTTGATACCGACGCCGCCGGGCATTCCCTCGTAGAAACTATCCGCTTGTCCGACACTCTGCAGCTCCGCATCGACGACCTCCTAGTAGTGAATGATCCTCCGCATCTTGCGACGCAGCTTGATGACGTATACATCCCTCGGGGGCAGGCGTTCCAGTATTCCAGCGCGAAACTTGTTGCCAATGAATCCTGGGATTCACTTACTTATACGGCGAGTAGTTTGCCCTCGGGATGGGCGCTTGATTCACACACGGGAATGATTACCGGTACGGCGCCTTATGTCGCCTTAGTCAATTTGACCGTAACGGATGGTTCTGGGCAGACTCTCCAGATTCCCCTTAATTTTGTTGGCTATACGGAATATGCGGGTACTAGCGGCGCCGACACTCTCAGTGGTGATGGCAATGCGGCATTAATTTATGGATACGACGGCAACGATACGATAACCGCAGTCGGCAGCTACAACCGTCTTTACGGGGGACGCGGTGACGACACTTACATTCTTTCCTACGGAAACGTTCCAGCCGCTGCAACGATTTACGAGAACGTCGGGGAAGGAATTGATACCGTCATCAGTAAGGTCGGGTCGTATACGTTAGGAGACAATCTCGAAAACCTGACATTTGTAGATGGTTGGTTCGCGAGTTTGGGCCGTGGCAATGAGCTTGACAATGTCATTACTGGCAACGATTCCGACAATATTCTTCAGGGTCTAGGCGGCAACGATACGCTCGACGGCAAAACCGGAAGGGACACAATGGAAGGCGGTGCCGGAAACGACACCTACTTTGTGGACAACATTGGTGATGTCGTCACTGAGTTGGCGGGTGAGGGCCTCGATTTGGTCAAGGCTTCCGTCGACTACACACTGACTACAGAAGTCGAGGACCTCACCCTCATCGGCACATCGAAATATCAGAACGGCACGGGCAACGCCAGCGCCAACGTGCTCGTTGGCAATAGCGGGGTCAATACCCTCATTGGTTTGGACGGTGATGACATCCTGGACGGCGGAGCGGGTGCTGACACGCTGACGGGTGGCACGGGCAACGACACCTATCTGGTCGACAACATAGGCGACGTCGTGACCGAGCTTGCGTCAGAAGGCACTGATCTGGTCAAGGCTTCCGTCACCTATACACTCTCGGCGAATGTCGAGAATCTGAAGCTGACCGGATCCGGAGCGCTCAACGGTACCGGTAATACGCTCAGCAATGTTCTGACTGGGAATGCCGGCAACAACATCCTAGATGGTGGTGGCGACAACGACACCATGATTGGTGGCGCTGGCAATGACACCTATGTAGTCGATTCGACCGGCGATGTCGTTACTGAACTGGCGAACGAAGGGGTCGATCTCGTGCAGTCGTCGGCCACATTCACTTTGTCCACAGAGGTTGAAAACCTCACGTTGACTACAACGGCAGCGATCGACGGCACGGGTAACGCAAGCGCCAATGTGTTGATTGGCAACAGCGGGATCAATACCCTCAGTGGCATGGCGGGTGACGACACGCTGGATGGTGGGGCTGGCGCCGATACGCTTAAAGGTGGAGCCGGCAATGACACTTACTTTGTGGACAACATTGGCGATGTCGTTACAGAACTTGCCGGTGAGGGTACGGACTTGGTCAAAGCTTCCGTTACTTACACCCTGTCCAACGAAGTAGAGAACCTCACGCTCACGGGGACATCGGGCCTTAGCGGAACAGGAAATGCCAACGCCAACATGCTCATTGGCAACAGCGGGATCAATATCCTTAGTGGAATGGCGGGTGAGGACACTTTGGACGGTGGCGCGGGTGCCGATACGCTGAAGGGTGGAACCGGCAACGATACGTACGTCGTGGATAACACGGGAGACGTGGTAACGGAACTTGCTGGTGAAGGGACAGATACCGTGCAATCGTCGGTTACTTACACGCTAGGCGCGAATGTCGAGAACCTGACTCTGATGGGAACCAGTGCGCTCAATGGCACCGGGAACACGCTCGATAATATGCTCAGAGGCAATAGCGGGAACAACGTGCTGACGGGTGGCACGGGCAATGACACGATGATCGGAGGTGCCGGCAACGATACCTATGTTGTCGATTCGACGAGCGATGTCGTGTCTGAGCTGGCAAACGAAGGCACCGATCTCGTCCAGGCATTCGCAACATTCACCCTCTCCGCCGAGGTGGAAAACCTCACTTTGACCGGTACGACCGCGATCAATGGCACCGGTAATGCCAGCGCCAACGTGCTCACCGGCAACAGCGCTGCCAACACGCTCATCGGCATGGCGGGCGATGACACACTGGATGGCGGTGCTGGTGCCGACACTCTCAAGGGTGGTACCGGTAACGATCTCTATGTTGTGGACAATGTGGGCGATGTAGTCACAGAGTTGGTCGGAGAAGGTACCGACCTTGTAAAGGCGGCAGTGAGCTACACCCTGTCGGCGGAGGTCGAAAACTTGACGCTGACCGGATCGACTGCGATCAACGGTACCGGCAACGCTGGCGCCAACGTAATCATCGGCAATAGCGCTGCCAATGTCCTGACGGGGCTGGCGGGCGACGACACGTTGAACGGAGGCACCGGTGCCGACACTCTGACGGGAGGGGCTGGTAACGACACCTATCAAATGGCTCGTACGTTCGGCATTGACACTGTGATCGAAAACGACACCACCGCAGGCAACCAAGACGTGGCTCGTTTTCTGACAGGCGTGACGTATGACCAGCTCTGGTTCAAACATCCGACCGGCAGTAATAATCTGGAAATGTCGATCATCGGTACAACCGACAAACTCGTCATCAAGGACTGGTACTTGGGCGCCCAATATCAGGTGGAGAAAATCCGAACGGACGACGGCACTAAGGAGTTGAATGCCGCAGACGTGCAAACCCTGGTCAATAAAATGGCTGGAATGACCGCGCCTGCGCAAGGTCAAACGACTTTGACGGCGAGTCAGCACACAACACTGGATCCCACGTTCGCCGCGACCTGGCATAACCAGGTTGCTGGTCTGACGATGTCCGGCAGTGTTGAATCGCAGAGCGTGGCAGTGCCGGAAAAAGCTCCGCTTATTGGGTTCATCAGTGACGGAACGGTGGGCCGCTGGACCCAAGAACAAACCGAGCTTGCATTGGAAACGGTAGCAACTACGGACACTTCTGCGCTAACGAAATACGGCTCCGCTTCCAACATGTCGTCTTCTGGCTCGTTGGCACTGACGATGTCAATGCATTTACCCGACGAGCATGCGGGCGTTTCGGTCTTGCCCGATTACCAAGTTGGAATTTCTATGTATCCCGGCTCGGTAGTTGCAGGGCTGGCAAACATAGCCATGCCGCAGATCCCTAGCGCCGGCGCCCAAACTCCGTTCGAAATCTCGGTCACACCACCATGGATCGATGGGGGAAGCGGCCAGCTGGTGACGCGCGGAGTTGCAGAAACTGGCGCCCCACATCTTTCAGATTGCCATCAGATGATTCAGATGATGGCGGGATATTTTGAAGATCGAGGCCGTGCCGATATTGGGTCATCCTTTGGAATAAATCACAGAATGCCGTTAGGGACTAATTGGCTCACGCCCTAAACGTTCAGCGCTGGTTTTGCCAGAATCGATAAACCAGTCATGGCCAGGATGAACACTGACGGCTCGCCCTATAGCAGTGAATCTTCCCGTTCTGTGGAAAGACAAGTAAGCTTGGCTTTTCTTTGATTCTCTGTTGCTGGAATGTCTGCTTACGATCCGAAGCGGACATTCGCAAGCACACCGGAAACCGCCCCATTACGCAGCGCGAGGGTCGGCTCAGTGGTAGCAAGTGATCTCTGCGCTAAGCCTGCGGGCGCGCGGGTCTGAATTCGGATACCGTTCTCGCGACGTAAGCCGAGGGAAGCCCGTGTTCGAGCCTGATTATGTGAAGGCGGAGGTCCAGATTGAGAAGGTGCTGGGCGACGATGCGCCGAAGCACTTCGGAACCGGATGGTGGAGCGGCGTGCTCTCGGCGTTCTTCGGCATCGTTGCCTTCGGTGCGGTGATCTGCCTGCACTTTCCGCAGCTGCTCAGCACGCCGGAGCTGCGTTCGCACTATCCGATGCCGCTGATCCGCATGGCGATCCAAGGCTGCATCGTCGGCGCGATCCTGCTCGGCGTCATTTCCGCGATGCTGCGTCGGAAAAAAGCGCTGGCGCTGGTCGGCCTGGTGTTCGCGCTCGGAGCCAGCTTGCTGGGCGGCGCGAGCGTGCCGATCAACGAGGCGGCTCTGCACGTCGCGCCCTCGATCGGGCTGGATTGGTTCCTGCTCGACACGCTGCTGATGACGCTGATCCTGTCGCCGATCGAGGTGTTGTGGCCGGCGTATCCGCAGCAGAGCGTGTTCCGACCCGAATGGACGCTCGACATCGTGTACTTCTTGTCGACGCACTTGCCCACGCAGCTGACCACGTTCCTTATCCTGCTGCCGGCCGCGCAGCTCACGGCCTATTTCGGCAACGCCAAGCTGTTGGAAATGACCACCAGCCTGCCGTGGGTCGTGCAGTTCCTGCTCGCGGTGTTCGTGGCGGACTTGGCCCAGTACGTGATCCATCGCGCCATGCACAAGGTGCCGTGGATGTGGAAGTTCCACGCCATCCATCATTCGTCGAGAGCGCTGGACTGGATCGCCGGTTCGCGCGCACATCTGGTCGAAGACCTCGCCGTGCGTGGCTGGATGTTTATCCCGATGACTTTCATCTTCTCGCACGACATCATCATCGCCTACCTGCTGTTTGTGGCCCTGCACGCGACCTGGGCGCACTGCAACTTCGGCCCCACCATCAAGTGGGTGGAACCGTTCTTCATCTTTCCGCGCTTCCACCACTGGCATCACACGTCGCAGACCGAGGGCCTGGACAAGAACTTCGCGATCCATTTTCCATGGATCGACAAGATTTTCGGCACGCACTACTTGCCCAAGGACGCCTGGCCCGACCACTACGGGCTCGACAACGAGCCCATCCCGGCCACGTTCATGGGCCAGTTCAGGTATCCCTTCAGCGGGAAGAAGGAGCCCGGCTCGTAAGTCGCTAGAAGTCCAGCGACGGCAGCGGGCAATCCTTCGGGATGGCCATGCCCTTGGGCGTCGCCTTCACCAGGCCGAGCGCCTTCATCCACTTCACGCTGCGTAAGCCCATGTCCCACTCCGTGTCGTCGTGGCTCAGTCGCAGCAGCCCGGGTGAGTGGTGGTGGTTGTTCTGCAGGCAGGCGCTGAATGTGCCCATCACCGGCAGCCACTCGCCGATGTTCATCGCGTGGTCGCGCGCGTCGTCGTAGCGGCGGTAACCCCAGCGTCGGTCGTGCGTCCAGTAGTTCTGAACCATGTTCATCCAGATCGCGAATACGCGGAACAGGCCCCACATTGCCGCGGCATAGCGCCAATCGCCGACCAGCAGCCACAACAGCCAGAAGTTGAAGGTCTGCGAAGCGACCGCGTACACAGGATTGGAGATGAGGCGGAAGGACCAGGACTTGAAGATGGCGTCGTTGGCGACGTTCTCCTGGCACTTGTAGGGGAAAAAGCAGAGGTAGAGCGTGCGCCAGAAGCCGTCTTCGGCGAGCTTGTTGGGATCGCCCGGGTGGTCGGAATACTTGTGGTGCAAGCGGTGGCGATTGACCCAAGTGATCGGGTTCACGTACACGCCAAAGGTGTTGTTCACCACGCTGAGGGTCTTGATGAACCAGGGCTGGTAGTCGAGTGCGCGATGCGCGATGCCCATGTGGATCACCGAGCTGAGATACACGCCGCCCATGAACCAAGTGCCGAGGAAGTAGGCCGCTCCGATCGCCAAGCCCCAGCCAGGACCGAGCCATGGCGGCGCGAAGAACATGCAGGCACCCGCATACAGGAGGATCAGCGCCCATCCGGCAACGTTGTAGATCCTCAACATACGCGACCCCTTCCCCGAGTGCCCTCGGCGGATGGTGGGATGCGGACTAGTGGCTGTCAATCGGACGAGCCGCAAAAAAAGCCTGCCGCCGGGGGCTCGGTGGTGAACGAGACGCGGATGGCGGCACACAGCCTGTAGTTCACGTCGGACTGGTTCTGCGCCTGGGTTTAACGCGCGACAGCCGATTATTCTCGCCGCCAGCGCATCCTCATCGAGCGGCTGCTTCCGGCCTATTCCGTTGAAAAACTCGCTTTTTGAAGTGGCTTGACGGATCCCAAACGGGCCGCGTCTAGGCTGTGATCAGTTTTCTGCGACGAGGACTATCGAAATTTCCGGCGCAGCGGCTCTTATCCCGCTATACGGGCGGTGCATAAGCCGCTTTTGGTGTTTTCGGCATCAACCACTGCGCCATTCGCCGTAGGTTTTGCGCTGTTGCCGCCAATAGGAACTCATCTTGGGCACCGCGCAGCCCACGAAGCCGCAATCGATCCAGTCGCAGGATCCGTTTCAGGTGCGCGAACAACATCTCGACCTTCTTGCGATCCTTCCGGGACTGTTGGTATCGCGGAGTAGTCGCGATTTTGCGGGCCACATCGCGTGCCGCTTCGTTGACCTGGCGGGCGATCTTGCGATGCGTCGTGTTCGGACAACACAACGACTTCAACTCACAGTTAATGCAGTCATAGACGCTGCTGCGATAGATCAGCGTGTCGGCCGACGTTGCCTTGCCAGTGGAGCGCAACGGCTTGTCCTTCGGACAGCGGTACTCATCGGCATGTGCATTCCACTGGAAGTCTGACCGGCTCAGCGTGCCGTCCTTGCGCTCGGCCTTGTCCCACACCGGGACATGCGGCTCGATCGACTTCTCATCGACCATCCAGCCCAGCATCTCTGCAGTGCCGTAGGCCGTGTCACCAATCAGGCGGGTGGGCTTGAGATCGAAGCGCTGTTCGACCCGCTCGACCATGATCCGAGTTGCGTTCACTTCGTCGGTTCGACGAGCCGGCGAAGCTTCGACGTCAACGATGATTCCGGCAGCTACATCGATCAGGTAGTTCGTCGAGTAGGCATAGAACGCCGGACCACCCGGCGCCGCCGTCCACTGCGCAGCCGGGTCGGTCAGTGAAATGTTCTTGGGCGGCTTACGCTCTTCTTCTGCGGCATCCAACGCGGCCAGGTACTCGCGCACGGGACGCGTCAGCGTGGTCTCCTCCGGCCACTGCACATCAGCGCCCGGCACGCCGCGCTGGCGATTCGCATCGGCCTTGATGACGCTGGCGTCGGTCGCGAACCCTTCGCCACCCACCAGCTTTTCGACCATGCAACGCTGCAGAACCTTTTCGAACACGAATCGCAGGGTGTCGTTGTCGCGGAATCGGCCGTGCCGGTTCTTCGAGAACGTCGAATGATCCGGTATCGCATCTTCCAGGCCAAGCTTGCAGAACCAGCGGTAGGCCAGGTTCAGATGCACTTCTTCGCACAGCCGGCGCTCGGAACGGATGCCGAAGCAGTAGCCGACGATCAGCATCCGAATGATCAGTGCTGGATCGATCGACGGCCGACCCGTGTGGCTATAGTGCGGAGCGACGTGCTGGTGCAGTTCACTTAGATCGAGGAACTGGTCGATCCCGCGCAACAAGTGGTTGGCTGGAACGTGGTCTTCCAGGTTGAACTCGTAGAACAACGGCGCTTGCCCGGCTTGCTGACGACCCATCATCGCGACGAATTCCGCTCGACTGATGGGGAGTCAGTTGACCAGCTTCAATCCGCCAATTCAATCGAGTTTTTCAACGGAATAGGTCGATAGCGGACGTCCCGAAGCACAGGTCCGGACGAGGATGAATTCACAACGCGTCATGCAGTGGCGCAGCATCACGGGAGGACGTTGAATGCAGAGCTTTCCAGAGCGAAGCAAATCGAGTGCAGACGACAAACAATGGGTCGCGGGAGCGAACCGAGGTGATGCCAATATCATCTAGACACTAGGCGCCGCCGAAATCAACTGCATCGCCGCGCCGTGCGCCGCTTTCCGGACAGCTTCGGCCGTTGTCGAATCCGGCAACGTGCGGGCAATGACCATACCGCCGATGCACAGCGCAGCTAGCGCAAGAGCGCGCTGCCGGCCCTCGGGCGTATTGTCCCCGAGGTTCCTCTCGAAAAGCCCTACCATTGCTTCGAGAAGCTGCTGGTACGCAGCCCGTACCTCCGGATTGGCACGTGCTACGTCGGATGGCAGTGCGATCATCGGGCACTGACCGTCTCGGTCACCCAGATGCGCCGTCGAGAGGTAGCCCTCGATCATCTGCACCGCCATAGATGGTTCGGTCCGAGTCGGATCGACGCCGGCCTCGGCACGCCACTGCGCGCCGCGTCCCATCAAAAAGCTCGAGACGGCGGCGGAGTACAGCGCATCTTTGCTCCTGAAATGCGAATAGAAGCCACCTCTAGTGAGGCCGGCTTCTTCCATGACCCTGTCGATCGTGACCCGATCGAAGCCGTCACGATTGAACAATATTCGCGCGGCCTCGACGATCCGCGCTCGGGTCTGATTCTTATGATCGGCCTTGTAGGGCACTGGAAGCTCCAATGCTGGGCGCGCCAGCAGGTGCGTGCGCAGCCCAAAATATGTTCTTGAACATAATTTGTCACCCTTTACTCTGGGCCGGCCCTGATTCGGGCGCAGCTCGAGAGGAGAAAAATGATGCCGCGATACCTGCTTGCGTTCCACGGTGGAAAGCCGCCGAAAGACCAGGAACAAATGGCCGACTTCATGACGCGATGGCGGCAATGGGCCGGAGGACTCGGAAGTTCCTTGGCGGACGAGGGCGCCGTTCTTTCCCGCTCAATGCTCGTGACCGATGCCCACGAGGGGACGGCCGAGCCCTGCGACAACCGCCTGACCGGATACAGTCTCATTGATGCCGGCAGCCTAGACGAGGCGATAGGGATGGCGCGCGGTTGCCCTATCTTCGAAGTGGGCGGATCTATCGAGGTGGGAGAACTAATGGATGCATCGATGGCAACCGGATCAAGCGACAAGCCCCGCGCCTGATCGATCGACAGCGGGCTCGCGATCTGCGCCCGCGGCCGCTCGCATCCCGCTGGAGTTGCTAGCGGCGACCTACTTCAAAGACGAAATTGGAGGTTGCAATGGGACAGATATCGGGTGGGTGTTTGTGTGGGGCTGTGAAGTACGAGTGCGCCGAAGATGCTGTCATGGGCGGGCATTGCCAATGCACAGACTGCCAAAAGATAAGCGGCGCTGGGCACATCTCCAGCATTGCTGTACCCAGAGGCAGCTTAAGTTTTCAGGGAACCCTGAAATTCCATGAAAAGCAGGCTGACAGCGGAAATGTCGTCAGACGAGGCTTCTGCCCTGAGTGCGGCTGCCACATTTTTGCCGAAAATAGCGGAATGCCACAGTACGAGTTCATACGAGCGGGAAGCCTTCACAACCTAGAGGACTTCAGGCCCTCAATGGTCGTCTTCGCCAGAAGCGGAGCGTCGTGGGACTACACGGACCCTGCGCTCCCTAGATTTGAAACGATGCCGAAGATCTAGGATCAGACCGACATCGCGCCGCCGCGGCAAATTGTCATACCCCCTTTCTGCGTCCACAAGATCGTCCGCAGAACGCTGATTGGGCGGGCGAGTCCGAGCGTCCGCTATGGGTCTATTCCGTTGAAAAACTCGGTTGAATCGGTCGGTTGAACCTGGTCAACTGACGTCCCATCAGTCGAGCGGAATTCGTCGCGATGATGGGTCGTCAACAAGCCGGGCAAGCGCCGTTGTTCTACGCGTTCAACCTGGAAGACCACGTTCCAGCCAACCACTTGTTGCGCGGGATCGACCAGTTCCTCGATCTGAGCGAACTGCACCAGCACCTCGCCGGGCAGAAAATGGGGTCAGAGTGGCCCCTTTTTGCATTCCGGACGGCCCGCCGGCAGCCGGCCTGCAGTGAACGCGGCTAGACCTCGCGGTCCTTCAGGCCTTGCGTGATCGATTCCACCAGCGCCTCCGCATTCCATGGTTTGGCCAGGAAATCGTGCAGCCCTGCGTCGCGCCGGGCGCGGTCGACCGCCTCGGTCTCGGCCTGGCCGGACAGCATGATCTTGACCACGGACGGGAAGCGTTCGTGCGCCTTGATCAGGAACTCGTCGCCCTTCATCCCGGGCATCAGCCAGTCCGACACGATCACCAGCAACTTGTGTCCGTCGCCGGCCAGTTCGTCCAGCAACTCCAGGGCCTCTTCCGCGCTTTCGGCCACGTCGATGTGGAAGTCGCTGCCGAACGCGCGCCGCAACTGGTCCTTCAATGCGGTCAACACGATGATCTCGTCGTCGACACACAACAGCACGCCCTTTTCCATCATCCGACTCCTGCGATTGGCAAACTAACGGTAAAGGTGCTGCCTTGGCCGACCTCGCTGTCCACGAGGATCCGGCCCCCATGTTTCTCGATGATCTTGCGCACGATGTCCAGGCCAAGCCCCGTGCCTTCGCCAGCCGGCTTGGTGGTGAAGAAGGCATCGAAGATCCGTTCGCGCACCTCCGGAGTCATGCCGCAACCGGTATCGGTCACCGACACCAGTGCGTTCTCGCCGTCGCGGCGCAGCCCCAGGGTCAGCGTGCCCGCGTGGTCCATCGCCTGCAGCGCGTTGTGCACCAGGTTGGTCCAGACCTGGTTGATCTCGTCGGGGAGGCAACGCACTGGCGGCAGGTCTTCGAACTGCCGCACCAGCTCGATGCCGTGCTTGATCTGGTTCTGGTAGATCGTCAGCACCGTCTCCAGCCCTTCGCGCAGGTCCGACTCCGTCCACACCTGCACGCCGCCGAAGCGGGAGAAGGACTTCAGCGCGAAGATGATCTTCGCGACGCGATCCACTGCGGTGTTGATGTTCTCGGCATTGGTGGTGATGGTGGCAATGCCGTGCGCGGTGTCGAGGATTCGGTCTGCGGCGGGGTGGCGCAGCAGCGGCAGCATGGCGTCAAGGTCGGTGTGCGATTGCAATTGCACCAGCAGGCCGGCGCGATGCCGGGCCTGGTCCAGTCCCAGCGCCTCGAGCCGGGCAGTGACGTCGCGCACGACGCCGCGCTCCTCACGCGTGGTCATCACGGAGGTGCGCTCGCTGGCGCGCTTGAGCAACTCGCTGAAATGGACGCGGTCGATCGCGTCCAGTTCGACCAGCAGGGCCGGGAGGTCGAGAAGGGCGCTGTTCAAGGCTTCGGAAATGTTGCTTCCGCTCGATTTGATCGCACCGATGGGGGTGTTGATCTCGTGCGCCACGCCGGCAATCAACTGGCCCAGCGCGGCCATCTTTTCCGAATGCACCAAATGCGCTTCGGCTTCGTGCAGGTCATTGAGCGACTGCGCGGCTTGCGCGCGCGCGGCCTGCGCCGTGGCGTAGGCATCGGCATTGGCCAACGCGATCGCCGCATACGCGGTGGCTGAGCGGAACACGTCAAGCTCACGCTCCTGGTAGGCATCGGCCTGGTGGCTTTGCACCGTAACCACGCCGATGCGCCGGCCATTGGCGATCAGCGGGCGGAACACCGCCGAGAGGATCGGCGCGGACTGTTCGATGTTGGTCGCGGTCGGTGCGTTGAAAAGCTGCGTATCGTTGAACAAGGTCAGCTCACGGTCTTCGCGAAAGGTGAGCACCGCGAGCGACGTCGGATGGTCCAGCGGATAGCTGGTGTTCGAATCGACGACTCCGTCCTCGATGTAATGGACGTAGTCCAGCGAATCGCCAGCCGGCGACAGCAGCGCGACGCCGAAGGCGTCCATCGGCAGCAACGCGCCGATATGCCGCTCCATCGTCCTGCAGATGGCCAGGGCGTCGAGGCTGCCGGTCAGGTCCTTGCCGATGTCGCCTAGCAGCCGCAGCGTTTCCGCTGACGCGGCCAGTTCATCGTTGACCCGCTTCAGAGCGATGTTCGAGTGCCAGCGCGCGACGATGGCGGCCACGTGGCTTGCGACGTAGTTCAGCAGGTCGAGGTCCTCCTGCGTGTAGGTCACATCCGCGCTGTAGCTCTGCACGATGATCAGGCCGTAGACCTTGTCCTGGGCGATGAGCGGTGCGCCCATCCA
>JANMAO010000111.1:0-1585 GCA_031359875.1 Lysobacter sp.
CCGCTCCGGGGCCTTTCCCCCCAGAGCAGCCCCGGCGCAGGCATCGCTGGTTTCGTGAACTCCTGGCCGCCAGCGCCCGCATTCGCGCCACGCGAACGCTCGCCAAGCGCTCGCCGCGCATGGTCAAGCGACGAAACTCACCGTACGCACCCCATGATCGCAGCGCACCGACGCGGCTCCCGTTCGACTTCACCCCGATTGCCCTTGAGCCAAGATCGTCCGCCCCACGGACCAGGATCAAACGACCGACGTTGTGGTCGCCTTCAAATCCCTTGGGTGGATTCATCTAAGCGAACAGTATTTGGTCAGATCGACCTTCCCACTCAGTGGGCGGCGATCGCGTCCTACCGTCACTTCTGGAGCGACCAACTGCGCTCGACGGTGGCGCTCTCGGGCAAGCATGCAAACAATCCGTTCGGCACGTTCGGAAGCGTCAACAAGAGCGCTCAATCGGCCCACCTCAACCTCATCTGGAGCCCCGTCGCCAACACCAACCTCGGAATGGAATACATCTACGGGCGCCGTGAGACCGAGAACGGTCAGACCGGAAAGCTCAATCGTCTACAGGCCTCGGCCCAGTACTCGTTCTAGACTGAGACTCTGCCGAGCGCACTGCGTTCGCGACGCACCCCCGAGGGAGCCCTCCCCGCCCGGAAGCCCGGACCGGAGGGCTCACAGCGCCGCTGACGTCTTCTCCTTCAGCCGTCGTCAGTTCTTCTCGGCCTGGGACAGGTTTCCGAGCACAACATTGAGCCAACGCCATCAAGACCTGTGACCGTGCTCACTCACGAGTGTCGGCGCCGAGGCCCTGAAGTACGCCGTGGGTGTCGTAAACTTTGATCGCAAGGCCGTTGACATCGGCCTTGACCGAGCTGGGCGAGTTCTCGTCGTAGGCTCATGTCAGGCCCAGCAGAGTCTCGCCGCCGCAGCCAACGCGAGTGCAAGCGTGGCGACAATGCGCCAGCGCGGGTAGCGGGCAGTGAAGTTCATCGTCATGGTCTCCTTTAGCATCGAGCGAACCACTGCAAATGGCAAATTAAGTCGGCCACGCTCGCTTCCACTGTAGGCTGCGAGGCGATGCCTTTGGAGTGTCGTCGTACCATATGCATGGTCGAAAGTTCCGAATGCCGATGGATCTCCTCTCGCCGCTCCTGCATCGCTTCTCCATGAGTGCGGGCGTGTTCTATTCCGGGCAGATCTGCGGCGTGCATGATTTCGATCGCGACACGCAGCGTGGGCATGTCCACCTGATCAATCGCGGACCGGTGGAACTGGTGGGTGGCAGCGAGGGTTCCCTCTCGATCACTCAGCCCAGCCTGTTGTTCATGCCGCGCCCGGATGCCCACCGGTTGATCGCCGATGACCGCAACGGGGCTGACGTCGTGTGCGCGTCGATCCAGTTCGGTGCAGGCGGCCGCAATCCAATCACCGACTCGCTTCCATCCATGGTGCTGGTTGCCTTGACCGACCTGCCGGGCGCACAGGCGCTCTTGGAACTGCTGTATGACGAGGCGTTCGCTCAACACTGCGGGCGTCAGGCGTCCCTGGATCGTCTGTGTGAACTGCTGCTGATCCGACTGCTGCG
>JANMAO010000132.1:0-18071 GCA_031359875.1 Lysobacter sp.
GGTGTTGGCGCGTGCGACATGCGCCTCCGCCAGGTCAGGTGCCAGCGCCAATGCACGCTTGCCGGCGGCGAGCGCTTCATCCAGCACGTCGTCCGGACGTACCAGCCGCCACAGCAGCAGGTGGACCAGGGAATCGGCCAGTCCGGCGTGCGCTTGCGCGTAATCCGGATCCAGCCCGATCGCGCGACGGAACATCTCCGGCGAACTGTGCCAGCTGACAGTGCTTTTCATTGTCTGCATCTGGCGCCCACGCAGGTAGAACTCGTACGCGCGCACGTTGCTCGGCGCGTTACGCCCCATGTCCAGACTTTCCGGCGCATTGAGCGAAACACGCAAGGCGCGGGCCACGCTGCGGGCGATCTCTTCCTGGATGGCGAAGATATCCTCTAGCCTGCGGTCGAAATTCTCCGACCACAGGTGGTAGCCGTTGCCGGCATCGATCAGCTGCGCGGTGACACGCACGTGTTCGCCAGCCTTGCGCACGCTGCCTTCCATGATCGCCGCGACGTTGAGCGCGCGCCCGATCTCGCGCGCGTCAGTGCCGGTGTTTCGAAAGCGGAATGACGACGTTCGCGAGGCGACGCGCATGCCGCTGATGGAAGCGAGCGCATTGAGTATCTCCTCGGCCAGTCCGTCACAGAAATAATCCTGGTCATGGGCTTCGCTGAGATCAGTGAATGGCAGGATCGCAACCGACGCCTCGGGCGCTGTCGGACTTTCTGCCGCGGTGGCAGGCGCGGTGCGTTCGATCCCGCGCGCGGTGAGGTCGTAGGTCCATGCCAACGCGCAGGCCAGCACGAAGCTGAGCACGACCAGCATGATCACCAGTTTCAACGACCAGTCCGGCAGGCCCAGTGGCCCAAATGTCGCACCGGCGACCTGGATCAGCACCCAGCCCACTACCAGGAAGACCACGGCCACGCGGAACACACGCCGACGCCGGAACTCGGCGAACACCTGCTTCAGCGATCCGGCCCAGTCGCGCATCCGTGGGCGTCCTCCGTCCCGGGTGATACGGCCCGCCGGCGCTGCGCGCACGACATGCCGTCGTTTGCGAATCCTACACGCGGCCCGCCGTGGGGCGTGGTGACGAAAAGGCCCCCGCCTCGTCGGCGGGGGCCCTGCTGTCTACCTTGCTGTCTGCAACGCGGTCGGCGGCGCGAAGCGGCCGCGAGTCGCTCAGGTCTGCGGTGCCGGGCCGCCAATCGTGAAGGGCTTGGGCTGCTCGCGCGCCGGGCCGCCTTGGGTCCAGTTGCTCGGCGGTGGCGGCTCGCGATTGGTCATCACCGCCTCGATCT
The DNA here is from genome assembly GCA_031359875.1 of Lysobacter sp. Taxonomy (GTDB): domain Bacteria; phylum Pseudomonadota; class Gammaproteobacteria; order Xanthomonadales; family Xanthomonadaceae; genus Cognatiluteimonas. Next base: position 1,299 of record JANMAO010000132.1, read on the forward strand.
GCGGCGCGTCGATGGTTTCGTACTGCAGCAGCAGCTTGGCCATCGTGTGCAGCTTGTCGAGGTTTTCCGTGAGCATGGTGCGGGTGCGCTCATAAGCGCGGTCGAGGATGCCGCGCACGACTTCGTCGATCCTGCGCGCGGTTTCGTCCGAGACATTCTTGTGCTGGGTGACCGAACGGCCGAGGAACACTTCGTCCTCTTCCTCGCCGTAGGTGATCGGACCGAGTTCGGACAAGCCCCACTTGGTCACCATGTTGCGCGCCATCTTGGTCGCGCGTTCGATGTCGTTGGACGCGCCGGTGGTGACCTTGTCGTCGCCGAAGATCAGTTCCTCCGCCACGCGACCACCGTACAGCGAGCACAGCTGCGATTCGATCGCGGTGCGGTTGTAGCTGTACTTGTCGCCTTCCGGCAGGTACATGGTGACGCCGAGCGCACGACCGCGCGGAATGATCGTGACCTTGTAGACCGGGTCGTGCTCCGGCATCAGCCGGCCGACGATGGCATGGCCGGCCTCGTGATAGGCGGTCAGCGTCTTTTCCTGCTCGCTCATCGCCATCGAACGGCGTTCGGTACCCATCAGGATCTTGTCGCGGGCGCGATCGAAGTGCTCCATGCGCACTTCCTTGGCGTTCTCGCGCGCGGCGAACAACGCCGCCTCGTTGACGAGGTTGGCAAGATCAGCGCCGGAGAAGCCCGGGGTGCCGCGCGCAACCACCATCGCCTCGACGTCGTCGGCCAGCGGCACGCGGCGCATGTGCACCTTCAGGATCTGGTCGCGGCCGCGCACATCGGGCAGCCCGACCACGACCTGACGATCGAAACGGCCCGGACGTAGCAGCGCGGGATCGAGCACGTCGGGACGATTGGTCGCGGCGACGACGATCACGCCCTCGCCGCCTTCAAAACCGTCCATCTCGACCAGCAACGCATTCAGGGTCTGCTCGCGCTCGTCATGACCGCCGCCCAGACCGGCGCCGCGATGGCGGCCGACTGCGTCGATTTCGTCGATGAAGATGATGCACGGGGCGTGCTTCTTCGCCTGCTCGAACATGTCGCGCACGCGCGAGGCGCCCACGCCGACGAACATCTCGACGAAGTCCGAACCGGAGATCGAAAAGAACGGCACTTTGGCCTCGCCGGCAATGGCTTTCGCCAGCAGCGTCTTGCCGGTCCCGGGCGGGCCGACCATCAGCACGCCGCGCGGGATCTTGCCGCCGAGTTTCTGGAAGCGACCGGGATCGCGCAGGAATTCGACCAGCTCGGACACTTCGTCCTTGGCCTCGTCGCAGCCGGCGACGTCGGCGAAGGTGACCTTGCTCTGGTCCTCGGACTGCAGCTTGGCGCGCGAGCGACCGAAACTCATCGCGCCCTTACCGCCGCCCTGCTGCATCTGGCGCATGAAATACACCCAGATGCCGATGAACAGCAGCCACGGCAGCACGTTGATCAGGATCACGCCCAGTGACATCCCGCTCGACGGCGGCGTCTGCACGGTGGTGACGTTGTGGTTGATCAGGTCGTTGACCAGGTCCTTGTCGCCCGGGTTGTAGGTCGTGAACTTGGTGCCGTCCTTGCGCTCGCCGGCGATTGTCGTCCGGTCCTCGGCAATGTTGACCTTGGCGACATGGCTGCCCTGCACCTCCTGCACGAACTGGTCGTAGGTCAGCGCATCGGCGCCGGCCGTCTTCGGGCTGAAGCTCTGGAACACCACCATCAGCACGACGGCGACGACAACCCACAGCATCAGATTCTTGGCCAGATCGTTCATCGATATACCTGCATGCAGTTGCCTGCGTGGTTACTTCATCTGCGCCAGCTTGCGCTGCGCCAGGGCATAAACTTCCGCGGAACGTTTGCGTGACGCTTCAGGCTTGCGGATCACCACCTTGGCATAACGCCGCCGCAGCTCCCGCACGTAATCATCGAACCCGATGCCCTGGAACAGCTTGATCAGGAAGGCTCCATCGGTGCGCAGATGGCGATCGGCGAAATCCATCGCCAGTTCCGCCAGGTGCATCAGCCGCGCCTGATCAACCACATCCACACCGCTCATATTGGGGGCCATGTCGGACAGAACAAGGTCGACCGGCTGACCGCCCAGGGTTCCTTCCAGTGCCGATAAGACGGCATCTTCCCTGAAATCGCCATGAAGGAACTCGACCCCGGCCAGCGTCGGCATCTCCAGGATGTCCACGGCGATCACCCGGCCGGGATTGACCTGGTCCAAGCTGCCAAGCGCCTGCCGCAGCCATTGCGACCAGCCACCAGGCGCGGCGCCGAGGTCGACCACCACCATCCCGGGCTTGAGCAGGCGGTCGCGCTCGACCAGTTCCTCGAGCTTGTAGGCCGCGCGCGAACGCAGCCCCTCCGCCTGCGCCTTTTTCACGAAGGGATCGGAGAAATGCTCCTTCAACCAGCGTTGGCTGGACTTGCTGCGGGTGGCCATGCGGCGGCTTTTCTGGGAAGTCCGCACAGGGATGTGCAGACGCTTGATCAGGAATGATCACGTGAGTCGTCATGATACCCTGAGCACCCGCATTCACCCGTCCTGCCGCATATGCCGATCGCCCTGACCAGTGCCCAGGCCCGTTTCCTCCGCGGTCATGCGCACGGCCTCAAGGCGATCCTGCAGGTCGGCGGCAAGGGCATCAGCGCCGCGCTGGTGGCGGAGGTCGAGGACGCGCTCGAACACCACGAACTAATCAAGGTGAAAGTAGCTGCCGAGGATCGCGACGCCCGCGATGCGCTCGTCGGCGAACTCGCCCGCCGCGCCGATGCGGCACTGGTGCAGCGGATCGGCCATACCGCGATCCTGTATCGCCCCAGTACCGACCATCGCCAGATCGTGTTGCCGCGGGCCTAGCTTCAAGACGGCACGGTTGCGAGACGGCATCTCGCAGCGCACCTTCGACGCCGCTTCGTCCACGTGTGCCAGCATTCGCTCATGCAATTGAATCTCGAACGCCCTGATTACACCTGGTACCTGCGCGGCGCCGATGGCGACCATGCGCTGGTCAACGATCGCGTGCTGCGCAAGAGCTTCGTGATCTCGCCAGAAACGCTGATCGAGGACTGGCCGGTGACGGACGCCACGATGCTGGAATCGTCGCTGTTGGAGCCCTTGCTCGCCCTGCAGCCGGAATTGGTGCTGCTCGGCACCGGCGCGACCCAGGTCTTCCCACCGCCCTCGGTCCTGGCCGCCTGCCTGACCCGCGGCCTCGGCATCGAGGTGATGACCAATGCCGCCGCGGCGCGCACCTATAGCGTGCTGGCTGGCGAAGGCCGGCGTGTGGTGGCGGGGTTCGTGATCGGCTGAGCGATCGGCCTTCGCCCAATGAGTCGCAACCGCCCGTAAGGCGAGAGTAGTCAGCGCGTGGCGACGCGCCGGAAATCCTCACGGGACAACTGCAATCACGGCGCGGCGACGCGCCGGAAATTTCCGTGCGTCGGCGTTAATTGTGGCGCGGCAAATACTGCAACGGATCCACCGGCTTGCCGTTGTAGCGGATCTCGAAATGCAGCATGTCGCGCGCCGCACCGCTATGGCCCATCTCGGCGATCTGCTGCCCAGCCTTGACGACCTGGCCCTCATTGACCTTCCTGGCGCGGTTGTGGCCGTAGGCCGACAGCCAGGCGTCGTTGTGCTTGACGATGACCAGTTCGCCGTAGCCAACCAGTCCCGAACCGGAATACACGACGACGCCATCGGCCGCAGCGCGCACCTGCTGACCGGCCTGGCCGGCGATGTCGATGCCTTGCTGGGTCGGTTCGCCCGGGACATAGCGACCGGCCAACGCCCCTTCCGCCGGCCAAAGCCAGGTGAACGGACTCGACGATGGCGCTGCGACGGGTGGTGGCGCGGGCGTTGCGACGACCGGTGCGCGCGATGCGGGACGAACGGCGGAAGCGACCGGACGCTGCGGCACGACGTTGCCGGACGAGCGCGGGACCCCACGATCCGCCGGATACAAGCGCAAGCGTTGCCCCGGATGGATCGTGTATGGCGGCGGCACCTCGTTCCACATCGCCAGATCGAGCGCGCTGATGCCGTGCCCGGTGGCAATGTGGTAAAGCGTTTCGCCGCGCTGTACGACGGCAGTCTCACCGTATCTCGGCGCAGAGACCCGAACCGGGCTGGACATCGGGTGGCGGACACCTGGCTCACGCACCACGCGCGCAGTGCCGCAACTCGTCACCAATGCGGTCGCCAGCAGCAATACGATGACACTCGCAAAAGTGGTCAATCGACCGCCGGTCGCCGAGCGCGCAGTTTTTGGGCGCTCCGTCATCAAGCGTGCGATCTCCAGATCAGGTAACCGATGCCAATGGCCAACAACGCCAGCACGCCCCATCCGATCGGTTCGACGTAGCGATGCAGCGCCGCTTCGGCGCGCGGACCGCCCAGCCGGATGGCGGTGGCGACCAGGAACACCCGCTTGCCGCGACCAACCGCCATGCTCGCCATGAAAGGCAGGAACGGGACGCCCACGATGCCCGACGCCCAGGTGAAGAATTTCAACGGGATCGGCGTGAATCCGGCCAGCACCAGCAGCCAAAACGTTTTCCATGGCGATTGCGCGGCGATCTCGCGCAGGTGCGCGACCTGCAAGTCGATGCGGTCGATCCAGCCGAGCGAAGCCAGCGCCGGCTTGACCAGCTCGAACGCGTAGTGACCGAGCATGTAGCCGACGACCGCACCCGCCAGCGAACCGCCCAGGCTCAGCGCCGCGAACCAGAAACTGCGCCGCGGTTGCGACAGGCACATCGGGGCCAGCATCACTTCCGGCGGCACCGGGACGATCACCGCCTCGCCGAAACTCAGTGCGACCAGCAACGCCGGGGCGCGCGGGTGCATGGCCCACGCCAGGGCGCGTTCGTACATCGGGCCGAACAGTTTCATGCGCGAGCCTTCATGGGGGCAGCATTCATGCGAGGGCGCTCATGCGGGAGCATCCATGTGAGAGTCGCCTTCATCGATCGACCATCCCGGACAGCAACGGCACGAACACGACCGGCGCGAGGTTGCTTTCCTCGATCGCGCCTTCGGCATCCTTGCGCAGTTTCAGCAGCGACTGCGAACTGCTACCGCCAACCGGCGCCACCAGCGTGCCACCGGGCGCGAGTTGCGCACTGAGCGCGTCGACCAGCGCAGGTGCCGCAGCGGTGACGATGATCGCGTCGAACGGCGCGCATTCCGGCCAGCCGATGCGGCCGTCGTCGTGCTTGCTGCGCACGTTGAATCCGAGTGTGCGGAAGCGCTTGCGCGCGGTTCGCAGCAACTCGCCGATGCGCTCGACCGTGTACACCTCCAGGCCCAGCGCGGCGAGGATCGCGCCCTGGTATCCGGAGCCGGTGCCGATTTCAAGCACTTTTTTCGGCTGCGCCCCGCTCGCCAGCGTGCCGTCCGCGAACAGCGCCTCGGTCATCTTCGCCACCACCCAAGGCTGCGAAATGGTCTGGCCGTGGCCGATCGGGAGCGCGGTGTCCTCGTAGGCACGCGTGGCCAGCGCCTCGTCGACGAACAGATGCCGCGGCACGGTACGGATCGCGTTGAGCACGCGCTCGTCGACGATGCCACCCGCACGCAGGCGATCGATCAGGCGATCGCGAACCCGTTGTGATGTCATGCCAAGGCCGATCGCCTCGGGTTGCAGCCGCATGCGTGCGGTCATGCGGGGCGTCCGGAGACGGGCCGGTCCAGCGACGCAGCCAACCCGCTGACCCAGCTGGCGACCTGCTCCAGCGCCTGGAATCGGGTCAGGTCGACATGGATCGGCGTGATCGAGATATGGCCACTGCGCACCGCGTGGAAGTCGGTGCCCGGCCCGGCATCCTGCGCGGCGCCGGCCGCGCCTATCCACCACCACGTGCGCCCCCGCGGATCGGCCTGCGCCACGCAGGGCTCGGCGCGATGGCGATTGCCCAGCCGCGTCACCTCGAACCCCTTGACCTCGTCCCAGGCCACGTCGGGAACGTTGACGTTGAGGATGGTATCGGCCGGCAGCGGATCGGTCGCCAGCCGCGCGATGATCTCCACCGCCGCGCGCGCAGCGGTTTCGTAATGACGACCCCGATGGTCCGCGCTGGCGAGCGACAGCGCCACCGCCGGCAATCCAAGGAAGCGACCCTCCATTGCCGCAGCGACGGTACCGGAATAGATCACGTCATCGCCCAGGTTGGCGGTGTTGTTGATGCCGGAAACAACGAGGTCGGGCTCGGCCTCGAGCATGCCGGTGATCGCGACGTGGACGCAGTCGGTGGGCGTGCCGAAAACACGCCAGGTGGAGGCATCCTGCTGGATGACCCGAACCGGCATGTCGAGCGTGAGCGAGTTGCTCGCGCCGGAGCGATCGCGGTCGGGGGCGACGATCAGCACCTCGTGGCCGGCTTCGCGCAATCCCTCGGCGAGGATCCGGATGCCGGGTGCGTCGACGCCGTCGTCGTTGCTGACAAGTACGCGCATGAATGCCTTTGCAGTGTCCCGGACGATGTTGCCGCCATGATAGCGGATGCACGCTGACAGCCCGTCGCTGCGAACGTTATGTTCCCGGCTTGCGTTACGCTAGGCTGGCGCTATGAATGCAGGCCGCAAGCCCCCGCCCCAGCAGGTTGCCCAGAAGCAGGTCAAGCAGAGGCATGCCGGCCAGAACGACGTTGACCAAAACGATCCTGATCAAAATCACGTCGACGATGGCGATGACGCAGCGTTGTTCCGCGCGGCGATTGGCCCGGTGCGCAAACTGCCACCAGCGATCGCACCGCCCCAAAAACCGAAGCCGCGGCCGTTGCCACGCATGGCCGCTCGCGATGATGCCGAGGCGCTCGGCGAGTTTCGTCGTGCACTGGGATCGGATGCCCTGGAGGTAGGCGATGCGCTTGCGTTTCGCCGCGACAATCTTCCGCCGCGGGTGCTGCAACGGCTACGCCGCGGGCACTATGCCGCGCAGGACGAACTTGACCTGCACCATAGCGACGCCACGCAGGCCGAAGCGCTGTTGCGGCGGTTCCTGAAGGAATCGGGGCAGGCGGGAATGGGTTGCGTGCGGATCGTGCACGGCAAGGGCCTGCATTCGGACAGCGGCGTACCCGTACTGAAAAACCTGGTGGATCGCCTGCTGCGCCAACGCGCGGACGTGCTGGCGTTTCATTCCGCGCCGTCCGCACAAGGCGGACAGGGCGCGGTGCTGGTGCTGCTGGCGCAGCACCGCTAGAGAGATCGTTACAAGTCGCTGGTGCGCTTCTGCGGCGGGTTCACCCAACGCACGGAGACCCCGCGGGCACGCGCTACGCGTTCGACGCGCGCGACGTACGCGGTATCGTCCACGTCCATCGGCGTGACTACGGCCGACTTTGCGTGCATGGAGGAGCAACCGCCCAACATCAGCATGGACAGGGCAAAGATGCTCGCGGCAATGGTCGATTTCATGACGGCCTGTTCCTTTTGGGATTCCATTCGGATCATGACGGCCAGTCCCTTTCCGACCGTCACTCCACGCTTATACGCCGGCGTATCGTGCCGCCTAGTGCCGGTCGTTGCTTTCCGACGAGCGGTCGGAAACCTGCCCCAGTTCAGCCAGCAGCGTGGTCGCGTAGGTACCGGATGGCAGCCCGAAACACAGCTTGAGGGCGCCGGACTCGATCCAGTCCCAGTGCAGGGCCTGCGGCCGCAGGCGGGTCGCACGGCGCTCCTGTTTCAGGCCGGCAGACTCGAGCCCGGCACGCAAGGTCAATGCATGCGCATCGGCCAGCACCGACGCTTCCAGCGCCAACGCGTGCCCGGTCGAGCGCAAATCCCCGCGCCCCCATAGCGGCGCGGTGGGATGGATATCGAACTCCGTCAATCGCGTCGCCAACGCATCCGTCCATGGCTCGGGACCGAACACGCTGCGACTGCCGTCGAGCATCCACACCTCACCGTCGAGGCCGCGATTCCATGATCCGTCGGCAACCCGTGCGGAAAGCACCCGGTTGAACAATTCCGAGCGCGCAGCCGACAGCAGCATCGTGCGCTGTTCGCGACGCACGCGACGACCGGCGAACATCGCCACGGCATTGCCGACGTTGTTGCCGTCACGCCCGAAACGCTGCTCGCCGAAGTAGTTGGGGACACCGTGTGTGGCGATTGCACTCAGACGTGACTCCATCGCCGCCACATCGCCCTGCACATCGCGCAGGGTCAACTCGAAACGATTTCCGGCAAGCGCGCCGCGGGGCAGCTTCTTCGCGTGCCATTCGTTTTTGATGATCCGCATTTCGGCGGACTCGAGGGCTGCCAACTCCGGGGCCACGCGTTTTGGCAGATGCACGCTGAAACGCTGGCGCGTCACCGCGTGGCGATCCTTCAGGCCGGCATAGCTGACACCCATCTCCGGGATGCCCGCCCACTGCGCGATCCGCGCGGCCGCGAACGCGGTGTTCATGCCGCGCTTCTCGACCGTGAGCAACAGATGTTCACCGCTGCCGGTCGCCTCGAACGCGTCGATCTCCTCGACAAGGAAATCGTCCGGTGCGCTGCGCATCTGCGCCGCCAGCACGGCCGCGCCATGCGCACGCGCCAGCGGGTCGCTCATGCGCGCACGAGCAGGCACACCGCGTGCGCGGCGATGCCTTCGCCGCGACCGGTGGCGCCCAGCCGCTCGGTAGTCGTGGCCTTGACGCTGACCGCATCGATATCGATGCCAAGTTCATCTGCAAGCACGGCCCGCATCGCATCGGCGTGCGGCCCGAGCTTCGGCTGCTCGCAAACCACCGTGATGTCGGCGTTGCCCACCTTCCAGCCGCGCTCGCGCAGCAAGCGATTGCAATGGCGCAGGAAGGTGCGGCTGTCCGCATCCTTCCATTGCGGATCGGACGGCGGGAAATGTCGACCGATATCGCCCAGCGCCAACGCCCCGAGCATGGCGTCGCACAATGAATGGATCAGTACGTCGCCATCGCTGTGCGCCTCGATGCCGCGGCCGAACGGAACACGGACGCCGCCGAGCATGAGGTGATCGCCATCGCCGAAGGCGTGCATGTCGAAACCGTGGCCGATACGGAACATCAATGTCGAAGCCGCGATCATCGCCGCGACAGCAGGAATTCGAACCGTGACAGGTCAGCCACGGTCGTGATCTTGAAGTTGTCCTCGCTGCCTTCCACCAGCAGCGGACGCAGTCCCTGCAGCTCCATCGCCATCGACTCATCGGTGACCGCGGCCCCGGTGTCCCGCGCGGCCTCGAGCGAACGAGTGAGTTGCAGGCGGCGGAACAGCTGCGGGGTCAATGCACGCCACAGGTGTTCGCGTGGTTCGGTGCCGTCGATGCCGCTGTCGTTGCCGGCACGTTTGAGGGTGTCGCGCACGGGTGAAGCCAGGATCGCGCCGACCGGATCGTTGCGGCCGCGCTCCAGCAGCTGGTCCAGATCGGAGAGCGCCAGGTTCGGGCGTGCGGCGTCGTGCACCAGCACGAAGTCATCGGGGCGCACGCTGTCAGGCAACGCGGCCAGCCCCGCCAGCACCGATTCCGACCGCGCATCGCCGCCGCTGCACGTCAACACCGGCTTGCCTGCGAGTTCGCGCCAACCCGGCCACTGCGCATCGTCTGCCGCCAGCACCACGACGACGCCTTCGATCGACGGATGTGCCAGCAAAGCGTGCAGCGTGTGCGCGATCAGCGGCTCACCGGCGACATCGAGATATTGCTTGGGCACTTCGCCGCCAAAGCGCGTGCCCCGGCCGGCGGCGGGGACAACCGCCCACGTCACGGCGCGCGATCCTTGTCCTGCGCGTTGGCAGGTGACGACGCCGGGTCGACCACCCGGTAAAAGGTTTCGCCCGGCTTGATCATGCCGAGCTCGCTGCGCGCGCGTTCCTCGACTGCAGCTTCGCCGGATTTGAGATCCTCGACCTCCGCGGCCAGCGCATCATTGCGCTGCTTCAACCCCGCGTTGTCACGGGCCTGCCGCTGCACCTGCGCCTGCAACGCGACGACTTCACGCTCGCCGCCGTTGCCGAACCACAACCGGTACTGCAACCACGCCAGCAGCGCGAGCAGCAACATCAGCAGGATTCCCAAGAAGCGCATGTATTGGCTCCGCGTCAGCGCTTCAGTGACGCAAAGGCATCGCGACCCGCATATTTGGCGGCGCCGCCCGGGCTCAACTGGGCAACCTCCTCCTCGATCCGTAGCAGCTGGTTGTACTTGGCGACGCGATCACTGCGGCACAACGAACCGGTCTTGATCTGGGTAGCGGTGGTGGCGACCGCAATGTCGGCGATGGTGGTGTCTTCGGTCTCGCCGGAACGATGCGACACGATCGCGGCGTAGTGCGCGGCATCGGCCATCGCGATCGCCTCCAGCGTTTCAGTCAGCGTGCCGATCTGGTTGACCTTGATCAGGATCGCGTTGGCGACGTGCTGGTCGATCCCCTGCCGGAAGATGCGCGGGTTGGTCACGAACACATCATCGCCGACCAGCTGCACCTTGTTGCCGAGCTTTTCGGTGAGCAGCTTCCAGCCGGTCCAGTCACCCTCGTCCATGCCGTCCTCGATGGTAAGGATCGGGTATTGCGCGGCCCAGCCAGCGAGGAAGTCGACAAACTGCTCGCTGGTCAGGCGCTTGCCCTCGCCAACCAGGTGGTACTTGCCGTTGTCGAAGAATTCGCTGGCTGCCACGTCGAGTCCGAGCAGGACGTCTTCGCCGGCCCTGTAGCCCGCCTTGCCGATCGCTTCCAGGATCGTATCCAGCGCCTCGGAATTGCTGCGCAGGTCAGGCGCGAAACCGCCCTCGTCGCCGACCGACGTGCTCAAGCCGCGCCCCTTCAGCACCGACTTCAGTGCATGGAAGATTTCGGTACCGCAGCGCAATGCCTCGGAGAACGAATCGAAACCGACCGGCAACACCATGAATTCCTGCAGGTCGACATTGTTGTCCGCATGTGCGCCGCCGTTGATGATGTTCATCATCGGCACCGGAAGTACCGGCGCGCGGCCGTTGGCGAGATGCTGCCACAGCGGCATCTTCTTCGACGCGGCGACCGCATGTGCGTTGGCCAGCGACACGCCGAGCAGCGCATTGGCACCCAGGCGACCCTTGTTTTCAGTGCCGTCGAGATCGATCAGGCGATGATCCAGGGCGGCCTGGTCATTCGCATCGAAGCCCTGCAGCGCCTGCGCAACCGGGCCGTTGACGTTGGCCACCGCCTTGAGCACACCCTTGCCGAGATAACGGGTCTTATCGCCATCGCGCAACTCGACCGCCTCTTTCGAGCCGGTCGATGCGCCGGACGGCACCAGCGCGCGGCCGAAGCTGCCGTCGCTCAAGGTGACTTCCGCTTCAAGCGTGGGATTGCCGCGGCTATCGAGGATTTCGCGCGCGTGGATCTTGGTGATCGTGGTCATCGTGTCCGGCTGAAGTTTCGGGAAATTATCTAAAGTGCGGATTCAAGAAAGCCGTTGCGCTTGGTCACCGAATCGATTGCGAGCAATGTCTCCAGCAGCGCGCGCATCTTGGGCAGCGGCCACGCATTCGGGCCGTCGCTAAGCGCCTCTTCGGGCCTCGGATGCGTTTCCATGAAGATACCGGCGATGCCCACCGCCATCGCGGCACGCGACAGCACCGGGACGAACTCGCGCTGGCCGCCGGACTTGCCGTCCATGCCGCCGGGCAACTGCACCGAATGCGTCGCATCGAACACGACCGGGCAACCGGTGTCGCGCATCACGCTCAGCGAGCGCATATCGCTGACCAGGTTGTTGTAGCCGAAGCTGGCGCCGCGCTCGCAGACCATGATCTGCGTGTTGCCCGTCGCAAGCGCCTTGTCGGCGACGTGTTTCATTTCCCACGGCGATAGGAACTGGCCCTTCTTGATGTTGACCGGGCGGCCGGCGCTGGCGACCTTCTGGATGAAGTCGGTCTGCCGGCACAGGAACGCCGGCGTCTGCAATACGTCGACCACGGAAGCCACTTCATCCATCGGCGTGTACTCGTGCACGTCGGTAAGCACCGGCACGCCAAGCTGGCGTTTCACCTCGGCCAGGACTTTCAACCCTTCCTCGAGGCCCGGCCCGCGAAAACTCGTACCGGAGGTGCGGTTGGCCTTGTCGAAGCTGGATTTGAAGATGAAGGGAATGCCGAGCTCGGTGGTGATTTCCTTGAGCGTGCCCGCAGTGTCGAGTTGTAATTGCATCGACTCGATGACGCAGGGGCCTGCGATGAGGAAGAACGGTTTGTCGAGACCGACCTCGAAACCGCAGAGTTTCATTGCAAGTTCCCTGTAGGAGCGACGTAAGTCGCGATCCGGCCGCGGAAAGCATCGCGACTTACGTCGCTCCTACACACAGCCTGAATCACGCGCTCGCCTCCTTCAGCAATCGTCCACCTGCTTGGCCCGCATTCGCCTTGTGTTCGCGCGCTGCGCGGACGAAGCCGACAAACAGCGGATGACCGTCGCGCGGGGTCGACAGGAATTCCGGATGCGCCTGGCACGCCAGGAACCACGGATGCTGCGACTGCGGCAGTTCGATCATCTCCACCAGAAGATCGTCCATCGACTTGGCGCTGATCACCAGCCCGGCATCTTCCAGCTGGCTGCGATAGCGGTTGTTGAATTCATAGCGATGGCGATGACGCTCGCCGACGACGTCCTTGCCGTACAGCTTATGCGCCAGCGTGCCCGGCTTGATGCGCTGGTCCTGCAGGCCCAGGCGCATGGTGCCGCCGAGATCGCTCTCCTCGCTGCGGCGCTCCAGATCGCCCGAGGCAGTGCGCCACTCGGTGATCAGGCCGATCACCGGATGCGGCGATTGCCGGTCGTTCTCGGTGCTGTTGGCATCGGCCAGGCCGAGCACATGTCGCGCGTAGTCGACCACCGCCGCCTGCATGCCGTAGCAGATGCCGAAATACGGGATGCCCTGCTCGCGCGCATATTGCGCGGTCAGCACCTTGCCCTCGAAGCCGCGATCACCGAAGCCGCCGGGCACGAGGATGCCGTCGACCCCGGCCAGTGCCTGGCCGCCTTCGCGTTCGACGTCCTGCGATTCCAGCCATTTCAGCTTGACCTTGGTCCGCTGACGAACCCCGCCATGCTTGAGCGCCTCGGCCAGCGATTTGTAGGCGTCCTGGTGGTCGATGTACTTGCCGACGACCGCGATCGTGACTTCATCGACCGGATGCTCGCCGGCATCGACGACGGCTTCCCATTCCGACAGGTCGGCTTCCGGCGCAGCGTCCAGGTGCAGCCGTTCGACCACGATCTGGTCGAGGCCCTGATCGTGGAACCACATCGGGATCTTGTAGATGTTGTCGAGGTCGACAGCGGAGATGACCGCTTTTTCGGGCACGTTGGTGAACAAGGCGATCTTGCGGCGATCACTGTCCGGGAGCGGACGCTCGCTGCGGCACAACAGGATGTCGGGCTGGATGCCGATCGAGCGCAGCTCCTTGACGGAATGCTGGGTCGGCTTGGTCTTGAGCTCGCCGGCGGCGGCGATGAACGGCACCAGCGTCAGGTGCATGAACAACGCCTTCTCCGGGCCGCGCTCGGTGCGGATCTGGCGGATCGCCTCCAGAAACGGCAGCGATTCGATGTCGCCGACGGTGCCGCCGATCTCGACCAAAGCGACATCGAAACCGGCCGTGGCGTCGTCGATGCAACGCTTGATCTCGTCGGTGACGTGCGGGATCACCTGCACGGTGCCGCCGAGGTAATCGCCGCGGCGCTCCTTGCGGATCACCGACTCGTAGATCTTGCCGGTAGTGACCGAATTCTTGCCGGACAGGCGGGTGCGCAGGAAGCGTTCGTAGTGACCGAGATCCAGGTCGGTCTCGGCGCCGTCGTCGGTGACGTAGACCTCGCCGTGCTGGAACGGGCTCATGGTGCCCGGATCGACGTTGAGGTAGGGATCGAGCTTCATCATCGTCGCGCGTAGGCCGCGCGATTCAAGGATGGCCGCCAATGATGCGGCCGCGATGCCCTTGCCTAGCGAGGAGACCACGCCGCCGGTAACGAACACGAGCGGGGTGGCGGAGCCCGGCCTTGCAAAACCTGGAGAAGTCATGGGCGCGATGGTTGCTGGAAAGAAGCATTCTACCGGGAAGTGGCCCGACTCGCGGCGAGACCGCCACGCCGACTGGCTTTCCCAAAAAAGAAACGCCCCGTAACCGGGGCGTTCCTGTGTTGCGATGGAGCCTAGCGGGTTGTCTTGGTGTCTTTCACGCGCCGGGCCTTGGCGGGACGGGCCGCTTTCGTCGACGTCGCTGTCGCCGCGCTTGTGGTGGTGCCGACGCTCGCGGCTGCCGTCACTGCGGAATTCGCTTCCGCGGTGGGGTTGCCGGAAACCGCGTCCAAGGCCTGGGCGCTGGCGCTATCGGCCGCTTGGGCGCCGCTGCGCGCGACATCCCGCACGCTGGCTCCGGTTTGCTCCCCGGTGGCACGCGCCGACTCGACCGCCTGCTGCACGGCGTTGCCGTGCGCACCGGCATCAATGCTGCCTTGTGCCTGCACGCCAGTATTTGCGCCGGCATTGATCGGACCGGCCTGGATGCCGCCGCCGCCGCCGAGGCCGATGCCGCCGCCGATTCCGGCAGCGAATGCGAGCGGCGCGGCCAGGGTGAGTGCAAGCAGTGTCGGAACTAACAATTTGCGCTGGTTCATCTGGTTCTCCAATGGGTGTTGAGTGTTGCGTAATCCGCCGCGCCCCTCGACGACGTGGCGAACCCTAGCGGACGCTTCCATGCTCGCGACTGAACGAACGGGGTTTTAACAGGCAGCGCCTGGATACGCGACAATCACGCCTGCCCCGGAAAACGCGCACGCAAACCACGCATGAACTCCCGTTACAACGCCGCCGACATCGAAGTCCTCTCCGGCCTGGATCCGGTCAAGCGCCGGCCCGGCATGTACACCGACACCACGCGACCGAACCACCTGGCCCAGGAGGTCGTCGACAACGCCGTCGACGAGGCGCTGGCCGGACACGCCGGAACGATCGAGGTGACGCTGCATATCGACGGCTCCTGCGAAGTATCAGACGACGGACGCGGCATGCCGGTCGACATGCATCCGGAAGAAAAGATTCCCGGCGTCGAACTGATCCTCACGCGACTGCATGCCGGCGGAAAATTCAACAACAAGAACTACACCTTCTCCGGCGGCCTGCACGGGGTCGGCGTCAGCGTCGTCAATGCGTTGTCGAAGCAACTGGAAGTCCACATCAAACGCGACGGCAACGAGTATCGGATGACGTTCGCGCACGGTGACCGCACCTCGCCGCTCGAAATCGTCAGCGCCGTGGGCAGGAAAAATACCGGCACCCGCCTACGCTTCTGGCCGGAACCGAATTATTTCGACACGGCAAAATTCAATCTGCGCACGTTGAAGCACCTGTTGCGCGCCAAGGCCGTGCTGTGTCCGGGCCTGACGGTGCGCCTGTTCGACGTCGCCAGCGGCGAGCGCGACGAGTGGCGCTATGAAGACGGCCTGCGCGACTACTTGAAAGGGGAACTCGAAGGCGTCGAACTGCTGCCGCCGGAGCTGTTCGTGGGCAAGTTGTCGAAAGACACCGAAATCGTCGACTGGGCGGTGGCGTGGGTACCCGACGGTGACCTGGTGCAGGAGAGCTACGTCAACCTGATCCCGACCGCGCAGCACGGCACCCACGTCAATGGCCTGCGCACCGGTTTCACCGATGCACTGCGCGAGTTCTGCGATTTCCGCAACCTGCTCCCGCGCGGCGTCAAGCTGGCGCCCGAGGATGTGTGGGACCGCGTGGCCTTCGTGCTGTCAGTGAAAATGACCGACCCGCAGTTCAGCGGGCAGACCAAGGAGCGATTGAGTTCGCGCCAGGCCGCGGGCTTCGTCGAAGGCGCCGCGCATGATGCGTTTTCGTTGTGGTTGAACCAGCACACGACGTATGGCGAGAAGATCGCGCAACTCGCGATCGAACGCGCCAGCGCGCGCCTGAAAACCGAGAAGCAGATCACACGCAAGAAAGTCACGCAGGGCCCCGCCCTGCCCGGCAAGCTCGCCGACTGCATCTCGCAGGACCTGTCGCGCACGGAGTTGTTCCTGGTCGAAGGTGATTCCGCCGGTGGCAGCGCGCGGCAGGCGCGCGATAAGGATTTCCAGGCGATCCTGCCGCTGCGCGGCAAGATCCTCAATACCTGGGAAGTCGCTTCCGGCAGCGTGCTGGCCTCGACTGAAGTGCATGACCTTGCGGTGGCCATCGGTTGCGATCCGGGCAAGGACGACATCACCGGACTGCGCTATGGCAAGGTCATCATCCTCGCCGATGCGGACTCCGACGGCCTGCATATCGCGACCTTGCTGACCGCGTTGTTCCTCAAGCATTTCCCGGCGCTGGTCACGGCCGGCAACATCTTCGTCGCGATGCCACCACTGTTTCGCGTCGATGTCGGCAAGCAGGTGTTCTACGCACTCGATGAAGAGGAAAAGCGCCTGCTGCTCGAGCGCATCGAGCGGGAAAAGATGCGCGGCGCCGTCAACGTCACCCGCTTCAAGGGGCTGGGCGAGATGAATCCGCAGCAGCTGCGCGAATCCACCGTGCATCCCGACACCCGCCGGCTGGTGCAGTTGACCATCGAGGACGACAGCGGTACGCGCTCGCTGATGGACATGCTGCTGTCGAAAAAGCGCGCTGGCGATCGCAAGAAATGGCTGGAGGAGAAAGGCGACCTGGCGACGCTGGAGGTTTGAGCAACCGCTCTTCGTAGGAGCGGCTTTAGCCGCGAGCTTCCCGCTCACGAGCCAAAGAGCTCGCGGCTAAAGCCG
>JANMAO010000192.1:0-1917 GCA_031359875.1 Lysobacter sp.
TATTCCTTCACCGTCGAATTCACCTTGTCGCCGCCCCTTTCGGACGGCCTGCGCGCGCGCAGGTCCGCGTCGGTATAGCGGTAGAACACTTCGCCGTGAAAATCATTGGTGCCGGACTTGGTGACCGCGGTAACAGCAGCACTGGAAATCTGGCCGTATTCTGCTTTGTAATTTGACGTGATGACTTTGTATTCGCCGATCGCCAACTGCGGGAATGGATTGCCGGCGCTGCTGAATTGCCCCGCTACGCCACCTTCCTTTACATAGCTCTTCTGACCAACGCCGTCGATGTAGACATTGGTGCTGCTGTTGTTCTGAGCGCCGCCGCGCAGGGCGGTATGGCCAGCTCCATCATCGCTGAACACCATCCCGGGCACGGTGTCCGCGAACTCGAGGAAGTTGCGCGAAGCCTGCGGAATGGTCTGGATCTGGCGCAGCGAGATCGTCTTGCCAACCTCCGAGGTCTTGACGTCGGGCAGCGCCGAGCCGACGACCGTAATCGTCCCCAGCGTGGTCGCGTCAACTCCGGGCGCAGCCTCACCAGCAGCGCCGGTAGCCTGCAGGTTGAGCGTCGCGGTGGATGCAACGCTCAACTGAACCGTCTGCGCAGGTCCGGAACCGGCCTCGACGGTGTAGGTACCGGGCTCCAGCCCGACCAGCGTGTAGCTGCCATTCGCCGCCGCCTGCGTCCGGCGAACAGCACCGGTGGCGACGTTTTTCGCCGTGATCGTTGTACCTGCCGGCCCGGCAACTTGCCCGCGCAACGTGGCGTTTGCGGATTGCGCGAACGCCGAAGGCGCCGCCACCACCATGCAGCCGGCCAAGGCACAGCTGAGCAACGAACGATTGAGTCGACGTGGTGCTTGCGTGTAGTGGCTCATGACGGATCCCCTCCAGGGCGGTCAAACGGTTGTAACCGGTGTGCGATCTATGGGCTTGTTGGCTGGCTTCTTCACAAATCCACAAAAACGAACAATCAGGAACTGTCGGCACGCGCGCGCTGTACCGGCGGCACGCGCGTCGACTCGCGCACGATGAGTTCGGGGGCAATGGGAAGTTGCGGGGATGCATCGCTTGCCTTCGCGAGTAGCACGCGCATCGCGCGTCCACCCAGTTCGGCAATGTCCACGCGCATCGTCGTCAGCGACGGATGCACGTAACGCGCGAGTGGGATGTCATCGAATCCGGCGATTGCGATGTCGTTCGGCGTTTGTACGCCGGCCTGGTTGAGCGCAAACAGGCAGCCCAGCGCCATCATGTCGTTGGCGGCGAAGATGGCGTCTGGACGCTTTGCCGCGGCCAGCAGCTGGTGGCCAGCGCGATGTCCGGAAGCCTCGTCGAAGTCGCCGGGCAGCTCCCACGGCTTTGCCTTCGGCAATGCTTCGACGAGCGCGTCCCGGTAGCCGCGCAGGCGTTCGTGCGCATCGAAGTTGTTTTCGGGCCCGGCGATGAATGCGATGCGGTGATAGCCGCTGGCGAGGAGGTGACGCATCATCGTGCGGGCACCGCCATAGTTGTCGATGCTCAGCGCGCGATAGCCCGCATCGGGAAGGTGCGAGTTCATCAGCACCGCCGGCAGTGACGAGGCCAGGTTGTCGCGCAGGAAATCCGCATTGCCGACAAACGGCGACATCACCAGCAGGCCGTCGACGCGACCGCGCATCGTACGCAGCGCCTCGCCCTGCTCTTCCGGGTGGCCGTGGTAACTGGAGACCAGCAGGTGCAACCCGCGCTCGCGCGCGACGCCATCGATGCCGCGCATCAGTTCCGAGAAGAACTCGCCGTGGAGATCGGGCAGGACGACGCCGATGGTCTGGGTGGAGCGGCTGCTGAGACTGCGTGCCGCATGGTGCGGGCTGTAGCGCAACTCCTGGGCGATGCCGAGCACGCGCCGGCGCACCTCATCGGCGACATACA
>JANMAO010000199.1:0-9411 GCA_031359875.1 Lysobacter sp.
CGTGTTTCTCGATGACGAGGACTACACGCCCTATTCGCTCGACGCCGATGTCGTCGGCGATGCCGCTGGCTACATCGTCGATGAACTCGCCAATTGCTACGTGCAGATCATCGACGACATGCCGGTCGCCCTGCAGTTGCCACCGAGCGTGGTGATCGAAGTCATCGAGACGCCACCGGAACTGAAAGGCGGTACCGCGACCAAACGGTCGAAACCAGCGAGATTGTCGACCGGCATCGAGATCCAGGTGCCCGAGTACGTCGGCAATGGCGAGCGGGTGTGGGTCAGTACGACGACGGGCGAGTTTGCGGGTCGTGCGGACTGAGTCGCTTCTGCAGGAGCGGCTTAAGGCGTGAGCTTTGATCTCTTTCCCGGTCGGCGAAGCGCTCGTGGCCAAAGCCGCTCCTACAGATCATCACGCGCCAACCATTTCATCGCCATCCGCCGTAACGACGAATCGGTGCCTTCGTCGTCCACCAGCGTCACGATCCCGCGCCATGCCAGATCATGCGACTCGTCGCTGACGACGAAGTCTTCGCTGTCACCGGCGTGCACGACATAGCGCACGTCGTAATGCCAATGCGCCGGCACTCCCTTGTGCTCGGGAATCCAGTGCCGGTCGAGGTCGAACAACGCGCGGTCGATCTTCAGCCCGGCCAGGCCGGATTCTTCCTCGGCTTCCCTAAGTGCCGTCCGCGCAAGATCGCGATCGCCGTCGGCATGGCCGCCCAACTGCAACCAGCGGCCGAGCTTGCGGTGATGGGTCAGCAGCACGCGCAGGCCGTCGCTGCTGACCAGCCACGCCGATGCTGTGAAATGGCCGGCGTGGCGCTCGCGCACGAAGGGATCATCGCCGCCAGCGAGCAGGGCGATGAATGCGTCCACCACCGGCGCCTCCCCGGGCCAACACCGTCGATATCCGGCAAACACTGCTTCGAGCGCGGCAAGGGGATGGGATGGATGCGTCATGTTGCAGTGCGCCATTTCCGGGAGCCCGCCATTATCGCTGCCGCGCCGCCCTTCGACGCTTGTGCGCATCCCGGGCGAACGGTAAGGTCGGCGGCGGAATTATTTACTTATAGATGCCGGCGTAGTGGATTTGTTGCACGGCCTGATCGGCCGCTACGCTGAGCTGCGGCATAACCAAGGGGAAAAAATCAATGGCGAGTGCTCCCAATACAAGTTTTCTTGCGCGCATCATGATGCGCAAGAGCGTAGAGCAGGTGCAGCGGGAGACCGAGACCAGCCAACTCAAACGGACCCTGGGGCCGTGGAACCTGATGCTTCTGGGCATTGGCTGCATCATCGGCGCCGGCATCTTCGTGCGCACCGGCAACGCTGCCGCGCTTCACGCCGGGCCTGCGGTATTGCTGTCCTTCCTGGTCGCCGGCGTTGTCTGTGCCCTGGCCGGGCTGTGCTACGCCGAACTTTCTTCGACGCTTCCGGTCTCGGGATCGGCCTACACCTACAGCTACACGACCGTCGGCGAATTTGCCGCGTGGATCATGGGCGCCCTGCTGCTGCTCGAATACGGGCTGGCGGCCTCGGTGGTGGCGGTTGGCTGGGCCGGCTATGTCGTGAGCCTGCTCGGCGACTACGGACTCGTCATTCCGCCAGAGCTGACCGGCCCCTACGGCCATCAGATGATGAAGGATGGCGTCGCCGTCCTTGGTGCCAACGGAGTGCCGCTGACGACGTTGTTCAACCTGCCAGCCTTCCTGATCTGCATGGCGCTTGCCGCATTGCTCGTCGTCGGTGTGTCCGAAAGCGCGAAGTTCAACAACATCATCGTCGCCATCAAGATGACGGTGATCATCGCCTTCATCGTCATCGTCGGCTGGTTCGTCATCCAGCATTTCGACACCCTGAAGGCCAACTGGGACCCCTTCATCCCGCCCGCGACCGGCGAAAAGGGCGAGTTCGGCTGGGGCGGCGTATTCCGCGCGGCCTCGATCGTATTTTTCGCCTATATCGGCTTCGAAGCCGTTTCGACCGCCGGTCAGGAAGCAAAGAACCCGAAGAAGGACATGCCGTTCGGCATTATTGGATCGTTGCTCGTGTGTACGATCCTGTACATCCTCGTGTCGATCGTGATGACACTCGTCGTCAACTACAAGATGCTGAACGTGCCTGACCCGGTCGCGGTCGCGGTCGACGCACTCGGTCCGCAGTGGGGCTGGTTCGCGAAGAGCGTGAAGGCTGGCGCGATCATCGGCCTGACCTCGGTCATTCTCGTGCTGATGTATGGCCAGACCCGCATCTTCTACACGATGGCGCGCGATGGCCTGTTGCCGCGCGTGTTCGCCACCATCCATCCGAAGTTCAAGACGCCCTGGGTGAACACCATCCTGGTCGGTCTGATGACGGCGGTGGCAGCTGCGTTCTTTGACATCAACACGCTGGGCGACATGACCTCGGTCGGCACCCTCGCCGCCTTCGGCATCGTCTGCCTGTCGGTCATCTGGCTGCGCAGGACCCATCCGGATATCCCGCGCGGATTCAAGGTCCCGCTGTATCCGGTACTGCCCGTAGCCGGCATCATCGCCTGCTTCGCGCTGATCTTCACCGTCGAGACGCGGGTCCTGATTTTCTTTGGGTGGTATGCGCTTGGCGCGATCGTGCTTTATTTCGTCTATGGCATGCACAACTCGCAACTGCACAAGGGCCAGACGCCGCTTCCGGGTCCTGACCTGCCTGAATTCAAGGAAGACGCTGCCCACAACCGCTGAGCCGGGGGTTTCGCAAAGCACATTGAAAAACCCGGCTTCGGCCGGGTTTTTCTTGTTGCGCCGGCGATCACATCCATTCGCTAAACTCGCAGCATGACCCAGCCCCCCCCCTACGACGCCCAGAAGCTGCACCGCATCGCCGGCGAGATCGTCGCCAACGTGCGGGAACTGGCTGCAGCCGGCTGGACACCCGCGACCAGCAGCAATTTCTCGCGTCGCCTGGACGAGCGCCGTGCCGCGATCACCATCTCCGGCCGCGACAAGGGACGGCTGACCGAAGCCGACATCATGGTGGTGGATTTCGACGGCCACGCGGTCGGCAGCGATCATCAGCCGTCCGCCGAGACGTTGCTGCACACCCAGCTGTACAAGCGCTTTCCCGAAATCGGTTGCGTTCTGCACACGCATTCGCAGGCACAGACCATCGCCTCGCGCCTGTACGCCGGTCCGGGGCATGTGCATCTGCAAGGCTATGAGTTGCTGAAGGCCTTCGCCGGCAACACCACGCACGAGGCCGAGATCGACATCCCGGTGCTGCCCAACAACCAGGACATGCACACGCTTGCTGCCCAGGTCGACGCGTTGCTCGACAGGCAATGCCTATGGGGTTATCTGATCGATGGCCATGGCCTCTACACCTGGGGACGCGACATGGCCGAGGCGCGACGGCATCTGGAGGCGTTCGAGTTCCTGCTGAACTGCGAACTGGAATTGAGGAAATTGCACCGGTGAGCCGCTTGCGCATCTTCGCCGAAGAACATCCCGATCAGCCGCTCCTGGCTACGAGCGATCACGCGCAGATCGCGCATGAGCTGTCGGCCATTGGCGTCGGTTTCGAGCAGTGGCGGGCAACGCAACCAATCGCACCGGGCGCATCGTCGGACGAGGTGATGGCTGCCTACCGTGCCGACATCGATCGCCTCGTCAGCGAACGCGGCTTCAAATCGATCGACGTCGTCAGCATCGCGCCCGATCACCCGGATCGCGAGCAGATGCGTGCCAAGTTTCTCGATGAGCACTTCCACAAGGAAGACGAAGTGCGCTTTTTTGTCGCCGGCTCGGGACTGTTCACCCTGCACGTCGACGGCAAGGTCTACGAGATCCAGTGCGCGCAAGGCGACCTGATCGCGATACCGGATTCCACTCCACACTGGTTCGACATGGGCCCCGAACCAAGCTTCGTCGCGATTCGTTTCTTCACGGAATCGGATGGCTGGGTCGGCCATTTCACGGGCACCGACATCGCGCAGAGATTTCCGCGCTACAAACCCGGGCAAGCGAACTGAGATGACGCCGACCACGATCCTTACCGATATCGAAGGCACCACCAGCAGCATCGCCTTCGTCAAGGACGTCTTGTTCCCATACGCGCGGCGCGAATTTCCGCGCTTCGTGCGCGAGCATGGTAACGAGCCGGACGTCCGTCGCTGGCTGGACACTGTCGCTACCGAAAGCGGCGGCATCTGCAGCGACGACGTCATCGTCGAAACCCTGCAGGGCTGGATCGACCAGGATCGCAAGCACACTGCGCTCAAGGCATTGCAAGGCATGTTGTGGCGCGAAGGCTATGCGCGAGGCGATTTTCGCGGGCACATCTACCCCGATGCAGCCGCCGCGTTGCGCCGCTGGCACGAGGCTGGTCACGCCCTTGCGGTCTTCTCTTCCGGCTCGGTCGGCGCGCAGAAGCTGCTGTTCGCACATTCCGAAGCAGGCGACATCACTCCGATGTTGTCTGCGTTCTTCGACACCGAAATCGGCCACAAGCGCGAAGCCGGCAGCTATCGCCTGATCGCCGATGCGCTCGATCGCCGTCCGGACGCCATCCTGTTCCTGTCGGATGTGGTCGAGGAGCTCGATGCTGCCCGAGAAGCCGGGATGCGAACGGTGCTCCTCGATCGTCGCGAGGATTACCCCCGGCCGCGCCATGACGCGGCAACCAACGGGCATGTTCGCGTCGAATCGTTCGAGCAGATCGACCTCCAAGCCTAGGGCTGGGGTGCCGGCACCGCAGGTCCCAGTAGTGAACTGGCCCGGGCGTCAGCTGTTTTGTCGCGAGGTCAGGACGGCCGTTGCCTCAGCCATCGACAGCCCGCGCGCGCGCAATACCACGGCGAGGTGGTACAGCAGGTCGGCCGCCTCGCCCAGCAACGCCTCGTCGTCCTGCACCACTGCGGCCAGTGCAGTCTCAACGCCCTCCTCGCCCACCTTCTGCGCGATTGCGCGGATGCCGGCCTCGAACAGACGGGTCGTGTAACTCCCCGCTGGTAGCTCTCGCTGACGCTGCGCGATCACGCCGTCCAGTTCCGCAAGGACATCGGCGGGTGCGCGCTCGAAACAGCTGGCGCGCCCGAGATGGCATGTCGACCCGATCGGACGCGCCAATACCAGCAGGCTGTCGGCATCGCAGTCTGCTTCGACCGAAACAAGATCGAGGTAGTGGCCGGACGTTTCGCCCTTGATCCACTGGCGTTGCCGGCTTCGGCTGAAAAACGTCACTCGTCGGGACTCCAGTGTTGCCCGGAGTGCAGCACGATCCATGTACCCCAGCATCAGCACGCGCAACGTACCCGCGTCCTGGACGATCGCCGGCAGCAACCCGTCCTGCTTGTCCCACGCGAGCCCTTCCATCCGCTCAAGCTGCATGCCGCACCTCGATGCCCTGCTCACGCAGGTAGCGTTTCAACGCCGGGATTGTGATTGCTCCGGAATGGAACACGCTGGCGGCAAGTGCGGCGTCGACGTCTGCCAGCTGGAACGCGTCCTTGAAGTCCCGTGGCGCACCCGCGCCACCGGAGGCGACCAGCGGCACCGCACACACCGCGCGCACCGCCTGCAGTTGCGGCAGGTCGTAGCCGTCGCGCACGCCGTCGCTGGCCATGCAATTGAGCACGATTTCACCGGCGCCGCGCTGCTGCGCCTCGACGACCCAATCGAGCGTGCGCCTGGCAAGCGCCTGCGTCTTGTCCGGATCGCCGGTGTGGCTGCGCACGCGCCATTCGCCGTCGGCGTCGCGCAGGCTGTCGATGCCGACGACCACGCATTGCGAACCGAAGGAATCGCCAATCTCATCGATCAACTGTGGCCGCTCCAACGCCGGCGTGTTGATCGAGATCTTGTCCGCTCCCGCATTGAGTACGCCGCGCGCATTGTCGACCGATCGAATGCCACCCGCGACACAAAAAGGAATATCGAGGACACGGGCTACGCGTTCGACCCAGCCCCTGTCGACGCTGCGTCCCTCCGGGCTTGCGGTGATGTCGTAAAACACCAGCTCGTCCACACCCTCGTCGCGATACCGCAATGCCAGCTCCACACAGTCGCCCATGTCCACGTGGTCGCGAAAGCGGACACCTTTGACCACGCGACCCTCGCGCACATCCAGGCAGGCGACGATGCGACGGCTCAACATGCCAAGGCCTCCGCAAACCCAATGCGGCCTTCGAGCAATGCTTTGCCCAGGACGATCCCGCTGCAACCGAGTTCACGAGCCTGGCGAACGTCGTCGAGCTCGCGCACGCCGCCGGATGCCTGCAGGGCCACGTTGGGCGCCCATTGCCGCAGCAGTCCATACAACTGGAAATTGGGACCGGCCAAGGTGCCATCGCGCGCGATGTCGGTGCACAGCAGGTGACCCAGGCCCTGCCTGGCGTAGTGCAGCACCAGGTGTTCCAACGTGCGCTCGCTGGGGCGAGTCCAGCCATGGGTCGCGGGATACCAGTCGCCTTGCTGGTCGCTGCGTGCATCCAGTGCAATCGTGAGCTTTTCGCTTCCGAATTCCTGCAGCCACGACGCGACAAGTTCTGGCTCATCCACCGCAAGTGACCCAATCACGACGCGGTCCGCGCCGGCATCCAGCAACCGTTGGACGTCCGCTGCACGGCGCACCCCACCGCCGGTCTGGATGCGCAGTGCCGTTTCCTGCTTGAGCGAATGCAGCAATGGCCACAATGTGTAACCACCATCCCTCGCCGCATCCAGATCGACGAGATGTGCCCAGGTCGCCCCAAGTTCGGCGTTGCGTTTGAGCAGCGCAAGTGGCGTCTCGTCATAACGTGTTTCCAGCGCATAGTCGCCCTGGTGCAGCCGCACAACGCATCCCCGCCGAACATCGATCGCTGGATAGATGGTGAAACTCATGGGTGTGCTCCGGCCAGGAAGTTCGCCAACAGTCGCGCGCCGACGGATGCGGAACGCTCCGGATGGAATTGAGCGCCGCAAATTCGACCACGCTGCACGACGGCTGCAAATGACCGGCCATGCGTGCACGTGGCAATGCAATCCTCGGTTACCGGCGCGGCATAGCTGTGGACGAAGTACGCTTCCGCGCCATCGGCGATCCCGGCAAGCAGCGGCGACTGTGCGTGGATGTCCTCCAACGCATTCCAGCCCATGTGCGGAACGCGGACGCCCTTGGCGGGCTCGAGCTTGCGCACGCGTCCGGGCAACAGCGCGAGGCAATCAACCTCGCCCTCATCGGATGATTCGAACAGCAACTGCATGCCCAGGCAGATGCCGAGCAAGGGAACGTCGAGCGCGCGCAGGGCGTGATCGAGCCCACGCTCGCGCAGCAGCGCCATTGCCGGCGCTGCTGCGCCGACGCCCGGCAGGATGACCCGCTGCGCGCTGCCAATGTCATCGGCGTCGCGCGCAATGCGCGGAAAAACGCCAAGGCGCTCGAGCGCGTAACGCACCGACCCCAGGTTGGCACCACCGGCATCGATCAGCGCGACATCGCGCGCAAAGTCTCCCTCGGCTTTCACAGCATGCCCTTGGTGCTGGGAAGCTCCCTGCCCTCGCGCCTGATCGCCTGCCGCAATGCCCGCGCGACGACCTTGAAGCAGGCTTCGACCTTGTGGTGGTCGTTGTCGCCCTCGACCTTGAGATTGAGGTTGAACCCCGCGCTTTCGCAGAGCGACCGAAAAAAATGTGGCACCAGTTCGGTCGGCAGATCGCCAACACGCTCGCGCGCGAATTGACCATCGAACACGAAATACGGTCGCCCCGACCAGTCCAGCGCCGCGCTGGACAGTGCCTCGTCCATCGGCAGGGTGAAGCCATAGCGACCGATGCCGCGTTTGTCGCCCACGGCCTCACGTAGCGCCTGCCCCAGCGCCAACGCACTGTCCTCGATGGTGTGGTGCTCGTCGATATGCAGGTCGCCTTCGCAGCGCAGCTCCAGCGCGAAGCCGCCGTGCTTTCCGAGTTGCTCGAGCATGTGGTCGAAGAAACCCAGTCCGGTCGCGACCTGCGGCTCGGCGACCTGGTCCAGGTCGACGCATGCGGTGATCCGGGTTTCCCGCGTGTTGCGCTGCACGCATGCAATGCGCGGCGTGTCGACCAGCGTATGCGCGATTCCGGGCCAGTCCCATTCACCACCAAACTCTGGTGTGCGCAGCTGGAAAGCGCGGATGCCGAGATTGCGGGCGAAGACGTTGTCGGTCTCACGATCGCCCACCATCGCTGACCGGGCCCAGTCGATGCTCCGGTCCTGGATGTAGTGCAGTGCCATGCCGATGCCGGGCTTTCGCGTGGGTGCGTTGTCCTCCGGCAGCGTCCGGTCGATGAGTTCCTCGTCGAAGACGATGCCCTGGCTGGCGAACACCTGCAGCATCAGCTGGTGCGGCCCATCGAAATCAGCCTGCGGAAACTGCGCGGTTCCCAACCCATCCTGGTTGCTGACCATCACCAGGCGGTAACCGGCATCGCGCAGGCGTTGCAACGCGGGGATAACGGCGTCGACGAAACGCAATTTCGCATAGCTGTCGATCTGGAAGTCCGATGGCTCAACGATCAAGGTGCCATCGCGATCGACGAACAGGATTGGTACCTGACCCGTGCTCACGCCGTCACCCTCGAATTCATCAAGGTGTAGATCACGCGCGTGTTCTGTTCCGCCGTGCCTACGGTGATGCGAAGCGCATCGTTGAGTTGCGGCATCGCGCGCATGTCGCGCACCACGATTCCGGCATCAAGCAGGAGTTGGAAAGCCGCACTGGCATCCTCGAATCGAGCGAGCAGGAAATTCGCCTGTGACGGATAAACACGGCGCACGGCCGGAATCGACTGCAACGCCGTCTGCAGACGCGCTCGTTCACTACGGATCCGGGTGATGCCCCGTGCCGTGTCCTCCAATGCATCCGCCGACAACGCTTGCAGCGCCAACTCCGCGCATGGTGCGGGCACGGGGTATGGCGCCTGGCAATGCCGTAACGCCGCGATCACCTCAGGATTGGCGATGAGGCATCCAATCCGCGCTCCGGCCAGCGCATGCGCCTTCGATAACGTGCGCAGCACGGCGATATTGGATTGGGCGGGTATTTGAGCCACCAGCGATGGCGCATCGGAAAATTCGATATAGGCTTCGTCGACGACCACGAGCGCGCTGCCCTCGAGTTGCCGCGCCAGCGTTACAATTGCATCGGCAGCAAGCGTTCCGCCGGCCGGGTTGCCCGGCGAGCACAGGAAGACAAGCTTGGCACCCCGAGCAAGTGCCACACGCGCTACTGCGTCGATATCCAGCGCGAAGTCCTCGTCACCATCTCGCAGGGGAACCTCGTACAAGGGCGCACCTTGCAGCCGCGCGCACACCGCATACATGCCGAACACCGGCGGCGTGACGACGACTCCATCGCGCCCTGGCGTGCAAAACGCGCGCACGAGCAGATCGATCGCCTCGTCGCTG
>JANMAO010000223.1:0-9899 GCA_031359875.1 Lysobacter sp.
GGAGCGGAATTATGGCGATCTATGCCATTGATTGCAAGATCAACCGACGAACGCCTGCTGGCACCACGTCATCAAGGGGTTCCAGAAAATTCCGAGCACCAGCAATGCCAGCGCATTGACGCCAAATGCGATCTGCAGGGGACGGTCATTGCGAGGCATGGGTGCGTCCGCGACGGGCTCATCGAAATACATCGCCTTGATCACGCGCAGGTAGTAGAACGCGCCAACCACGGCAAACACGATGCCGACAATCGCCAGCCACAGCATGTCGCCCTGCAGCGCGGCGCGAAGCACCGCGAGCTTGGCCCAGAAACCCAGGAATGGCGGCACGCCCGCGAGCGAGGCCATGATGCACAGCACCAGTCCCGCCAGCCACGGGCTGCGCGCATTCAAGCCCTTGAAGTCGTCGATGCGATCAGCCTCGAAACCCTGCCCCGACAACACGACGATCGCCCCGAACGCGGCTGCGGACATCAGCGCGTAGCTGATCACGTAGAACATCGCCGCCGCGTAGCCCTGCGCGCCGCCACCGGCGAATCCAAGGAAGAGGAAGCCGATGTGCGAGATCGCCGAATAGGCGAGCATCCGCTTGAGGTTGGTCTGCATCAACGCGACCAGGTTGCCAATCGCCAGCGACGCAACCGCCAAGCCGGCGATCAGCAGCCGCCAGCGGTCGTCGAGCGGGCCGACCGCGCCTTCCAGCAAACGGAATGCCAGCGCGAACGAGGCGAGCTCCGGTGCGGAAGCAATAAACAATGTGATCGGCGTCGGCGCACCCTGATAGGTGTCCGGCACCCACATGTGGAACGGCGCTGCCCCGAACTTGAAGGCGATGCCCGCAACCACGAACACGGTGCCGGTCAGCAGCAGCGTGGTCTCCGGCGACGATGCAATCGCCGAACGCAGCTGGGCGAGATCGAGCGTGCCAGTAGCCCCGTACAACAAAGACAGCCCGTACAGCAGCAGGCCGGACGACAATGAGCCGAGCACGAAATACTTCATCGCCGCCTCGGAGGCCAGCGCGTTGTCGCGGTCGATCGCGACCAGCGCATACGAGCACAGCGCCAGCATCTCCAAGCCGAGGTAGACCATCACCAGGCTGCCAGCGGAAATCAGCAGCATCATTCCGGCGACTGCGAACAGCATCAGCACCGCCACTTCGCCCTTGTACAAACCACGCTGGCGCAGGAATGGCCACGCGTACACGAGAGACAACGCCGTGAGTCCGCAGGCGCCCGCCTTGAGCACGTCGGCCATGTCATCACGGACGAACATGCCACCCAGCACGGTACCGTGGCCGCCAATGCCCGCAGCGGAAAGCCACGATGCCACCAGCAGCAACGCGATCGCGGACACGTGGGTGACGATGCGACGCGAGTCATCGAGGAACAAATCGAGCATCAGCAGCACGAACGCACCACCCACCAGCACCAGCTCGGGCAGCAGCGGCAGCAGGTCGGCAGCGGTGGGCATGGTCGTCATGCTGCGACTTCCTGTGAGGATTCGATCAAAGCCTGTCTCCGCTCAAAGCTTGGTGGCGGCGAGCTGACCCGCCAATTGCGCGATGGAGGGCTCCATCAGATCGGTGAGCGGTTTCGGCCACAGGCCGATCAGCAGCACGCCGGCGGCGAACACGCCAAGCACGATCCATTCGCGCACGTTGAGGTCTTCAAGTTCCGCGACGTGTGCATTGGCGACGTCGCCCCAGATCACGCGCTTGGTCAACCACAAGGTGTAGGCCGCGCCCGTGATCAGCGTGGTGGCCGCAGCGAACGCCAACAGCGGATGCCGCTGGAAGCTCGCCAGGATCACCATGAATTCGCCGACGAAACCGCTGGTTCCCGGCAGTCCCGAGTTCGCCATCGCAAACAGGACCATGAACGACGCGAACCACGGCATCACGTTCGCGACACCGCCATAGTCCCTGATCATGCGCGTGTGCATGCGGTCGTACAGCACGCCGACGCAGGAGAACATCGCGCCGGAAATGAAGCCGTGCGAGATCATCTGCACCATCGCACCCGACAACCCCAGGCGCGCGGCATCGACATTGCCGAAATCGCGCACCAGGCCACAGGCGATGAAGGTGCCGAGGGTGACGAAACCCATGTGCGAGATCGACGAATACGCGATCAGCTTCTTCATGTCGTCCTGCACAAGCGCGACCAGGCCGACGTAGATGATCGCGATCAGCGACAACGCGATGACCAGCCAGGCCCACTCATGGCCGGCGTCGGGCAGGATCGGCAGGCTGAAACGCAGGAATCCATATCCGCCGATCTTCAGCATGATCGCCGCCAGGATCACCGAGCCGCCGGTGGGTGCCTCGACGTGGGCATCGGGCAACCATGTGTGCACCGGGAACATCGGCACCTTGACCGCGAATGAGATCAGGAAGGCGAAGAAGAGCCACGTCTGCTCGTGCATCGACAACGGCAGTGCGTACATGTCAGCCAACTGCCAACTGCCGCCCTTGAGGTACAGGTAAATCAACCCGACCAGCATGAACACCGAGCCAAGGAAGGTGTACAGGAAGAATTTGATCGACGCGTACACCCGCTGCGGGCCGCCCCAGACACCGATGATGATGAACATCGGGATCAGCATGGCCTCGAAGAACACGTAGAACAGCATCGCGTCCAGCGCGGTGAAGATTCCGATCATCAAGCCTTCGAGGATCAGGAAGGCGGCCACGTACTGGCTTGCGCGCTTCTCGATCACGCTCCATGCGCCGATCAGCACCAGCACCGTGGTCAGCGTCGTCAATGCGATCAACGGAACCGAAATGCCATCGACGCCGAGGTGATAGCGGATGTCGTAACTGGGGATCCATGACGCCTGCTCGACGAACTGCATGCCGGCCGTGGTCATGTCGAACCCGGTGAGCAAGGGGATGCTCAGCGCCAGGGCGATCAGCGCGGTCACCAACGCCAGCCAGCGCGCCGCTTGCGGACGGGCGTTGCCGAGCAGCATGCACAGCGCGCCACCCAGGATCGGCAGCCAGACCAAAAGGCTCAGCAGGGGAAATGCATTGTTCAAGGAAGGCATCGAGCTCACGTCGCGGATCCTTGCTCGATCAAAGCCGGAAAGTTCGTCGCCAGAAAATTCATTGCCAACCCACTCATTTCCAATACCCGATGAGCACCGCGAGCATTGCGATCAAGCCAAGGATCATGGCGAAAGCGTAGTGGTAAAGAAGACCGGACTGCGTCTGCCGCAAGACCCCGGCGGTGAAATCGACGAAGCGTGCGCTGCCGTTGACAAAGAAGCCATCGATGACGGTCTCGTCGTTGCTGCGCGAGACCCGGCCCAGCTTGAGGCCGCCGCCGGCGAAGCCATCGATCCACAGCGTATCGAAGCCATACTTGTCCTCCAGCACCCGCACCGGCCATGCGAACAACTTGCGCGCCTTGACGTGCAATTCCGGCTTCCACCAGTACATCACCGTGGCGAGCGCGAAACCCGCGAATGCGAGCCAGAAGGCCGGGGCCAGGAACCCGTGCAGCGCGAAGGCGATGGGACCATGAAATTCCTCGGCGATCTTTGCCAGGACGTCATGCGCCGCCGGCACGTCGATCGCGCCAAGGAAGAATGGCAGCTGTTGGATCTGTCCACTCCAGTCGGAGCCGAACAGCATCGGACCCGCAGTGAAGAAGCCGATCGCAACCGAGGGGATCGCGAGCAGGATCAACGGCAGTGTCACCACCCATGGCGACTCGTGCGGGATGTGCGCGTGATCGTCGTGTGCGTGACCGTCGTGGCCGTGATCGCTCTCGTGCGCGTGCGCGAACTCGGCTTCGTGCTCGGCCGAATCCGCCTCCGGCACCACATAGCCGACCGGAGCGGGGTCATGCCAGCGCGGCGCGCCGAAGAACGTCAGGTACAGCAGGCGGAAGCTGTAGAACGCGGTGACAAAGGCGCCAAGCAGCACCGCCCAGTAACCATAGGTCGCGATCCAGTCATGCGCCCGGTGCGCGTGTTCCGCGGCCGCCTCGATGATCGTGTCCTTCGAATAGAAGCCGGCGAAGAACGGCGTGCCAACCAGGGCCAGCGTGCCGACGAGGCTGGTCCAGAACGTGATCGGCATGTATTTGCGCAGACCGCCCATCTTGCGCATGTCCTGCTCATGGTGCATGCCGATGATCACCGAGCCTGCGGCGAGGAACAGCAGCGCCTTGAAGAAGGCATGCGTCATCAGGTGGTAGACGGCCGCGGAATACGCGGACACTCCCAGCGCCACGGTCATGTAGCCCAATTGCGACAGGGTTGAATACGCAATCACGCGCTTGATGTCGTTCTGCACGATGCCGATCAGACCGGTCCAGAACGCGGTCGTCGCGCCGATGAACAAGACGAAATTGAGCGCGGTCTGGCTCAGCTCGAACAACGGCGACATGCGCGCGACCATGAAGATGCCGGCGGTCACCATCGTCGCGGCGTGGATCAGGGCCGAGATCGGGGTCGGGCCTTCCATCGAGTCCGGCAGCCACACATGCAGCGGCACCTGCGCCGACTTGCCCATCGCGCCGACGAACAGGCAGATGCAGATCAGGGTCGGTACCGACCAATCATGGCCGGAGAACACGGCAACCGTTGCATTGGCAATCGTCGGCGCATTGGCGAACACGGTGGCGTAGTCGAGTGTGCCAAACCAGTACAGCACGCCGGCGATACCAAGCAGGAAGCCGAAATCGCCAACGCGATTGACCAGGAATGCCTTGAGGTTGGCGAAAATCGCGCTCGGGCGCTTGAACCAGAAGCCGATCAGCAGGTACGACACCAGACCCACCGCTTCCCAGCCGAAGAACAGCTGCAGGAAGTTGTTGGCCATCACCAGCATCAGCATCGAGAAAGTGAAGAGGCTGATGTAGCTGAAGAAGCGCTGGTAGCCCGCATCCTCGGCCATGTAGCCGATCGTGTAGATGTGCACAAGCAACGAAACGAAGGTAACGACCACCATCATCATCGCCGTCAGCTTGTCGATCATGAAGCCGACATGCGCCTGCAGGTTGCCGACCTGGAACCAGGTGTAGACGTTCTCGTTGAACGGCGGCGCGCCCTGCCCGACCAGCTGCCACAGCACCCACGCCGACAACGCGAAGCTGGTGGCGACGCCAAGAATCGTGGCGCTGTGCGCACCCGCGCGACCGATTCGGCGGCCGAACAGACCGGCCAGGATCGCGCCCAGCAGCGGCGCCAGCACGACCGCCAGCAGCACCGACCTGGGGATTGCGAAGCTGTTATCCAGCATGTTCGACGCTCGCCATCGCTTAGCCCTTCAGTGTGTCGATGTCGGCGACGTCGATCGTGCGCCGGTTGCGGAACAGGGTGACCAGGATCGCCAGGCCGATCGCCGCTTCAGCGGCGGCCACGGTCAGGATGAAGAACACGAACACCTGGCCAGCGGCATCGCCGAGCTGGCGCGAGAACGCGACGAAATTGATGTTCACTGCGAGCAGCATCAACTCGATGCACATCAACAGCACGATCACGTTCTTCCGGTTCAGGAAGATGCCGGCGAGGCTTATGCAGAACAGCGCGGCGCCCAGGGCGAGGTAGTGGCCGAGCGCGAGGCTGGTGACGGCGGCAGTCATGGCTTGCTTTCCTCGGGCGGAGACGCGGGGACGGCCGGCTTCACGCTCTCCATCTTCACCATCCGCAAGCGATCGCCTGCCCGAACGCGCGTCTGCGCCGCCGGATCCTGGTGCTTGGCGCCGACACGGCGACGCAGCGTCAGCATCACCGCCGCGATCACCGCGATCGTCAGGATCACCGCAGCGACTTCGAACGGCAACAGGAAGTCGGTGAACAATGCGCGCGCCAGCCACGTGGTATTGGGCACGTCGCCACTGCCAGCAGCCATCGCGATGTTGTCGGCGAACGGGGTCGCGCTGCGCGCACGGATGCCGATCAGCGCCACCATTTCCACCAGCATCACGATTGCGACGAGCAACCCCACCGGCAGGTAGCGCACATAGCCTTCGCGCATGCGCGCCACGTCGATGTCGAGCATCATCACCACGAACAGGAACAGCACCATGACCGCGCCGACATACACCAGCACCAATGCAATACCGAGGAACTCCGCGCCGGCAAGGATCCAGGTGCAGGCGACGGTGAAGAAGGTCAGCACGAGGAACAGCGCGGCCTGCACTGGATTACGCACGCTGATCACCGCGACCGCGGACATCACTGCGGCGGCGGCAAAGGCGTAGAAGGCAAGCAACGGATAGTCCATACGGTTCTCGTGTGACCCGATCAGCGGTACGGAGCGTCGGCGGCACGGCGCGAGGCAATGTCCGCCTCGAAGCGATCGCCAATCGCCAGCAGTTGCGACTTGGTCACCACGTTCTGGCCGCGCTGGTCGAAATGATATTCGAGGATGTGCGTCTCCACGATCGAATCGACCGGGCACGACTCCTCGCAGAAACCGCAGTAAATGCACTTGAACAGGTCGATGTCATAGCGCGTGGTACGGCGGGTGCCGTCCGCGCGCTGTTCCGAATCGATGGTGATCGCCAGCGCCGGGCATACCGCCTCGCACAGTTTGCAGGCAATGCACCGCTCCTCCCCGTTGGGATAGCGGCGCAACGCATGCAGCCCGCGGAAACGCGGCGATTGCGGCGTCTTTTCCATCGGGTACATCAGCGTGTACTTGGGACGGAACAGGTACTTCAGCGTCAGCCAGAGACCCTGGAACAGTTCCAGCAGCAGCAGGCTCTTGAAGTAGTGAACGATCTTACTCATCAGATGTGCCCATTAGCGGCCGGCCTCGAACACACCGTAGTACGCCATCAGTGCGGTGACGAAGATCCAGACAATGGTGATCGGAATGAATACCTTCCAGCCCAGCCGCATGATCTGGTCGTAGCGATAGCGCGGGAACGATGCGCGGAACCAGATGAAACAGCTGGCGAAGAAGAATACCTTGGCGAACAGCCACCACCAGCCGTCGACCGACAGCAGCGGGATGCCCATGCCGTGCAGGGGGCTGAGCCAGCCACCCATGAAGAAGATCGAGGTCAGGAAGCTGATCAGGATCATGTTCGCGTATTCGCTGAGGAAGAACAGCGCGAACTGCGAGCCGGAGTACTCGACCATGTGGCCGGCGACGATTTCCGATTCGCCCTCGACCACGTCGAATGGCGCGCGGTTGGTTTCAGCCACGCCGGACACGAAGTACACGACAAACAACGGCAGCAGCGGAAACCAGAACCACTCGAACGGGCCTGCATCGCCGGCCTGCGCCATCACGATGTCGGTCAGGTTGAGGCTCCCGGCGGCTATCAGCACGCCGACCATCGCAAAGCCCATTGCGATCTCGTAGCTCACCACCTGCGCTGCCGCGCGCATCGCGCCCAGGAAGGCGTACTTCGAGTTCGACGCCCAACCGGCGATGATGATTCCGTACACGCCGAGTGAGGTCATCGCCAGCAGGTACAGCAGGCCGGCATTGGCATTCGACAGCACCAGCTTCGCATCGAACGGCACCACCGCCCACGCCGCGAATGCAGGCACCAAGGTGATCAGCGGCGCGAGGATGAACAGCGCACGCTGCGCGCTGCTCGGCTGGATCACTTCCTTGAACAGCAATTTGAAAACGTCGGCGAATGCCTGGAGCACGCCCATGCCGACATACATCGGCCCATGGCGCACGTGCATCCAGCCAATCAGTTTGCGCTCCCACACCACGTAGAAGGCGACGGTGATGATCACCGGCACCGCAATCGCCAAGACCTTCAACACGATCCAAATCACCAGGCCGACGGCACCGAAGGACAGCAGCCAGTCACGGAAGGGATCGAACAACAGCATCACAGGACTCATGCGCGTCGGACCTCCACGCGGGCCGACGCCAGCGCCGCGGTGGCTCCGTAGCCGGATTCGATCCACACGCAACCCGGTGCGACCCTGTCACTGATCGTTACCGGCAGCGTTGAGGTACCGATGTTATTGCTGACCTTGGCAATCGCATCCACCGTCAGGCCGGCGGCTTGCGCGTCCTGCGGGTGCAGCACGACGCGGGCACCCAGCGTCAGTGGGTGCGCCTGCAACGCAGCGGCGCGGCGGACCACCGCATCGGTGCGATAGGTCGCTTGCGACATGGCAACTTCCAGGCCGCTTTCACTCGGTTGCGGCGCGTCGCTTCTCGCGACATCGACCGTGCGCGGTGCGATACCAGCGCGCAGTCCGGCAAGGTCAGTGAACTCGAATCCGTCTGCGCCCAGTGCGCCGCCGAGTGCGCGCAACACACGCCAGCCGGGACGTGCGTCGCCGGGAAGCTTGCCGGCAGCCACGGCAAGCTGGTCGCGGCCGTCGAGATTGGTGAGCGTGGCGTCGACTTCAGGCAGTGCGCCGATGGGAAGGATCACGTCGGCGACCGCTCGCGTCGATTGGCAGGCGAAGTGGCTGAATGCCACCACCTGCGCCTTGCCCAGTGCCTGCATCGCCAGCGCCTGGTCGGCGAAGTCCAGGCCCGGTTCGATCCCATAGAGCACATAAGCGCTACGTACGTCGCGCAGCATCGCCTGTGCGTCACGCGACGCCGGCAACACGCCAGCGCGCGCGAGGCCGAGCGCATTGGCGCCCTGCGGGATGCGACACAAAACAGCGCCATTGACGCTCGCAAAATTACGCGCGACTGTGCGGATGGCGCTCGCATACGGCCCGCCTTCCGCAACATTTCCGACGATTACCACCGCGCGGCTGGCGTCGCCAAGCGGCACCTTGCCGAGCGCATCGGCGAGCTGCGACGGCGGCACGATCTGCTTGCTGGCGATGTCGAAGGTGAAGTCGAAATCGACCGGATTGACGACGTGCACCTTGGCGCCACGCTGCGCAGCCTTGCGCACGCGTGCATGCAGCAGCGGAAGCTCATGGCGCAGTTGCGATCCGACGATGACGATGGCATCGGCGTGCTCAATCTGTGCGACCGGCATCGCAAACACCTCGGCGATGGCGCCGTCGGACAGGTCCTGCTGCGCGATGCGATGGTCGAGGTTGCCGGTGCCGAGCGCCTCGGCCAGGTTGGCCAGCAAGGCGCCCTCCTCGTTCGAGGTTGCCGGATGCACCAGCATCCCGATCTGATCAGCACCGTTATCGCGCAGGATCTGTGCGGCGCGCGCCAGCGCCTCATCCCACGAAGCCTCGCGCCAGTCGTCGTTGTCCCCGTTGCTGGCCACACGGAGCAACGGCTTGATCGCGCGGTCGTGGGCGTAAAGACCCTGGTGCGAATAACGATCGCGATCCGACAACCAGCATTCGTTGACCGCTTCATTGTCGCGCGGGACCGCGCGCAGCACGTCGCCGCGACGCGAGTGCAGAAACAGGTTGCTGCCCAACGCATCGTGGTAGCCGAGCGATTCCTTGGCGATCAGCTCCCAAGGACGTGCGCGGAATCGGAACACCTTGTTGGTGAGCGCGCCGACCGGGCAGACGTCGATGACGTTGCCGGACAACTCAGTCATCAACGGCTGGCCGTCATAGGTGCCGATCTGCAGGTTTTCGCCGCGCAGCATGCTGCCGAGTTCGTAGGTACCGGCGATTTCCGCGGTGAAGCGCACGCAGCGCGTGCACTGGATGCAGCGGGTCATGTCAGTGGCGACCAGCGGCCCGAGGTCCTCGTCGGCGACCACGCGCTTGCGCTCGCTGAAGCGACTGACCGAGCGTCCGTAGCCCAGCGAGAGATCCTGCAACTCGCATTCGCCGCCCTGGTCACAGATCGGGCAGTCGAGCGGATGGTTGATCAGCAGGAACTCCATCACGTTGCGCTGCGCCTTGAGCGCCTTGTCGCTGCGCGTGCGCACCTTCATGCCATCCATCACCGGGGTGGCGCATGCCGGTGCCGGCTTCGGGCTTTTCTCGACCTCGACCAGGCACATGCGACAGTTGGCCGCGAT
>JANMAO010000225.1:0-8193 GCA_031359875.1 Lysobacter sp.
GCTGCGCAATCCGGAGCGGGCCGCCAGCACGTTGCCCCAGTACTGGGTCTGGCCTTCGTACACCCACAGCAGGCTGTCCTGCATCGGCACGTTGAAGTTGGGCGTAGCCAGGTCGGCGCCGCGGCGGAACTTGCCATTCCACGAATGTGTGTACTCGTGCGGCAGCAGGTCGCGATCGGCGACGTTGTCGTCCCACTCGGTGAAATAGCCGGTACCGACGCCATCCTCGCTGGAGCGATGGTGTTCCAGGCCGTTGCCCGACAGCTGGTCGGACAACGAAAACAGGAAATCGTAGTGGTCGTAATGGTGCGAGGCGTACAGCTTGTACGCCTGCTGCACCAGCTTGCGGTGCGCGGCGATCTGCTCGGGCTTGGCTTCGAGGAACTTCGGATCGTCGGCGAAGACATCCAGCCGCACCGGCACTTTCGCGCCCGGGTCCAGGTCGATCTGCTTGTAGTACAGCCCCGCATACACCGGCGAATCGACCAGCGTGTCGAACGTCACTGGCGCGTAATGGAGCGTGCTGTCATTCGGCGTGCTGTCATTCGGCGAGCTGTCATTCAGCGTGCTGCGATCGCGCGCGGCACCATCCAGCGCGGTGGCGGCCTGCCACTGCGGCGGCAGCTTCAGGCTCGCTGCGAACGTGATCCGGCTGGCGTCATGCCCGGCCGGATACAACGCCACCGCATTCCACTGCAGGTTGAGCATCGCCGGCGTCATCACGATGCGACCCTGGACGCGGTCGGTGGGCGTCAGGTAGTCGAAGGTGAGGTCCAGCGTCGACACGCCCGCGGGCACCTCGAGCTTGAACGCGTACACGTCGAGCGGATCGCGTGTCCAGGCAATGCGTTGACCGTTGCCGGTGACGATCAGGCCGGCGAGTTTGTCGACCGGTCCGGTCGGCGAATGGTTGCCCGGCAGCCAGCGCGGATACAGCAACGTCAGCGCGCCCGGCTGCACCGGGATCTGTTCGTGGGTGCGGAAGATCCGGTGCAGGAGGTCGGTGGCATCGATATCGAGCGCGATCGTGCCGGGGTACGCGGTGTCCTGGAGCGGCAGGTCCTGCGGCGGCGCGGTCCGCGCGTGCGTGGCGATGGCGACAACGAGCAACGGCAGCGCGACGCGCGCGGACCACACACCGGACGAACGCAACATGCACCACTCCTG
Organism: Lysobacter sp.; assembly: GCA_031359875.1. GTDB lineage: Bacteria > Pseudomonadota > Gammaproteobacteria > Xanthomonadales > Xanthomonadaceae > Cognatiluteimonas. The sequence goes on from JANMAO010000225.1 coordinate 1,168, forward strand.
CGCCAGGCAAACCCGCATCCTACCGACGCCCACATCGCGCGTATCCCCCAGACGGCATGGCAGTTGCCAACTGCGTCACGCTGCGGCGCATGACCGGCGGCCGGATCGTGGCCGGCCACCGCCGCTCCGACCGTTTCTCTGGAGATTGATCCGCCGTCTCGTATTGCGCTGGGGTCCCGCATGGTCTTCAACTCGCTCACCTTCGTGGTGTTCTTCGCCTGCGTGCTGGTCATGCACAACCTGCCGCTGGGCTGGACCACCAAGAAGGTGAACCTGCTGCTGGCGAGCTATCTGTTCTACGCGGCGTGGAATCCGCCGTTCGTGATCCTGCTGTGGATCTCGACCGTGGTCGACTGGTACGCCGCGCAGAAGCTGGTGCATGCGGAAAAACAGGCGACGCGACGGGCATGGATGCTGCTGTCGGTGGTCGCCAATCTCGGCATGCTCGGCTACTTCAAGTACGGCGGCTTCCTGCTCGACAACTTCAGTGCGTTCATGGCCGCGCTAGGCATCGCCTACACCCCGGCGCCGCATTCGATCGTGCTGCCGGTCGGAATCTCGTTCTATACCTTCGCCACGATGTCCTACACGCTCGACGTGTACCTGCGCCGCGCGAAACCGGCGACGAATTTCCTCGACTACGCCTTGTTCGTGACGTTCTTCCCGCACCTGGTCGCCGGCCCGATCATGCGCCCGACCGAACTGGTGCCGCAGTTCGCGCAACCGCATCGCGCCAGCGCCGACCAGCTGCGCTTCGGCCTGGCGCTGATGACGCTCGGCCTGTTCCAGAAGATCGTGCTGGCCGACAGCTTCCTGGCCAAGGCCGCCGAACTGGTCTACGACAGCGACAAGATTCCCGGTGCGCTGGATGCGTGGATGGCGACGCTCGCCTTCAGCGGCCAGATCTTCTGCGACTTCGCCGGTTACTCGACCACCGCGATCGGCGCGGCGATGTGCCTGGGCTTCGCGATGCCCGACAACTTTCGCTTTCCGTATGCCGCGATCGGCTTTTCGGATTTCTGGCGGCGCTGGCACATCACCTTGTCGGCGTGGTTGCGCGACTACCTGTACATCCCGCTCGGCGGCAATCGCCATGGCGAGGCGCGCACCTATCTGGCGCTGATGGCGACGATGCTGCTCGGCGGCCTCTGGCACGGCGCCAGCTGGACGTTCGTCGTCTGGGGCGGCCTGCACGGGTCGTACCTTGCCGGCGAACGCCTGCTGCGTGCGCGCTTTGCCGGCTACCGTCCCGGTTCGTGGGCGCTGTTCGGGTTCGCATTGCTGACCTACGCGTTGATCAACGTCACCTGGGTGTTCTTCCGCGCCAAGACCTTCGACAAGGCGTGGACGGTGCTGCGCGGCATGTTCGGTGGCAATGGCGATGCCGCGCCGATCCTGCCGACCGCACATCTGCTGCCGGTGGCGCTGATCATCGTCGGCATCGTGTTCGCGCACTGGCAGCTGCGCAACCGCACGCTTGAATCGATGCTCGCGCGCGCGCCGGCGGCATCGATCTCGGCCGCGCTGGCGTTGATGGCCTTCACCATCGTGATCGCGCAGGGAGATGGCAATGCCTTCATCTATTTTCAATTCTGAAGCCGCCAGCGCGGACGCGGCGGGTGCGGCCGCCGCGAGTGCGGACGCGGACGCGCGCGCGCCTGGCGGCCTCGTGCCGGGGCCGCATGGCACCGCGTTTGAACGCCCCGGTTTCGTGCGCCAGACCGCGTCGGATCGTCCCGGCGTGGCGCAACCGGTGCCGGTGCGCGACATCCCGCTGCAACCGTGGGGCCGGATCCTGCTGGCTGCGCTGGTGATGACCGCGCTGTTGCTGGCGGGCTGGGAAGCGTACTGGCGCGCGTTCGGCGCGACGCCCGGCTATCGCAACAGCAAGGGCGCATGGGCCGAGCAACGCCGCCGCATCGACCAGGGCGAGGGCGGCAAGACCGTGCTGGTCGGCTCCTCACGTGTGCTGTTCGACGTGCAGCTGCCGGTGTGGGAACGCCTGACCGGCGAGCGCCCGATCCAGCTCGCCATCGAAGGCACCTCGCCGGTGCCGATGCTCGAGGATCTAGCGGCCGATCCGAATTTCACTGGCCATCTGCTGGTAGGCGTTGCGCCCGACATCTTCTTCAGCGGTCGCGCCTATCGCGGCGATGTGCTGCCGTACTTCCACAAGCAGGGACCGTCGCAACGCAGCGGCCACTGGTTGTCGAAACACCTGCTGGAGCCGCTGTTCGCGTTTTACGATCCCGACTTCGCGCTGGGCACCGTGGTCCGGCGTCAGCCATGGCCGTCGCGACCGGGCCTGCACAAGAGCACCGCCGTCCGCAAATTGATGGTACAGGACGCCGACCGCAACACGCACATGTGGCGCAAGGTCGAGGTCGACCCGCAATACAACGCGCTCGCGCGCAGCATCTGGAGCGAGCGCTTCACCGGGCCGCCGCCACCGGACATGGATACGCCTGCGAAGCGGCAGAAGCTGATCGACGAACAGATCGCCAAGGCCGCGGCCGCGATCGCGACACTGCGCGCCCGCGGCGTGCAGGTACTGTTCCTGCGCCCGCCCAGCAACGGCGACTATTACGCGTTCGAGCAGCATGCGGTGCCGCGCGCGCAGACCTGGGACGTGCTGCTCCAACGCACCGGCGCGCCCGGCATCCATTTCGAAGACTACCCGCAGCTGCAGGGCTACATCCAGCCGGAGTGGTCGCACCTGTCGGCGGCGGAAGCCGAGCGCTTCACCACCGCGCTGGTGCCGATCATCCAGCGCGAATACTGGCGCAAGCCGCGCGCGCTCGTTGACGCGATGCCGCCGGTGATCGCCGAGGTCAAACCCGCGGCCCGATAAGGCCGTCGCATGCCCGTCAGCGATATTCCGGATTGGGATGATCGAAACGACAGCCCGCATCCCAGGCGCTGCGCTGGTTGCCGTGCGCGGGAATGCCGCCGGCATCTTTGAGCATCCGCGCCAGGTGCATCAGGTTCCAGGCCATGAAGGTGGTATTGCGCTGGGTGAAATCATTGTCGTAGCCGATGCCATCGTCGCCGTAGGACGGGCCCGGTCCGGCCTCACCAATCCAGCCGGCATCGGCCTGCGGCGGGATTACATAGCCCAGGTGCTGCAAGGCGTACAGCAGGCTCATCGCGCAATGCTTGATGCCGTCCTCGTTGCCGGTGATCAGGCAGCCGCCGACGCGGCCATAGTAGATGTACTGGCCGGCCGGGTTGAGCTTTCCGGATTCCGAATACAGGCGTTCGATCACGCGCCGGCACACCGAGCTTTCCTCGCCCAGCCAGATCGGCGTGCACAGCACCAGGATGTCGGCGGCCATGACCTGCTTGCACAGCTTCGGCCAGTCGTCGCGCCTGGCGCCGTGTCGGGTCATGTCCGGCTGCACGCCGGGCGCGAGCTTCAAGTCGACCGGACGCACCACGTCCACGTGCACGCCGTTGGCGCGCATCACTTCGGCGGCGACATGGATCAACCGCTCGGTATGCGAGACCTCCTTGCCGTGCTTGAGGGTGCAGTTGAGGAACAGTGCGCGCAGGTCGGCGTACTGCGCCGGGGGGCTGGGCGACTCGGCCTTGCGCGCACGGTGGTCTGTCGCAGCCATTTTTGTTGTCTTCTTCGTCGCCTTGGCAGCCATCGGTCGCCTCCTCGGTCGGTGTCGATCAGGCCCGCTGCAACAGTCTCAGCCCGAACCAGTTCCGGGGGTCGTTCCAGCCGCGCACGACGCGCATGCCGGCGGCGGTGGCCAGCGCGGCGAAACTGGCATCGGTGTATTTCTGGCTGTATTCAACTTGCATCGCCTCGCCGGCGGCGAACTCGAAGCGATGTCCCTCGACCGAGACGACCTGCGTCCTGCGACTGACCAGGAAGGTCTCGATGCGGCCGGCGTCGACCAGGTAGTCGGCACGATGATCGAAACCATCCAGGTCGAAATTGCTGCTGATCTCGCGGTTGAGCCGCGCCAGCAGGTTCAACGTGAACGCCGCGGTGACGCCAGCGGCGTCGTTGTAGGCCGGCGCGATGATCGCCGGTGATTTCTGCAGGTCGATGCCAATCAGCGCGCCGCCGCGTGCACCCATCGTGGCATGCATTGCGCGCAGCAGCCGCACGGCCTCGCCGTCGGTGAAGTTGCCCAGCGTCGAACCGGGGAAGAACACGAACGCGTGTTCCGCCTTGCGCTCCGGCTCGGGGATTTCGACCGGCTGGGTGAAGTCGGCGCACACCGGTAGCAATTCGATGTCGTTGAATTCGCGGCCGAGCCGATCCATGCTCGCAAGCAACGCACTGCGCGAGATCTCGATTGGCGTGTAGGCGACCGGATCCACGAGCGCATCGAGCAGGATGCGAGTCTTGCGACCGCTGCCGCTGCCGTACTCGACCACATGCGCGCGCGGCCCGACCACTTCGCTGATTTCAGTCGCGCTCACCTCGAGCAGGGACAGCTCGACGCGGGTCAGGTAGTACTCGGGCTGGTGGGTGATTTCTTCGAACAGTTCCGAACCGCGACGGTCGTAGAAATACTTCGACGGCAGCCGCTTGGGTGCGCGCGACAGCCCAGCCAGCACATCGCCGGTGATGTCATCGGGGGTCGGTCGCAGGTCGGTGAGTTTGAGCGTGGCGCTCATGCCGTGTCCCTCGCCAGTCGCAATCCGGAAAATTGCCAGCGTGCGGACGGCGCAAAGAAGTTGCGGTAACTGGCGCGGATGTGGTCGCGCGGGGTGACGCAACTGCCGCCGCGCAGCACCCACGGCCCGCACATGAACTTGCCGTTGTATTCGCCCAGCGCACCGGGCAATGGGCGGAAGCCGGGATACGGCGTGTAGGCGCTGGCGGTCCATTCCCAGACGTCGCCGAACAGTTGCTGCGCGCCGAGGTCATGCGCCGATGTGGCGCGCGGATGCAGCAGCTCGTCGTCGGCGAAATTGCCGTCGCAGCGCTGCGTGGCCGCTGCCTGTTCCCACTCGAACTCGGTCGGCAGGCGCGCGCCGGCCCAGCGCGCGAATGCGTCGGCCTCGAAGTAGCTCAGGTGGCACACCGGCGCGTGCGGGTCGATCAAGCGCACGCCGCCAAGCGTGAACTCGCGTTCGTGGCTGCCGTCCCAATACAACGGTCGCGACCAGCCGTCGAGCTGCACGCGCGCCCAGCCATCGCTCAGCCACAGGTTCGGATCCGCGTAGCCGCCGGCGTCGATGAAGGCGCGGTATTCGGCATTGTTGACCGGACGGTCGGCGAGGGCGTGCGCGGCGACCAGCACGCGGTGGCACGGTGATTCGTTGTCGTAGGCGAAGGCTTCGGCAGCATGTTCGCCAACCGCCGGCCACGGCGCGGCGCCGATCGCGACGATCGCCTCGTCGTATGCCAACCAACGCGACGGCGTCGCCACGCCTGGTCGGACTGCGAGGTCGTTTCGATACGCCGGTTGCAGCGGGTTGCACCACAAGGCGTGTTTGATGTCGGTCAGCAACAATTCCTGGTGCTGCTGTTCGTGGTGGGTGCCGAGCAGCACGACGCGCGCCTCGTCCGCATCGAGGTCGCCGGCCGCAAACCGCTCCGCCATGCGCGCATCGACCTGCGCGCGATAGGCGAGCACGGTCGCCAGGCCCGGCCGCGACACCAGCCCGCGCTGCGGCCGCGCATGCATCGGGCCCACGGATTGGTAGTAGCTGTTGAACAGGTAATCCCATTGCGGATCGACCGGCTGGTAACCCGGGCGCGCGCGCAGCACGAAGCGTTCGAAGAACCAGGTCGTGTGCGCGAGGTGCCATTTCGCCGGGCTGGCATCGTCCATGCTCTGCACCATCGCGTCCTCGGCTGACAACGGCGCCGCCAGTTGCAGGCTGCGCGCGCGCACGGCGCGGTAGCGCATCGCCAACGGGTCCAGGGACGCCGCGGCATGACCGGGCGCGTCGGCGGTGAAGCTGTCGGGGCGGACGGACATGGGTCGGAGGATACCGGCGGCTGGCTAACGTCCGGTGACGAACTGCCGAGATGGCGGCAACCCGGGATGCGATGGCACGGCGCGCATGGACGCTCGTTACTGCCGCGCCGCCAGCCGCAAGCCGCGCGGGGTCAGCGCGCGTTCCATCAGTTCAAACCCGCCCTGCACCAACAGTGCCAGCGCCGCCGCCGGGACCGCGCCTTCGCCGATCAGGCCAAGATCGTCGAGGCGGATGCCGGTGAGGATCGGCTGGCCGTAACCGCCGGCGCCGATCAGCGCGCCGAGGGTCGCGGTGCCGACGTTGATCACCGCGGCGGTCTTGACCCCGGCCAGGATCGTGCGCAGCGCCAGCGGCAGTTCGATGCGCCACAGTCGCGTGTTAGGCGGCAGGCCGATCGCCGCCGCGGTCTCGCGCAGTTCCAGCGGGATCCCGGTCAGGCCCGCATGGGTGTTGCGCACGATCGGCAGCAGGCTGTACAGGAACAGCGCCGCGATTGCCGGTTTGGCGCCGATCCCGAACAGCGGAATCATGAACACGAACACCGCCAACGACGGCAGCGTCTGCAACACGCCGGTGGCCGCCAGCACGATCTGTCCCAGCCGCGGTCGCCGGGCCGCGAACACGCCCAGCGGCAACGCCACCAGCAACGCCAGCCCCAGCGAAATCCCGACCAGTGCCAGGTGTTCGCGCGTGCGCTGCCACACCCGCTCGGCGCGGCCGACGGCGGCCGGCGCGGCCACGCCAAGCCAGTCGGCGGCGACATCGGCTTCCTTCTCGCGCTGCAGTTTCACCCGCGCGTTGAGCCGCTGCATGGTGCTCGCATCGATGCGTCCGGCCAGACCGTCAAGCGCACGCACCCAGGCCGGTGCGCGTTGCGCCAGCTCGGCGCGATACAGGAATACCGCCTCGTAGGCCGGAAAGTAATTGCGATCGTCGGCGAGCACCACGAGCTTGTAGTACGGGATCTCGGCATCGGTGGTGTACAGGTCGGTGACGTCGATCGCGCCGCTGGCAAGCGCGCGATAGGCGAGGTCGTGGTCGAGTCCGTCCGGCTGCTGCGGCAGGCCGTAGCCG
>JANMAO010000181.1:0-23625 GCA_031359875.1 Lysobacter sp.
TTCCTGCTGGCCGCGGTGATCGCGGTGCCGGTGTTCAAGCGCGTGCGCCTGGGCGCGGTGCTCGGTTATCTCGCCGCGGGCGTGGTGTTGGGGCCGTTCGGCCTGCGCGTGGTTGGCGACGCTGCCCCGGTGCTGGCGGCAAGCGAAATTGGGGTTGTGATGCTGCTGTTCGTGATCGGGCTGGAGCTGTCGCCGGCGCGCTTGCGGGTGATGCGCAAGCCGGTGTTCGGCGCCGGTGGCTTGCAGGTTGCATTGTCGGCGCTGGTGCTGGGTGCGCTGGCACTCGGGCTGGGCCTGGACTGGAAAGCCGCCGTCGTCATCGGTGTCGGCCTGGCGCTGTCGTCGACCGCCATCGGTCTGCAATTGCTGGCCGAACGCAAAGCGCTCACCAGCGATCACGGCCGCCTCGGGTTTGCGATCCTGCTGTTCCAGGACCTCGCCGCGATTCCGTTGCTGGCGGCGATTCCGTTGCTCGGCGATGTGGCGACGCACGCGGCCCAACCGATGTGGTGGCTGGTGTTCAAGGCAGCATTGGCGATCGCAGCGCTGGTGTTCGGTGGCCGCCTGCTGCTGCGGCAGCTGTTCCGCGTGATCGCACGCACGCGCATGCCCGAGGTGTTCACTGCCGCCGCACTGCTGGTGGTGCTGGGCAGTGCGTGGCTGATGCAACTTGCCGGCCTGAGCATGGGCCTGGGTGCGTTCCTGGCCGGGGTGCTGCTGGCCGATTCGGAATTCCGCCACGAACTCGAAGCACAGATCCAGCCATTCGAAGGCCTGCTCCTCGGCCTGTTCTTCATGGCCGTCGGCATGAGCATCGACTTGCAGCGGGTCGCGGCCGAGCCGATGACGATCGCGCTGGGCGTCCTGGTGTTGATGACGGTGAAGTTCGCGGTGTTGTTCGTGGTCGGCTTACGCCCCGGCCGGCTCGAGGTGCGCGAGGCGTTGTTGCTGGGCAGCGTGCTGGCGCTGGGTGGCGAATTCTCGTTCGTGGTGTTCGGCGAGGCGCAGAAGGCCGGCTTGCTCGACGGCATGCTGCGTGACCGGCTGGTGGCGATCGTCGGCGTGTCGATGGCATTGACGCCGCTGCTGCTGATCGCGATGTCGCGGCTGCTGGCGGCGCATCCGCAGCGCAAACGCAAGCGAGCCTACGACACCATCGACGACCAGCATCCGCAGGTGTTGATCGCCGGATTCGGGCGTTTCGGCCAGATCGTGGCGCGCCTGCTGTTGGCACAGCACGTGCGCTTCGTGGCGATCGAACACAGCCCCGAGCAGGTCGATTTCGTGCGCCGCTTCGGCAACCAGATCTACTACGGCGATCCGGCGCGACTGGACCTGCTGCGCGCCGCGGGCGCGGCCAACGTCAAGGTGTTCGTGATCGCGATCGACGACGTCGAATCGAATTTGAAAGCGGTGCGCCTGATCCGTCGCGAGTATCCCAAGGCGAAAGTCCTGGCGCGTGCACGCAACCGCCGGCATGCGTGGGAGCTGATGGATCTGGGCGTCGAAGTGGTGCGCGAAACCTTCTTCTCCAGCCTGTTCATGGGCGAGCGCGTGCTGGTGGCGCTGGGCACGCCTGACGGCGTCGCCGCGCAACGCGCGCAGCGTTTCCGCGAACACGACGAAGCGCTGCTGCGCACCCAGCACCAGATCTACGACGACGAAGCCGCGCTGATTCAGACCTCGCAGGAAGCGCGCAAGGATCTCGAGCAATTGTTTGCCGCGGATCTGGGTGAGGGTGTGCTGGGGGGATTGGTGGAGCGCGCCGAAGAAAGACCCTCAACCAACCCGTAGAGCGGAGCTCTGCTCCGCTGCGCGAGCATCGGCCATGCAAGAGCAGCCGAGCAGAGCTCGGCTCTACAGGTTCACGGCGACACTGGATTGCAACGATCAACCAATCCGTAGAGCGGAGCTCTGCTTCGCTGCTCTGCGACGCATCGGAAAACGTTGTGGCGCTTTCCTACGCTGCGACGGGCGGTCGTCCGGCGGTTCCATGCCTTGAACCAACGCATGCTGGCACCGTGGCCAGTTCAAGACTTATCCGCGGACGCTGTTCGCAACCCGGGGCGTACTACGCGGTCACGACCGTCACGCACAACCGTCGTCCGGCGTTCAGCGAACCATTGCTGGCCGGCATCGTTATCGCCGAACTCGAACGCTGCATCTGTGGCAATTCTTTCGAGCCGCTGGCCTGGGTTCTGATGCCCGACCATCTACATTTGCTGTTGCACCTGCGACAAGGTTCCGTGAGCCGCGGCATGCAGGCGTTGAAATCACGGACCGCGAAATCAATCAACGCGGCTGTCGGAATGCACGACCCGATCTGGCAACCCGGCTTCTACGATCATCGTCTTCGTCATGAAGAAGACTTGGCAACGAATGCACGTTACATCCTCGCCAATCCCCTGCGCGCTGGATTGGTATGTGAAATTGAGGACTATCCGTATTGGTGGTGTCGCTGGATCGAGCGCCAAGCTCCGTAGAGCGGAGCTTGGCGCCGATGCCCTGGGCCACGAAAGCAGCCGAGCAGAGCTCGGCTCTACAGTTCGGAGATCGGTCTCCGCTGCCTGTCAGCGCGGCTCGCGCAGGAATCGCGCCAGGGACACACCCGACACCAGCGGTGCGAACTCGCCCGCGACGTCGACGAACCCCCGCATCACCGCAATCTCGCGCGGCGTGCGGTTGAGGGTGTCGCGCAGATCGGGATCGCAGCCTGCGCGCAGCAGGCGCTGGGTCATGCGCAGCAGACCGTGCAACGCGGCCAAGTGCAGCGGGCCGAAGCCGCGCGGGTCCTGCGCGTCGAGACCGACGTCCTCATCGAGCAGCCGCTCCACGCCCATCAGCACCACGTCTTCGTCGCATGCGGTCCCGGGTTCGGCGCGTGCACCGAGCAGCAGCAGCAGCGGCGTGACGTTGCCGGCGGCGGGACTGTCGGGTTCGGCGCCGGCGAGCAGCAGCGTATCGAGCAACGCCATCAGTCGCGGTCGTTCGCGCACGGTGAAGCCGAACAGCGTGGCGCAATGCAGCGGGGTCAGGCCCTGCGAATCCTGTGCCTGCACGTTGGCGCCGGCCATCAACAGGCGTGCGCACAGATCGGGCAAGCCCAGCGCTGCGGCCAGCATCAGCACGGTGACATCGCCGGGCAGGCGTTGTTCGAGTCTGGCGCCAGCGCCGAGCAGGCGATCCACGATCTCGCCGTGGCGCATGCTGACCGCGGCCGACAGCGGCGTGGCACCGGTATTGGCGGCGAGTTGCGGATTGGCGCCGCGCGCCAGCAGCAGGTCGACGGTCGCGCGGTGACCGCCGCCGGCGGCGCGCAGCAGCGCACTGCAACCCTGCGCGTCGATGGTGTCGACCGGCAGGCCGAGATCGAGCAGGCGGCGCACGGCATCGGCATCGCCGACGATCGCGGCGGCCGGGACGTCGCTGGCTTGCAACGCGCGTTTCGGCAGTGGCCAGCCGCGCCAGTCGAGCCAGTCGGCGAGGTCGCGACGGCCGGCCGACAACGCGACGCCGAGCGGCGTCTGGCCATCGGCGGCGCGGGTCTGCGGCGAGGCGCCGTGCGCGACCAGCAGCTTCAGCACCGCCTCGCGGCCGAGCGCGGCGGCAAGATGCAGCGCGCTCATGCCGCGGCTGTCGCGCACATCCAGGTCGACACCATGCGTGATCAGTCGCTCGGCCAGCCGCAACCAGCCCAGCCGCACCGTCAGCGCCAACGGCGGGTCGCCTGCGGGCGAGGCTCCAAAAGGATCGGCGCCGCGTTCGAGCAATTCCAGCGCACATTGCTCGAAGCCGCGTGCGGCCTGATCGCTCGCGGTGCAGGCGCCGAGGAAGCGTGCCAGACCACCCGTGCCTGCTGGCGATACCGCATGTCGCAACAGGGCCTGCAATGCCGCCATCGCTGTGGGGCCGCGCGCCAGCAGCGCAAACATCGCGTTGTCGGCCAGACCGTCGCGCGTTTCGGGATCGGCGCCGCGTACCAGCAGCCATTCGATCCGCGCTGCCGACAGCGGCATGTCGGCGTCGACCAGCAGGCTGCCGAGTTCGGCTGGCGACAGCAGGCGCAGCAGAGGGTCGAGACCCTCGAACGGGGGCTCGCGCAGACCCTCGCGCAGCAACGACAGCGGCGTGCGGTCGGGCGGCGGCGCGGCGAGCGCGTCGTCGGCGACTCGGGCGGGCAGTGGGTAGTCGGGATCGAGGGTGGCCACCAGCGCCCAGCGTCCGGCTTCGGCGGCGAGGTCGATCGCGCGCTTGCCGTCGCGATCGACGAGGTCGGGATCGGCGCCCAGTTCGAGCAGGCGCCGCACCAGCGCCGCCGTCGGGGTATCGGCCACGCATGCCAGCGCCAGCGCACCGCGGCCGTCGTCCTCGATCACGGCAATGTCCGCGCCCGCCGCGACCAGGGTTTCCAGGATCGGCAGATGCGCGCCGCGCGCGGCGTCGAGTAGCGGCGTGCGGCCGTCGTCGTCGCGCGCCTGCACATCGGCGCCCGCCGCGAGCAGCGCCGCCAGCGCTTCTACATTGCCGGCCCGCGCGGCTTCGTGCAGCGCGCTGCGACCCTGCGCGTCGCGCGCGTCGACCTTGGCCTTGTGCTTGAGCAGCAGTTGCACGCCGGCGGCGTCATCCTCCTCGCTGCCGGCGGCGGCGAGCAGGGCCGGCGTCGCGCCCGCGGGTTCGGGCTTCGCGCCGCATTCGAGCAGGAACCGCGCCAGTCGCCAGTTGCCGGCGGCACAGGCCATGCCGAGCGGGGTCACGCCATCGGCATTGAGCACATCGAGTTCTGCCGCGGCATCGCGCAGCAACGCCGCGACCCCCGGATCGGAACTGCGCGCAGCGTGATGCAGCGGCGTGTTGCCGTCGCGATCGCTGGCGCGCGGATCGGCGCCATTGGCGAGCAAGGTCATCACTGCCTCGGGACGCCCATGCCAACTGTCGCGGGTCGCGGCCAGCAACGGCGTCATCCCGGCATGGGCGGCATTGACCTCGACACCCGCTGCAATCAATGCGCGCAGCAAACGCAGGTCCGGCAGCACCGCGGCCAGCACCGGCAGGCTGCGCTGGTCGCGATCGCCCGAGGGCGGCAGGGCGTGCGCATCGGCTGCGGCTTCCAGCAGCGTCAAGGCGCGATCGACGCGGCCGCCGCGGGCGGCGGTGTACAGCGCGGCGGCGAGATCGCTGTCGAGCGCGGGCGGTGCTTCGTCGTCGACGTCCTCGAGGAATGCGTGCGCGGCCGGCAATGGATCAGCAGCCGCGATGCGTTGCAGCCCCCAATGCAGGGCGGGCCAGCCCAGCGCCATGGCGGCGGCCAGGCCCCAGCGCGCCGACGGGGTCAGTAGTTCCGGCCATGCCAGCAGCAATGTCGTCGCCAGCGCCAGCCCCACCAGCACGGCGACGCCGAGACCGCGCCAGGTGCCGGCCTCGAGCGTGGCCAGGCCGCGCCAGCGATCGCCAGGATGGCCACCGTCACGTTCCAGCGCATGCCATAACGGCCACAACCGCCACAGCGCGATCAGGGCGACGCCGATGACTACGCTGAAGGCCAGTGCGTGGCCGAGCGTGGCACTCGCGCGCAGCGCGTTCAGCGGCCACACCACCAGCAGCGTGGCGACCAGCAATCCGGCGCCCCACAGCAGCAACAAGGCCAATGCGTCGCGCTGCCAGTGCACGGGTGTTGCCGGCTTGCGCCAGCCGCGCATGGCCAGCGCAAATGCGGGCTGCGCGAGCCAGCCGGCGAGTGCCGCCACGATGCCGCCGACCCCGGCCAGCACGGCCAACGCCACCCCGATCCCGGCGGCGAGCAGTGAAGGCCATCGCGAGTACGCCTCAGGCATCGGTGCCCCAGTCTTCGCTCATCGGATCGACAAGGGATGGTGGGAACTGGATATGGAAGCCGTGTGTGGCCAGGTTTTCGCGGACCACGTGCGTGTCACCGCGCGCGAGCTTGCGCTCCGGTGTGAGTTCGACGTCGAGCACGAACTGCAGCGCGCCCAGTTGGTCGACCAGCGGTTCGGGCAACCGCGCGAACGCATCGCGGCCGGCGAGATAGACGTAGGTGTCGGCCTTTTTCAGGCTCTTGTAGACGTAGGCGTGCATGCGGGCCGTGCGGCGTTGATGCGTACAGCATACCTGCCTGTCTGCAGCCGGCGAACCGCGGAATGGTTCTTGTAGAGCGGAGCTATGCTCCGCTGCGCCCTGCCATCCTATGTGCCAAGCCGAGCAGAGCTCGGCTCTACAGGATCGGTCAGTGGTATCCGGCGTCGGCCGCGACCTTGCCGCTGAACACGCGATACGACCAGTACGTGTAGCCAAGAATTGCCGGCAACAGCACCACCAGACCGGCCAGTACAAAGCCCTGCGACGACGGTGGCGAGGCCGCGTCCCAGATCGTCAGCGACGGCGGCACGATGTTGGGCCAGATCCCGAGCACGAGCCCGGCGAAGCCCAGCGCGAAGAAGCACAGCGTCAGCACGAACGGCGCCACGTCGCGCCCCTCACGCATCACCGCACGCCACAAGGCGAAGGCATTGGCCAGCGCCAGCAGCGGCACCGGTGCCAGCCACCAGAAATGTCCGCTGTCGAACCAGCGCGCCATGATCCGCGAGTCCAGGAACGGCAGCCACGCGCTGACCAGGCCCATGAACGCGACCACCACCAGCACCAGCGGCCGGGTCAGGCTGCGCGCGACCAGTTGCATGCGGCCCTCTGTCTTCAGGATCAGCCAAGTGGATCCCAATAGCGCGTAACCGAACACCAGCGCGACCCCGGTCAGCATCGAGAACGGGCTGAACCAGCCAAACATGCTGTTCAACGGCGTGCCGTGCAGATATTTTCCGCCATTGAGCGGCATGCCTTCGACCAATGCGCCGAGGATCACGCCCTGCGCGAACGCGGTGAACATCGACCCCAGCGCAAATGCCGCGCCCCACGCCGGCTTGCCGCGCGTCGCCTTGAAGCGGAACTCGAACGCGACGCCGCGGAAGATCAGTGCGATCAGCATCAGCAGCACCGGCAGGTACAGCGACGACAGGATCACGGCATAGGCTTTCGGAAACGCTGCGAGCAGTCCCGCACCACCGAGCACCAACCAGGTTTCGTTGCCGTCCCAGATCGGCGCGGCGGTGTTCATCATGTGGTCGAGCTGGTGCTCGTCCTCGGCGAACGGCGCGAGGATGCCCAGGCCGAGCACGAAGCCGTCGAGCAGCACGTACATCAGCACGCCGAAGCCGATCACGCCGAACCAGATGACCGGCAGCACGATGGCCATGCTCATGACGGGCATGCTCATGTCCGGCCCTCCATCGGTTCATCGGCGGCAGACAGCGGCCGCGCCGGCGTGCGCTCGCCATGCTGCATGTCCTTGGGCGGCTGCGGTACCGGGCCGACACGGAACATCTTGAGCAGGTACCAAAGGCCGGCACCGAAGATGATCGCATAGGCCAGCGCGTAGACGATCAGGGAGGACCACACCGCGGCGGCGGAGATGTTCGGACTGACCGCATCGGCAGTGCGCAGCAGGCCGTACACGACGTAGGGCTGGCGTCCGATCTCGTTGACGTACCAGCCCGACAGCAGTGCGATGAAGCCCGAAGGCAGCATCCAGACCCAGGCAAGTAACAGCCAGCCGCGCAACAACCCGCGCGATGCGAACAGCGTCCCGCGCCGCCAGGCCCACAACGAGGCGAACGTGAGCAACAGCATCAGCACGCCCAATCCGACCATCACCCGGAACGCGAAGAACACAGGCTTCACTGGCGGCCGCTCACTGGCCGCGACCGCGGTCAACGGCGGGATCTCGCCGCTCCACGAGTGCGTCAGGATCAGGCTGCCCAGCCGTGGCACCGCCACTTCGTAATCGTTGCGTTCCATCGCCTCGTTCGGCACCGCGAACACGACCAGCGGCATGCCCGCTCCAGCGGCGCCGCCATGCCAGTGCGCTTCGATCGCGGCGACCTTGACCGGCTGGTACTTGCCGTCGTTGAGCCCGTGCAGGTCGCCCGCGACAATCTGCAACGGCACCGCGATCGCCGCGAAGGCAATCGCCAGCTTCAGCATCCGCCGGCCCGCGTCGACATGCACGCCGCGGCGCAGGTACCACGCGCTGACGCCGCCGATCACGAAACAGGTGGTGATGAATGCGGCCAGCACCATGTGCGCGAGCCGATATGGGAAAGATGGATTGAACACGATCGCCCACCAGCTGTCTGGTTCGAAGATGCCGTTGACGATTTTGTAACCGGCCGGCGTCTGCATCCAGCTGTTGGCCGCGATGATCCAGAACGTCGAGATCAGCGTGCCCAGCGCGACCATGCAGGTGGCGAAGAAGTGCAGCGCATCGGACACCCGCTTCCAGCCGAACAGCATCACCCCGAGGAACGTGGCTTCGAGGAAGAACGCGGTCAGCACTTCGTAACTGAGCAGCGGCCCCAGGATGTTGCCGGCGCGCTCGCTCAGCACCGCCCAGTTGGTGCCGAACTGGAAACTCATGACGATCCCCGACACCACGCCCATGCCGAACGACACCGCGAAGATCTTCAGCCAGAAGAAATACAGGTCGCGCCACAGGTCGTCGCGGGTACGCAGCCAGCGCCATTCAAGGAAGGCCAGCCAGCTGGCCAGGCCGATCGTGAAGGCGGGGAACAGGATGTGGAACGAGATCACGAACCCGAACTGGATACGCGACAGCAGCAAGGCATCCACGCGCACTATCTCCTTCATTGGCGCGGCCAGTGTGGGCCGGGCGGCGGCGACAGGCAAAACCGGCGCGCTCGCGGCATCCAGTGCCGTCGCGGTGCCGCTCCGGGCTGCCTGCATGTACGGCCGCGGGATGCGGGACGGATGCGGGATTCCGGGTGTTCCACCTTGGGCCCGGTCGGGAGCGGCTGCTACGCTGGGCGGACTCCCCGCCAAGCCGAATGCATGCGCCCAATCGCCCCAATCGCCATGATCCTCCTCCTCTGCCTGGCCGTCGCGGACGGTGCCCGGGCGCAGGCGCCACTGACCCTCGAGCAGATCATGGCCGACCCGGACTGGATCGGCGCGCCGGTCGAGGATGCGTGGTGGGCGTGGGACGGCCAGCGTGTGCAGTACCAGCTCAAGCGCGATGGCGCGACGATCCGCGACACCTACCAGCAGGCGATCGAAGCCTGCCCCGAGCCCTGTCGAGGGGGCAACGCAAGCGGCAGCCGCGTCGATGGCGCCGCGCGCGCCGACCTGGACGGATCGAACCCGGTCTACGACGCGCCGCGCGCTCGCATGGCCTTCGTGCGCAATGGGGACGTGTTCGTGCGCCAGCTGCAAAACGGCGCGCTGACCCAGATCACCCGCAGCAACGATGCGAATGCGCAGCCGCAATGGAGCAGCGACGGCGGCCTGGTCTGGCGCGTCAAAAATGACTGGTATCGCTGGACCGCGCGCGACGGCGTGCACCAGGCTGCGATCGTCAAGGCCGAAAAGGATCCGTCAGCCAAACCCGAGGCCGACGACCTACGCGAGCGCCAGCTGCGCCTGCTCGACACCCTGCGCGCCGACAAGGCCAGACACGATGCCGCGCATGCGCAGGACGAAGCCTGGCGCACCGCCGATCCCACCCGCGCACCGGCGCCGGTGTACCTGGGCGACGACGTCACGATCGCCGACAGCGCACTCTCGCCTGATGGCCGCTGGCTGCTGGTCGTCACCACGGTCAAGGGCGCCGAGGCCGGACAGGTCGGCAAACTGCCGAAATACGTCACCGAATCCGGCTACGAGGAAACCGAGGAAGCGCGCACCCGCGTCGGCCACAATGCGCCGTTGCCGCATACCTTGTGGCTGGTCGATGTTGGCGCCGGCAAGGCCAGCAAGCTCAAGTTCGATGCGCTGCCCGGCATCGGCACCGATCCGCTGGCGGCGCTGCGCAAGGCGGCTGGCAAGGATCCGCTGAAGGGCAACCGCGATGTACGCGTCGAAACCGATGGCGATGGCACCGGCCCCGCGATTCACTGGACAGATGACAGTCGCAACGTCGCGGTGCTGGTGCGCGCGGTCGACAACAAGGATCGCTGGCTGGCAACGGTGGATACCGCGAATGCGACGCTGCATGCGCGCGATCGCGTGCACGACGATGCGTGGGTCAACGGCAACTTCACCGACTTCGGCTGGATGCGCGATGGCCACACGCTGTGGTTCCTGTCGGAGGCGTCGGGCTGGTCGCAGCTGTACGCGCTCGATACCAGCCACAACGACGGCAGCAAGGCGCGCCCGCTGACGTCGGGGCATTGGGAAGCGTCGCAACCGCAGTTGTCCGCCGATGGCCGCAGCTTCTTCTTCGTCTGCAACCGTGCGCGGCCCGGCGACTACGAAGTCTGCGCGGTCGATGCCACGGGCGGCGCGGTGCGCGAGGTCACCGCGCTCGATGGCGTGAATGATTTCGTGCCATCCCCGGATGGCAGCAAGCTGCTGGTCCGGCATTCGGCCAGCTATCTGCCGCCGCAACTGGCTGTGGTCGATGCCCATAGCGACACCGAGCATGGCGATCGCGGCCACGAACTCACCGACACGCGCAAACCGGCATTCAAGGCGATCGACTGGCTGCAGCCACAGGTGGTGCAGGTCCCCAGCAAGCACGGCGCCGGCGTGATCTGGGGCAAGTATTACGGGCCGAAGAATCCTGAGGCCGGCAAGCAATATCCAATCGTGATGTTCGTGCACGGCGCCGGCTACACCCAGAATGTTCACAGTCGCTACCCGTACTATTTCCGCGAACAGATGTTCCACAACCTGCTGGTGCAGCACGGTTACATCGTGCTCGATCTCGATTACCGCGGCAGCGAGGGCTACGGTCGCGACTGGCGCACGGCGATCTACCGCAACATGGGCCACCCGGAACTCGAGGATTACCTCGATGGCCTCGACTGGCTGGTCGCAAACAAACAGGGCGACCGCGCCCATGCCGGCATCTACGGCGGCAGCTATGGCGGCTTCATGACCTTCATGGCGCTGTTCCGCGAGCCCGGTGTGTTCAAGGCCGGCGCCGCGCTGCGCCCGGTGTCCGACTGGACCCAGTACAACCACGAGTACACGTCCAACATCCTCAACACGCCGGAACTCGACCCCGAGGCCTATAAGCGCTCCTCACCGATCGAATACGTGGCCGGCCTGCAGGATTCGCTGCTGATCGCGCACGGCATGATCGACGACAACGTGTTCTTCAAGGATTCGGTCGACATGATCCAAAAACTTGTCGAACTGCACAAGGACAAATGGAGCATCGCGCCGTATCCGCTGGAGCGGCACGGCTTCGTGCATGCGGATGCGTGGTACGACGAATATCGGCGGATTTATCAGTTGTTCGAGTCGGCGCTGAAATGAATCGGGACTTCGACGCCGTCCGCACGTACCTCGCCGGCCTGCAGGATCGAATCTGCACGGCGATCGAAGGCGTCGACGGCGATGCGAAATTCACCGAAGACAACTGGGCACGCGACGAAGGTGGCGGCGGACGGACGCGAATCCTGCGCGATGGCACCATATTCGAGCAGGCGGGTGTCGGTTTCTCCGATGTCTCCGGCACGACATTGCCACCGTCGGCGAGCGCCGCGCGGCCGGAGCTGGCGGGCGCGGCGTGGCGCGCGGTCGGCGTGTCGCTGGTACTGCATCCGCGCAATCCGTACGTGCCGACGACCCACGCCAACGTGCGCCACTTCCGCGCAGTGCGTGACGGAGAAACCGTGGCGTGGTGGTTCGGCGGCGGCTTCGACCTGACTCCGTTCTATCCGTTCGACGAGGACGTGCTGCACTGGCACCACACCGCGCGCGCGCTGTGCGCGCCGTTCGACGAGGAGCGCTACGCCGCGCACAAGCGCTGGTGCGACGATTATTTCCTGCTCAAGCATCGCAACGAGACGCGTGGCATCGGCGGATTGTTCTTCGACGACCTGCACACCGGCTTCGACAGCGACTTCGCCTATTTGCGCGCGGTCGGCGACGGCTTCATCGATGCCTATCTGCCCATCGTCGAGCGCCGCAAGCACACGCCATTCGGCGAGCGCGAGCGCCAGTTCCAGCTGTACCGGCGCGGGCGCTACGTCGAGTTCAACCTGGTGTTCGACCGTGGCACGCTGTTCGGGTTGCAGTCGGGGGGGCGCACGGAGTCGATCCTGATGAGCCTGCCGCCGCTGGTGCGCTGGGAGTACGGCTACCGGCCCGAGGCAGGCAGCGCCGAGGCGCGGCTGGCCGATTACCTGCGTCCCCGCGACTGGCTCGCGGAACTCGCGTAGCGACGCTCAGGTCCGCGCGCTCGGCGGCGGCTTCTGCTTGGGGAATGCCCCGTGGTCGCCGTCCTTCATCACGAAGCTGATCTTGCCGTTGGTTTCCAGCATCGCGTAATGGATGTTCGCCGGTTCGCCGTCCTCGGCCTGGCGCAAGGCCTCGTTGAAGTCGTCGCGGCTGACGTGTTCGCGCTGCAGCACGTCGTCGAACACCTTGCCGTCGCGCGCCACCAGCACCGGCACGCCCTCGACCATCTTCTGCACGCTGCGGTTGCGGGCGGTGATGAACGCGACGCCGTAGTTCAGCGCCACCAGCACTCCGACCAGGAGCAATGCGCCAGGCAGTGAGTTGTCGCCGCCATTCATGCCGTTCTGCACCGCGTTGCCGATCAGGATCAGCAGCACCATGTCGAACGACGTGAACTGGCCCACGGCGCGCTTGCCGGAGAGGCGCAGCATCAGCATCACCACGAAGTAGACGATGATCGCCCGCAGTACCAGCTCCCACCATGGAAGCGACATCTGGAAGAAGGTGTCCGTCATCGCGCGATCTTCCCCTGAAGTTGCACAACGGTAGCGCATGCGTCGTCGAAGGGCCCACGCATGCAACCGCCCCGCATAAAAAAGCCCCGCGAGCCAGGGGGGGCTAGCGGGGCCGGGGAACGGACCCTGGGGAGGGGTATCCGTTCCGGGATCACTCCAGGGGAGGGAGAGATCAGTGACAGACCTTGCATCTGTCACGGGCTATAGGACCACTCGGTCCATTGATAGTTCGTGAAGATTCCAAAAACAAAACGCGCGAGGTTCAGGAAGGATTCACGCAATCGGAGTGGCTGACCGCGAGAAGCCGACGACATGAATACGTATTCAACCTGAGTCGGCTGCGCCGCGGCAGCAGAATCGGACGTCAATCCAGGAGGCCGCCACATGGACAAGGACACCCTTGCCACCACCCCGCTGCACCCCACGGCATTCCGGGTGGTGCTGATCGCCGGCGCCGCCGCCATGGGGGGGTTCCTGTTCGGATTCGATACCGCAGTCATCAATGGCGCCGTCGATGCCATTCGCCAAGGCTTCCACCTCAGCGCGGTCTGGACCGGATTTGCCGTGTCCTGCGCGCTGTTGGGCTCCGCCCTTGGAGCCTGGTACGCCGGACCGGTGGCGGACCGGGCGGGGCGCGTGCGCACCATGCAGTTGGCCGCCGTGCTGCTCGCGGCCAGCGCGCTGGGATCAGGACTGGCCGGCAGTGTCTGGACGTTGATCCTGTGGCGCCTGATCGGCGGCGTCGGTGTCGGCATTGCCTCGGTGATCGCACCGGCCTACATCGCCGAGATTTCGCCGGCGCACATCCGCGGCCGCCTGGGCTCGATGCAACAGCTGGCGATCGTGCTGGGCATTTTCGCCGCGCTGCTCAGCGATGCCTGGCTGGCGTCTTCGGCCGGCGGCGCATCGGAAGCCTGGTGGATGGGGCTACAGGTCTGGCGCTGGATGTTCATCATGGCGGTCGTTCCGGCCCTGGTGTATGGCGCGCTGGTGCTCAACATTCCGGAATCGCCGCGCTACCTGGTCGCCAAGGCGCGTTTCGAGGACGCCAGGGTCGTGCTGCGCACCGTGCTGGGCATGCACGACGAGGCCGGGCTTGAACGCAAGCTGGAAGCGATCAGGGCCAGCCTCCAGCGTGAATACCGCCCCGCGATGCGCGAGCTGCGCGGGCCCCACGCCGGCCTGCTGCGCGTGGTGTGGATCGGCATCCTGCTGTCGGTGCTGCAGCAGTTCGTCGGCATCAACGTCATCTTCTACTACTCGTCCACCCTGTGGCATTCGGTCGGGTTTAGCGAGGCCGACGCGTTCAACATCACCGTGGCGACCTCGATCGTCAACGTGCTGGTGACGCTGGTCGCCATTGCGTTGGTCGACAGGATCGGGCGCAAGCCGCTGCTGGTCGTCGGTTCGGTCGGAATGGCGATCACGCTGGCGCTGATGGCCTGGTGCTTCTCGCAGGCGACCGGCAGCGGTGCGAACGTGACCCTGCCGGGCGCACTGGGCCCGGTAGCGCTGGTCGCGGCCAATGCCTACGTCGTGTTCTTCGGGCTCAGCTGGGGACCGATGGTCTGGGTGCTGCTGGGCGAGATGTTCCCCAACCGTATCCGCGCGCTGGCGCTGGCGGTGGCGGCGTCGGCGCAGTGGCTGGCGAACTTCGCCGTGACCAGCACCTTCCCGCTGCTGGCCCAGGCCGGGCTGGCCTTCGCCTATGGCGTGTATGCCATGTTCGCGGCGCTGTCATTGGTCTTCGTGCTGTATGCGATGCGCGAAACCAACGGCATCGAGCTGGAAGACATGCAGGACTGACGCGGACGAGAGGGCGCCGCGGACCTGCAAACGTTTGCACCACCTTGCACGCCGGTGCAGGCCGTAGGCTGCAGACCACCATCCGGACCACACCATGCACGGCAGTGCTGCTTCCCTGTTGACGATATTCGGCGCGACCGGCGACCTCGCGCAGCGGATGCTGCTGCCCTCGCTGTACAGCCTGGAACACGAAGGCCTGCTGCCACCGGCATTGCGGATCTTCGGCACCGCGCGCAGCGCGCTCGATGACGAGGGTTTCCGCGCGCTGGTGGCGCAGTCCATCGAGCGCCACGTGCCTGGCGTCGAAATCGACGCTTCCAGCCTCGAGCGGATGCTTGCGCGCCTGTCCTACCAGGCCGCCGCGCTCGACGATCCCGCCGCGTTGGCCGACCTCTGCGCGACGCTGGGGGCCGCGCGCAGCGGTGACGTCGTGTTCCACCTCAGCACCGCGCCGCGCCTGTACGGACCGATCTGCCGCGCGCTCGGCGAGCACGGCCTCGGTGGCGCCGGTACGCGGGTGCTGCTGGAAAAACCCATCGGCCGCGACCTGGCCAGCGCGATCGCCATCAACGACGGCGTGGCCCAGGTCTTCGACGAGGAGCAGGTGTTCCGCGTCGACCATTACCTGGGCAAGGAAGGCGTGCAGAACCTGCTGGCGCTGCGCTTTGGCAATGCGTTGTTCGAGCCGCTGTGGAATGCGCGCCACATCGAGCAGGTGCAGATCACCGTCGCCGAGACCATCGGCGCCGAAGGGCGCGATTACTACGATGAGTCCGGCGCCACCCGCGACATGCTGCAGAACCACCTGCTGCAGCTGCTGTGCCTGACCGCGATGGAGCCGCCCTCGCAATTCGATCCCAGCGCCGTGCGCAACGAGAAACTGAAGGTGCTGCGCTCGCTGCGGCCGATTGCCGGCGTCGATGTCGCCACCGAAACCGTGGCCGGGCAATACGTCGCCGGCGCCATCGGTGGGCGCGCGGCGCCCGGCTACGTCGAGGAACTCGGGCGCGCCAGCCGCAGCGAAACCTTCATCGCGATGCGCGCGCGCATCGACAACTGGCGCTGGTCCGGCGTGCCGTTCTACCTGCGCACCGGCAAGCGCATGCCGCGGCGCACGACCGAGATCTTCCTGCAGTTCCGCGCGGTGCCACATTCGATCTTCGCGGCCACCGGCGCGCGCGCCGAACCCAATGCGCTGGTGATCTCGCTGCAGCCCGAAGAACGCATCGAGTTGCGCCTGATGAGCAAGACGCCGGGCCTGGACCGGGCCGGCCTGCAACTGTCGCAGGTGGGACTGGACCTGGACCTGCATGAGCGGTTCGCATCCGACCGCAAGCGGCTGGCGTACGAGCGGCTGTACCTGGACGCGCTGGAGGGCAACGGTACGTTGTTCGTGCGGCGCGACGAAACCGAAGCGGCCTGGCAGTGGGTCGACGCGATCATCGCCGGACGCGAGCACGCCGGCACCGCGCCGCGACCGTATCCCGCGGGCACCTGGGGCCCGGCATCGGCCGTCACCCTGGCCGAACGCCACGGCCACAGCTGGAGGGAATGATCCGGTGACGCCATCCACGATCCTGCATCCGACGGTGGCGCGCGTCACCGAACGCATCGTTCGCCGCAGCGCGCAGACGCGCTCGGCGTACCTGGCGTGCATTGCCGCCGCACGCGGCGTCTCGCCGGCGCGCGCGGCACTGGGATGCGGCAACCTCGCGCACGGATTCGCCGCGGCGGGCGCGGACAAGCCCGCCTTGCGCTCGGGACGCGCCGGCAACATCGGCATCGTCACCGCCTCCAACGACAGGCTCTCGGCGCACCAGCCAATGGAGCACTACCCGACACTGATCCGCGCCGCGGCGCGGGCCGCGGGCGGCACCGCGCAGGTGGCCGGCGGCGTGCCGGCGATGTGCGACGGCGTCACCCAGGGCCGCGACGGCATGGAACTGTCGCTGTTCTCGCGCGACGTCATTGCGATGTCGACCGCGATCGCGCTCTCCCACGACATGTTCGATGCGGCATTGCTGCTGGGCGTATGCGACAAGATCGTGCCCGGCCTGCTGATCGGCGCCTTGAGCTTCGGCCATCTGCCGATGGTGCTGGTCCCCGCGGGCCCGATGCGCTCGGGCTTGCCGAATCGCGAGAAGGCCGCTGTGCGTCAGCGCCATGCCGAAGGCAGGGCCGATCGCGAGGAACTGCTCGAAGCCGAAGCCGCGTCGTACCACGGCGCCGGCACCTGCACGTTCTACGGTACCGCCAATTCGAACCAGATGCTGATGGAGGTCATGGGCCTGCACATGCCCGGCAGCGCCTTCGTGCATCCGGGCACGGCGTTGCGCGATGCATTGACCGTCGCCGCGACGCAGCGCGCGCTGCAGATCACCGCCGCCGGGGATGACTACACGCCGATCGGGCTCGCCGTCGACGAGAAGTCGATCGTGAACGCGATGGTCGGGCTGGCCGCGACCGGCGGCTCGACCAACCATTCCATCCACCTGGTCGCAATCGCACGGGCCGCCGGCATCGTCATCGACTGGGACGACCTCGACGAACTCTCGCGGATCACGCCGCTGCTCACGCGCATCTATCCCAACGGCAGCGCCGATGTGAACCAGTTCCACGCGGCTGGCGGCCTGGCCTTCGTCATCCGCGACCTGCTCGGCGCGGGCTTGCTGCATGCAGACATCCGGTGCGTGCACGGCGGCGACCTGCATGCACAGGCGCGCGAGCCATGGCTCGATGGCACGACGCTGCGCTGGCGCGATCCGCCCGACGTGTCGCTGGACCTCAGCGTGCTGCGCTCCGGCGCCGAGCCCTTCGACAGCGAAGGCGGCCTGCGCCGCCTGCAAGGCAACCTGGGACGCGCGATGGTCAAGATTTCCGCCGTCGCAACCAGCCATCGCGCGATCACGGCGCCGGCACGGGTGTTCGATACGCAGCAGGCGGTACTCGACGCGTTCAAGGCGGGTGCGCTGGATGGCGATTTCATCGCGGTGGTGCGCGGGCAGGGGCCGCGTGCCAACGGCATGCCGGAACTACACAAGCTCACCCCGACCCTCGGACTGCTGCAGGATCGCGGCCAGCGGGTCGCGCTGCTGACCGACGGCCGCATGTCGGGCGCATCGGGCAAGGTGCTGGCCGCGATCCATGTCACGCCGGAGGCGATCGACGGCGGCGCCATCGGCCGCATCCGCGACGGCGACTGCATCCACATCGACGCCGAGGCCGGTGTGTTCGAGGCGCGCGTCGATGCGGCGACGTGGGAAGCACGCGCACCCGAATCCAACCAGGCGCTGGCGCACGGCATGGGCCGCGAACTGTTCGGCGCGATGCGCGCGCACGCGGGCACCGCCGAGCAAGGGGCATGCAGCCTGTTCGTGGACGCGCCGGCAACGGCGGGACGCCAGTGACGGCGACGTCGCTGGAGCTGATCGCCGACATCGGCGGCACCAATGCGCGTTTCGCGTTGACCGATCCCGCCGATCCCGCGCCCCGCGTGCTGCAGTCGCGCTCGCTGTGCAACGCCCGCTTCGCCAGCCTGCAGCATGCGGCCGAGCACTACCTGGCCGAGGTTGGCGTGCGGCCACGCCGCGCCGCGCTCGCCGTGGCCTCGCCGGTCGGCAACGACGCGGTCCGCCTCACCAACCGTGAGTGGTCCTTCAGCCAGCGCGAACTGCGCGGGTCGCTGGAACTGGAGCAGCTGCGCGTGCTGAACGACTTCGGCGCCGTGGCATGGGCGGTGCCCGCGCTCGCCGCGGAAGATCGCGCCACGCTGCACGGGTCCGCGACGACGCCGCTGCAGGGGCCGGTGACGGTGCTCGGCCCCGGCACCGGGCTCGGCATCGCGATGCTGGTGCCCACCAGCGATGCGGCCTGGCAGGTCGTTGAAACCGAAGGCGGGCATGCCACGTTCGCCCCGATCGGCAAGGAGGAACACGCGATCGCGCGCTGGATGACCGCGCGCTTCGGCCGGGTCTCCAACGAGCGGTTGCTGTGCGGCACCGGCCTGGCCCACATCGAGGCCCTGCTGCGCGGCAAGACGGGCAAGTACAAGCTGCCCACGCTGCGCGACCCCGCCGATATCGTCGCGGCGGCACTGGAGGGCCACGACATCAGCGCACGGCGTTCACTGGCGCGGTTCTGCGCAGTGCTCGGCAGCGTGGCCGGCGACGCGGCCCTGATCCATGGCGCGCGCACGGTGCTGATCGCGGGCGGGATCATGCCGCGCTTCGTCCCGTTCCTGCGCAGCAGTGCGTTCCGCGAGCGCTTCCTGGCGAAGGGACGCTTCGCGGCCTATCTTGAGTCGGTGACCATCCATGTCGTCACCCATCCCCATCCCGGCCTGCTGGGCGCCGCGGTGGCGCTGCGCGCCGCCGCCAACGAGTGACCACGCGATGACTCCATCGTTCCCGCCCGACCGGACCGTCAGCATCGACGCGCTGTTGTCGCGCGCACCCGTGCTGCCGGTGCTGCGCATCGACCGCATCGAGGATGCTGTCCCCCTGGCTCGCGCACTGGCGGCCGCAGGCTTGCCGGTGCTGGAAGTGACGCTGCGCTCGGACATTGCCCTGGCGGCGATCCGCCGCATCGTCGAAGAGGTCCCCGACGCCTGCGTCGGCGCGGGCACGGTGCTGACCCCGGTGCAGTTGGCGGCGGTGACGGCGGCAGGTGCGGCGTTCGCGATCTCACCCGGCACCACCGATGCGCTTTACGCCGCCGCCGCCTGCTGCCCGCTGCCGTGGATTCCTGCCGTGGCGACTGCCAGCGATGTCATGCGCGGGATCGAGTGCGGCCATCGACGATTCAAGTTCTTCCCCGCCGAAGCGTCCGGCGGTGTCGGCGCCCTGACTTCGTTCGCCGGCCCCTTCGCCGACGTGAAGTTCTGTCCCACTGGCGGCATCGACGCGGGCAACGCACTTGGCTATCTTCGCCTGCCGAACGTGATCACCGTTGGTGGCTCGTGGATGGTTCCCGCCGATGCGTTGGCAGCGGGCGACTGGGGCCGGATCATAGCGCTGGCAAGTCGAGCCGCTGGATTGCGCTCCAGCGGTTGAAAGCTTTGCGTGCTGGTGACCCGACCGGCGAAATCGTGATCCCGATTTTTTGGATGGCGTTGCTCACTTGGCGATCAACAGCAACAACGAGCGGGCCTGTACGGCATACACCGTGAACTCGCCGCCGATGAAGGCTTCGGAGCCGGGTATGACGACGGTGTTCGGGCCTTCGTTCCAGGTGGCAGTGTCGGTGACGCGGTACCACTGCTTGCCGGTACCGGGCCAAGGCAACGTGAAGTTCACATTGCCGGACCAGCCGTTGTAAGCGACGTAGATCGCACTCGCGGAATCGCCGAACTCACTGCCGTCGATGCGCCAGGCAATCGCGTGGTTGTTGGCGTCGGCGAAGTAGGCGCTGTCGGCCTGCGCGCCGTCGGGCTTGAACCAGCGCAGCTGCTCCATCACGTTGCCGTTGTTGTCCACGCCCGAATAGAAGTTCGCCGGACGCAGCGCCGGGTGCGCCTTGCGGAACGCAATCAGGCGCGTGGTGTAGGTCTGGTGGTTGCTCTCGATCGTGTCCCGCGTCCAGAACAGCCAGTTGGCAGGGGAATCAAGGTTGTAGACGTTGTTGTTGCCGAACTGCGTGCGCAGCACTTCGTCGCCGCCGGTGATCATCGGCACGCCAGCGCTCAGCATCAAAAACGCCAGCCCCGTGCGTGCAGCCTTGCGTTGATCGGCGACGATGCCGCCCTGGTCCCAGCTGTTGTTGTTGTCATCGCCGCCATCGGACGGGCCGTACGGCCAAGGCTGGGTGTTCTGCTTGGTGTTGTAGGCGTACAGATCGTTGAGCGTGAAGCCGTCGTGCGCGACCATGAAGTTGATCGAGTTCCATGGCTTGCGGCCGTCGTCGCCGTACAGATCCGACGAGCCGGCGAAGCGGTTGGCGAGTTCCCCCGGCGTGACGGTCGCCGAACCCAGCTTGTTCTGGTCCTTGCGCAGCGAGTCGCGGTAGATGCCGTTCCACTCGGCCCAGCCGGAGGGAAAACCGCCGACCTGATACGAGTTGCCACCGATCGCCCACGGTTCGGCGATCAGGTCCAGGCCCGAGCCGCCCGCCGCCGGCCGCGGCGGCAGCTCGGCCACGATGCGATTGAGCGCATTGCCCGCATCCGTCTTGTCGAAATTGAAGCAACCGTTCTGGCAGGTGTTGCCGAGCACCGACGCCAGGTCGAAGCGGAAGCCGTCCACGCCGAGGGTGTCGCGCCAATACGCAAGCGAATCCACGATCATGTTCTGCGCGACGGTATTGCGGGTGTTGTAGTTGCCGCCAACGCCGGTGTTGTCCCACGGATGCTGGAGGTCGCTGGTCAGCGAGTAATAGGTCGGGTTGTCGAGGCCGCGCCACGACAGCAGGTTGTATACGGTGAGTCCATCGGTGCCACCCCACGGGCCGCCCTCGCCGGTGTGGTTGTAGACCACGTCGATGTAGACCTTGATGCCGGCATCATGGAAGGCCTTCACCATCGTCTTCCATTCGCGCGTGGGGCCGCCGGGCGTCTTGTCCGACGCATAGCGGCGATCCGGCGCGAAGTAGTTCAGGGTCATGTAGCCCCAGTAGTTGTCACCGGTGTCGGAGTTGGGGTCGACGTCGTTGGTGTCGTTCTGGGTTTCCTGCACCGGCAGGAACTCGACCGCGGTGACACCGAGGCTGGCGAGGTAGCCTGCCTTGAGTGCCGCGCCGGCATAGGTGCCGCGCGATGCCACCGGTACGCTGGTATCGCTCATGGTGAGCCCGCGCACGTGCACTTCGTACACCACGTCGTCCTTCAGTGCGCGCGTGGGCTTGGTGCCGATCGAGGTGGTGACCGTCGCCAGCACGATGCCCTTGCTTGCACACGCGCCGCTGTCCTTGTTGCGGTTGGTCGCGCCGGTGGCGTAGAGGGTGCCATCGGCGCAGCTGGCGGTGTTCGGGTCCTGGCTGATCTCGACCGCGTACGGATCGATCAGCAGCTTGTTCGGGTTGAAACGGTTGCCGCTGGCGTCGATGTCGGTGACGAAGCCGATGCCGCTGCCCTTGGTCCAGCTGCTGCTGTACGGCCAGTTCGGACCCCAGGCGCGATAGCCGTAATACACCGTGCCGGTAATGCCGTAGGTCGTCTGCAGCGTGGCCACCGAGGTGGTCTTCGACCAGACGTTGGTGATGGTGTCCTTGGTCAGCACATAGCGCACCGCCTCCTGTGCGCCGGAGGGCGTCTTGTAGATCGCGACCTCGATCCGCGTGGCGCGCGAGGAATACACGCGAAAGGTAATGTTGCTCTGGCTGGCATCGTATTTCGCGCCAAGCGCCTGGGCATTGATCGCCGCCCGCGCGGCCGGGGCCGGCGCAAGCAACAGCGCACACGCAAACAGCACACCGCCACCCGCACCGCCCAACACACGCATCAGGTTACGCATCGCAGCTACTCCCCGAAAGTCAGACGCGCGCACGGTCTCCCTGCGCGCTTGCGCACTGTGCGCCCAGGTGCAGGTGCAGCATCCGGGAAGCTGGGCTATTGCAATCGTATTCAGTGCGATCGCGATGGCATGGCGCGTGCTTCGTGCGGTTGTGCTCGTGACGTTTCTGCCCGGCTGGGCATCCGCCCGCAGGGCTACCACGTGCTTGGCCTACGCGAAGTCCCGGGAACTCATCGGCAACATGATCGGGGACGTCAAACGCGTCATGCACGGCGTCGTCAACCTGATGCCCACGCACGAGCCGTTCCTTGCCGGGTATTGCGCCGCTCCGGCTATCTGATATGCCGTTTGTGACCCACAGGGACAGCTCAATCCGCTGCGGTCGGCGACGTGCGACGTGCGACGTGCGACGTGCGACGTGCGACGTGCGACGTGCGACGTGCGACGTGCGACGTGCGACGTGCGACGTGCCCTGCCGCTTGATGCCAAACTGCGGGCACAAAAAAACCCGCCGGCTCGAAGGCCGGCGGGTGAGGATCAGTCGATCAGAACTTGTAGTTGACGCCCAACAGGAAGGTCCGGCCGAACTCGATGTTCTCGAGCGGACGGTCCTTGGTACCGGCGTACGTGCGGTAAGCCTCGTTGGTCAGGTTGTTAGCCTGGAACAGCAGCGTCAGGCCCTTGAGGCTGCTCGCATCGCCGAACGCATAGCTGACCTGCGCGTCGGTGATGTTCTCGCCGACCACGTAGCGCAGCGTGCGATTGCCGGCGAAATTGCCGATCTCACCGATGAAGTCCGAACGCCGGCGCTGGTTGAGGCGCGCCTCGAAGCCGTTGCGCTCGTAGTACGCGGTGAAGTTGTACACCCGCTTGGACAGGCCCGGCAGGGCGATCGGGGCGCTGCCGACGCTCGACGAACTGTCCGGATCGACGATGTGGATGCTGCTGTCGGTGTACGTTGCGCTCGCCACCACGCCAAAGCCATCGAGCACCGGCGTGAACAGGTTCATCGGAAGCGATGCGCTCAACTCGAGGCCTCGCATGCTGCCGCCCTTGCCGTTGAACGGGGCGGTGAAGTTGCCCGTGCGCTGCGGCTGGCCTATGCCCGGCGGCGGCACATAACCGACCAACAGGTCGGAGAAGTCATAGTTGTCGCGGGTCTGCGTGAAGATGTAGCTCTTCAGGTCCTTGTAGAACACCGCGGCCGCCACGTACGCCTTGGTGGCGAAGTACTTCTCGTACGAGATGTCGAGCGCATTCGCGCGCCACGGCTGCAACTCCGGATTGCCACCGCTGGCCCCGGGGACCGGCGGGTTCTTGCTGATGTCAACGCCGAATTCGCGCGAGGCACGCAACTGGTCGACGCGCGGGCGGGCGACCTGCTTGGCGAGCGCGAAGCGCAGCACCTGGTCCGCCGGGAAACTGAAGGCCAGGTTGAGGCTGGGCAGCACGTCCGTGTACTTCGTGCCGCGCGTGTACGGGACGATCTGGCTGCCGGCCGGCCGCGAGCCGTCGAATACATTCGCGGTCGAGGACTGGTCGACGTGCTGCACCTGCACGCCGATGTTGCCGCGGACCGGCACCGA
>JANMAO010000036.1:0-25227 GCA_031359875.1 Lysobacter sp.
GATCAGCAACGGGTATCGCGAGTAAGCGTCGCTGCACCTCGTAGGAGCGGCTTTAGCCGCGAGTATTTCGCACGACGATGCAAGGGCGGTTAAAGCCGCTCCTACGAAGCGCGGAAACAAGAACGCCGCCCGAAGGCGGCGCTCTTTCTCGCGAACAATTCAGCGCTTGCTGGTATCCACGGCCGAAGTCTCGCCCGCGAACGGATTCAACTTGCGGAACTTCGACGGATAATCCGGCCAGTCGCCATGCAGCCACGGGTGGCTCGGGTCGTTCTGCTGCAGGACGCGCTTGGCATCGGCGGCCAGCGTCGGGTTGCCAAGGCGCGTATAGGCCTCGGCCAGCACCGCGACGGCGTCGTTCTGGTGGGAGGACTGCGGATAGGTCTCGAGCAGATACTTGGCGCGGTCCGCCGCGGCCACCCAGGCGCCGCGGCGCAGGTAGTACATCGCGGTTTCCAGCTCGTGGCGGGCGAATACATTGCGCAACGCGGCCATGCGCTCGCGCGCGTCGACGGCGTAACGGCTGTTGGGATAGCGTTCGCTGACCGTCTTGAAGTCGTTGTAGGCCTGCAACGGTGTCGCGAGATCGCGACGGCTCGGATCGAGCTTCCAGACTTTCTGCAGGAAGACGGTGTCGCGGTTGGAATCCACCAGCCCGCGCAGGTAATACATGTAAACCGTGTCGCGGTGGGTCGGATAGGTGCGGATGAAGCGGTCG
The DNA here is from genome assembly GCA_031359875.1 of Lysobacter sp. GTDB lineage: Bacteria > Pseudomonadota > Gammaproteobacteria > Xanthomonadales > Xanthomonadaceae > Cognatiluteimonas. Next base: position 719 of record JANMAO010000036.1, read on the forward strand.
ATGGTCGAGATCGCATCGTCGTTGCTGCCCGACTTGTACTGCGCGTAGGCGGTCTCGACCAGCGCCTGCTCGGTGTACGGCCCGTAGGGATATTGCGCGATCAGGCGCTTGTAGACGGTGGTCGCGCCGCTCCAGTTGCCATGCGTCATCTGCGCGTGGCCCTTGTCGTAAAGCTGTTCGACCGGGACGCCCTCGTTGGCATCCTTGTCCTTGCCGAACATGCCCTTGACGGTGGAACAACCGGAGCCGGCGAACAAGGTCAGCAGGACCAGCAGCAGGATGGAACGCAGGGACAAGTTGCCCAGGAGCGGATGACTTGGGAGACGGGAGCGTGGGGTCATGAGTGGGGACAAAGGCGCCGGGGGCACGAAGCGCCGATAATAGCAGCCCGGGCGAAGCCTCCCTTAACCCTGCCGGAGCTGCCGCCGCATGTCCTCTTCTCCCCTCGACGCCACCGAAACCCTTACTACGCTGGTACCGGACACCCTGGCCGGTCGGCGGTTCGATGCGGCGCTCGCCGAGTTGTTCCCGGAGTACTCGCGCTCGCGCCTGAGCTTGTGGATCAAGTCCGGCGATGCCCTGCTTGATGGCCAGGCCGTGCGCGGGCGTGACCCGGTGCGCGGCGGCGAAGCGGTCTCGCTCACGGTCGTGCTCGATGTGCAGACGCAGGCCGAACCCGAGGACATTCCCCTCGACGTGCTGTTCGAGGACGAGCAGGTGATCGTCCTGAACAAGCCGGCCGGGCTGGTGGTGCACCCGGGCGCGGGCAACCCGACCGGGACGCTGGTCAACGCGCTGCTGCACCTCGATCCCTCGCTCGCCGCGGTACCGCGCGCGGGCATCGTCCACCGGCTCGACAAGGACACCTCGGGCGTGATGGTCGTTGCACGCACCTTGCCGGCGCACACAGCCCTGGTGGCGCAACTGTCGGCACGTGGCGTGCATCGGCAATACCTCGCGGTCGTGGTCGGCGCGCTGGTCTCCGGCGGCACCGCCAACGCCGCGATCGACCGCCATCCGCGCGATCGCATCCGCATGGCGGCGCGTGACGAAGGCGGCCGCGATGCCGTCACCCACTACCGCCTGCGCGAACGTTTCCGCGCGCACACCGCGCTTGAATGTCGACTCGAAACCGGACGTACCCATCAGATCCGCGTGCACATGGCGCACCTCAAGCATCCGATCGTCGGCGATCCGTTGTACGGCGGCCCGCTGAAGCTGCCCAAGGGCGCCACTGCCGAACTGATCGAGGCATTGCGCGGGTTCCGGCGCCAGGCGTTGCATGCGGAAACCCTGGAATTCATGCATCCGATCACCGGCCAGCCGGTGCGCTGCACCGCGCCGGTGCCCGACGACATGCTGCATCTGCTCAAGGCGCTGCGCGAGGATGCCGCCGCGCATGTCGAGAAGCAGCGGCGGTGACCCTGGAGCGCGGTGACGCGCGGCTCGCCGCCGACTGGCAGGCGCCGCCCGGCGTGATCGCCTTCACCACGCTGCGCCACGGTGCCGGGAGTTCGCGCGCCCCGTTCGATCATTTCAATCTCGGCGCGCGCTGCGGTGACGACGTCGATGTGGTTGCAAGCAATCGCGATGAGCTGGTTTCACGTTTCGCGTTGCCATCGCCTCCGCGCTGGCTGCAGCAGGTACACGGCGCCAATGTCGCAGTTGAACCCGGTTCCGACGAACCCGAAGTCGATGCAGCAGTCACCCGCGCACCGGGCACGGTGCTCGCGATCCTGACTGCCGACTGCCTGCCGGTGGTATTCGCCCACGATGACGGTAGCGAAGTCGCAGCCGCGCACGCGGGCTGGCGCGGGCTCGCCGGTGGCGTGCTGGAAGCCACGCTCGACGCGATGCACGCGCCGCGCGAGCGCATCGTCGCCTGGCTCGGTCCCGCGGCGGGGCCGCAGGCCTACGAGATCGGGCAGGAGGTGTTCGATGCCTTTGTGCGGCGGGATGCCGACGCGGCTTCCGCGTTTGTAGCGACGCGCCCCGGACACTGGCGCGTGGACCTCTACGCACTCGCGCGCAGGCGGCTCGCCATTGCCGGCGTCACCCGGGTCAATGGCGGCGGCTTGTGCACGATCTCCGATGCACAGCGCTTTTTTTCGCACCGGCGCGACCAGCGCAGCGGGCGGATGGCGACGGTCATCTATCGCACATAGCGGTCCGGTTGCGAGTCAGGTCTTGCGGAACACCATGTGCCCACCCTCGACATCGACGCGGATGACATCACCATTGCCGAAGTCGCCTGACAGGATGCGTGTCGCCAGCGGATTTTCGATCTGCGCCTGGATCGCGCGCTTCAACGGACGCGCCCCGTAGACCGGATCGAAGCCGGCGTTGCCGAGCAACGCCAATGCCTGCGCGGACAGCTCGATGCGCAGGCCACGTTCGGCCAGCCGCTTTTCCAGCCCGCGCAGCTGGATCTTCGCGATCTCGCCGATCTGCGCCTTGTCCAGCGGATGGAACACGACGATGTCGTCGAGCCTGTTGATGAACTCCGGACGGAAATGCGCCTGCACCACGCCCATCACCGAGGCCTTCATCTGCGTGTAGGCCTCGGGTGAGTCGGCGCCTGCACTGCTGTCATCGAACATGCTTTGGATCTGGTGCGAGCCGAGGTTGGACGTCATCACGATCACGGTGTTGCGGAAGTCGACCGTGCGTCCCTGGCCGTCGGTGAGGCGGCCATCGTCAAGCACCTGCAGCAGGATGTTGAAGACATCCGGATGCGCCTTTTCGATTTCATCGAGCAGGATCAGCGAATACGGACGCCGCCGCACCGCCTCGGTGAGGTAACCGCCTTCCTCGTAGCCGACGTAGCCCGGCGGCGCGCCGATCAAGCGCGCGACCGAATGGCGCTCCATGAACTCGCTCATGTCGATCCGCACCATCGCGTCGGACGAGTCGAACAGGAATTCGGCCAACGCCTTGCACAACTCGGTCTTGCCGACACCGGTCGGGCCAAGGAACAAGAACGAGCCGCTTGGCCGGTCGGGATCGCTCAGGCCGGCGCGTGAACGACGCACCGCATCGGACACGACCTTGATCGCCTCGTCCTGCCCGACCACGCGCGTGTGCAGCTGCGCTTCCATCTGCAGCAGCTTTTCGCGCTCGCCCTCGAGCATCTTGCTGACCGGGATGCCGGTCCAGCGCGACACCACCTGCGCGATCTCCTCGGCGGTGACCTTGTCCTGCAGCAGCTTGAATCCCTTGTGCTCGACCTCCTGCGCGGCATTGAGCTGCTTTTCCAGTTCCGGCAGTTGCCCGTACTGGATCTCGCTCATGCGCGCGTAGTCCTGGCGACGCTGCGCCGCCTCCAGTTCGAGCCGGGCCTGCTCGATCTGTTCCTTGATCCGGGTCGCGCCCTGCAGCGTCGCCTTCTCGGCTTTCCAGACCTCCTCAAGGTCGTTGAACTCGCGCTCGAGTTTCTCGATTTCGGCTTGCAGGTCAGCCAGCCGCTGCTTTGATTCGGCGTCCTTCTCCTTCTTCAACGCCTCGCGCTGGATCTTGAGCTGGATCAGCCGGCGCTCCTTGCGATCCATCTCCTCTGGCTTGGAGTCGATCTCCATGCGGATCCGCGAGGCGGCCTCGTCCATCAGGTCGATCGCCTTGTCCGGCAACTGCCGGTCGGCGATGTAGCGGTGCGACAACGTCGCCGCCGCGACGATGGCGGGATCGGTGATCTCGACGCCGTGATGCACGGCGTAACGTTCCTTCAGCCCGCGCAGGATCGCGATCGTGTCCTCGACACTGGGCTCGCCGACCAGGATCTTCTGGAAGCGCCGCTCCAGCGCGGCATCCTTCTCGATGTACTTGCGGTATTCATCGAGCGTGGTCGCGCCGATGCAATGCAGCTCGCCACGCGCGAGCGCCGGCTTGAGCATGTTGCCGGCATCCATCGAGCCTTCGGCCTTGCCGGCGCCGACCACGGTGTGCAGCTCGTCGATGAACAGGATGATCTGGCCTTCGCTTTTCGACAGATCATTGAGCACGGCCTTCAACCGCTCCTCGAACTCGCCACGGAATTTCGCCCCGGCGATCAACGCGCCCATGTCCAGCGACAACACGCGCTTGCCCTTGAGGCCTTCGGGCACCTCGCCATTGACGATGCGCTGGGCGAGGCCTTCGACGATCGCGGTCTTGCCGACGCCGGGCTCGCCGATCAGCACCGGATTGTTCTTGGTCCGGCGCTGCAGCACCTGGATCGTGCGGCGGATTTCCTCGTCGCGGCCGATCACCGGATCGAGCTTGCCCTTCTCCGAGCGCGCGGTCAGGTCGATCGTGTATTTCTCCAGCGCCTGGCGCGCTTCCTCTGCATTCTCGTCCTGCACTTTCTCGCCTCCGCGCATCGCGTCGATCGCGCTGTCCAGTTTCGGTTTCGCCGCACCGGCGGCCTTCAGCGCGTGACCGGCATCGCCGCCGTCATCCAGCGCCGCGAGCAGGAACAGCTCGCTGGCGATGAAGGCATCGCCACGCTGCTGCGCCAGTTTGTCGGTGACGTTGAGCAAACGCGCGAGGTCGTTGCCGACACTGACATTGCCCGCCTGCCCGGACACCTTGGGCAACTTGTCCAGGATCTCCCCCAGGCGCTCGCGCAAAAGCGGGACGTTGACCCCCGCCTGGGCCAGCAACGGCCGCGTGCCGCCACCCGCCTGGTCGACCAGCGCGACCAGCAGGTGCGCCGGCTCGATCAGGTTGTGGTCACGCCCCACGGCAAGCGACTGCGCGTCGGCGAGCGCCTGCTGGAAGCGTGAGGTGAGCTTGTCCATGCGCATAGACGTCGTCTCGCCGGGCGGCCCGTGCCGCGATAGCGTGAAGATGCGGCCGCGAAGCGTCGATGCAAGTGCAGGGTATCGCCGCCCACCACGGCGGCGTCGTGCTGGACAGCGGGAGGATTTTTGTGAACAAAGCCCGGCGTGCCGCTGTTGGCGCCGCGCCGGTGGGAACCGGCTGGTAAAATCATCCGATGATCTCCTTCCGTAATTTCGCCCTGCGCCGGGGCGAACGCCTGCTGCTGTCCGATGTCGACCTCACCTTGCAATCCGGCTGGCGGGTCGGCGTGGTCGGCCGCAACGGCACCGGCAAATCCTCGCTGTTCGCCGCGCTCCGCAACGAGATCGAAGCCGATCGCGGTGACCTGGACCTGTCCAACCGCGTGCGCATCGCCAGCATCGCGCAGGAAATGCCGTCGTTGCCCGATGCCGCCATCGATTTCGTGCTGTCTGGTGACGTGGTGGTGCACGCGGCGTTGCAGGCGGAGGCCAATGCCTTCGCCAACGAGGACTGGGAGGCGGTTGCGGAGGCCCATCACCGGCTCGAGGAAGTCGGCGGTTACGACGCCAGCGCGCGCGCCGGCAAGTTGCTGCACGGGCTCGGGTTTCCAGCCGAAACGCATACGCGCGCGGTCAGCACGTTTTCCGGCGGTTGGCGGGTGCGGCTGAACCTGGCGCGCGCGTTGATGACGCCGTCGGACCTGCTGCTGCTGGACGAGCCCACCAACCACCTCGACCTGGATGCCGTGTTGTGGCTGGAGCAATGGCTGCTGAAATACCCCGGCACGCTGCTGTTGATTTCGCACGATCGCGAATTCCTCGACAACGTCTGCACGCATACGCTGCACCTGCACAGCGGCAAGGCCAAGTTGTATCCCGGCGACTACACCGCATTCGAGCGGCAGCGTTCCGAGCAATTGCGCCTGCAGCAGATCACGCATGAAAAGGCCCAGGCCGAGCGTGCGCACCTGCAGAGCTTCATCGACCGCTTCAAGGCCAGCGCGGCGAAGGCCAAGCAGGCGCAGTCGCGTGTCAAGCGCCTGGCCAAGATGACCGGCACCGAAGCCGTGCGCGCCGAGCGCGAAGTGCGCATCGATTTCCCGCAACCGCTGAAGTTGCCGAATTCGTTGCTGCGGCTGAGTCACATGGATTGCGGGTATCGCACTGCGCAAGCGGGCGAGGGTGTCATCACGATTCTGCACGACGTCAACTTCGGCCTCGAAGCCGGCGATCGCGTGGGGCTGCTGGGCATCAACGGCGCCGGCAAGTCGACGCTGGTGAAAACCCTGGTCGGCGAACTTGCGCCGCTCACCGGCGAACGCAATGCGCATCCGGATCTGCGCATCGGCTATTTCGCCCAGCACACGGTGGAGTCGTTGAAGTCCGGTACATCGGCGATCGACCACCTGTGCGAACTGGCGCCCAATGGCTCGACCCAGGCCTTCCGCGACTTCCTCGGCAAATGGAATTTCGCCGGCGATCGCGCCTTCGAGAGCATCAATGGCTTTTCCGGCGGCGAGCGCGCACGCCTCGCACTCGCGCTGATCGCATGGCTGCAGCCCAACGTGCTGCTGCTCGACGAGCCCACCAACCATCTCGACCTGGAAATGCGCGAGGCACTGGCCGAAGCCTTGTCGGTGTTCGAGGGCGCAATCGTCATGGTCTCGCACGACCGCCACCTGAGCGGACTGGTGTGCGAAACGTTCTGGCGCGTGGCTGATGGCCGGGTCGAACCGTTCGACGGCGACCTCGACGAGTACGCGGCCTGGCTGCGCTCCAGGCCCGGTAGCGAATCCGCAAAGATCGACAAGCCGGCGAAAGCAAGCCAAGCGCCAGTGGTCGTGGCGACGCCCGCGAAGCCGACCAGCCGCATCAACCCGCACAAACTGGCCAAGGCGGAGTCGCGCGTCGCCGATCTGGAAGCGCGCATCGCCGTGCTGGCAACGCAACTCGTCGATCCGGGCCTCTACGCCGACGGTGGCACGCGCGCGGCGTCACTTGGCAAGCAGCAGGGTGACCTGAGCGCGGAGCTGGAAAACGCCGAACTGGAGCTGCTCGCGCTGTACGAGGCGAACGCGGCCTAGCCGTCGTTCGTCCGCACGGCCCCTCAATCCCTGAGGAAATACTCCACGGTGGTCACGACCCGCACCTTCTTGACTTGCGGGCTGCCCTGGTCGCGGTCGCTGATGTCGACCACGCCCTGGTTGGCGCTGCGGATGCCGCCGATGCGTGCGCCCGAATCCTTGGCGAACTGTTCGGCGGACTGACGCGCGTTGGCCGTGGCTTCGGCGATCAATGCAGGCTTGATCGCATTGAGTTTGGTGTAGTCGAACTCCGGTCCGCCCGCGCCACCTTCCCCGGTACCCAGCATCACGCCGCGCGCGACCAGTTCACCGCTGCGACGGAGCACGACCCGCGCCTTGGTGACGTCGGAGGTGCGCAGGATCACGGTGGTCGAGTAGCGATAGCGCTCCGGCGGTTTGTTGTCGCCGGATGCCCACGCCCAACGATCCTCGAGCCGCGGTGGCGATACCACGATTTCCTCGGGCTTGAATCCCGCCTGCGCAAAAAATGCGCGGATGGTCTGGGTGTTGGCGTCGAGCTTCGCCTGCACGTCGGCCAGATCGTTCCCGCCGACCGAATGCGGCAGCGGCCAGACCACGAGGTTGGCGTCGACGATCTTTTCGGCCGATCCCTTGACGGTGACGTAGCGGTCGGCAGTCTTCAGCCGCGCCATGCCCTGCGCAGCGAACCAGCCGGCGCCGAGCAGGCCCAGTGCAACCAGCAGCGCGGCGATGATGGAGTGGGTGACGATGAAGCGGGGAGCGCCGTCGGACATGGGTCTGGCCTGATGGGGATTGTCGAAAGCGTAGCGGAATGACGCCATCGCGGCTTGAAAGCGGTCGCGCAGGCCTCACACTGGGCGCAGGTTCCCCACGTCCCAGAGTCCCATGCCCATCTACGCGTTCGCCTGCGCCGCCTGCGGTCATCACTACGACCGCTTGCAGAAGTTGTCCGACCCCGATCCTGCCGCCTGTCCGGAATGCGGCGCCGCGGCGGTGAAGCGTCAGCTGACCGCCCCGAGCTTCCGGCTGTCAGGCAGCGGCTGGTACGAGACCGACTTCAAGAAGGACAGCGACAAGAAGCGCAACCTGACCGAGAAGGCCGAGGGCGCCAGTGGCGGCGATGCCGCCAAAGCCGAAGCGAAAAGCGAGGCCAAGCCCGCCGACCCCAAGCCCGCCGGCTCCAAGCCTGCAGATTCCAAGGCTGCTGAGGCGAAGCCTGCGGCCAAGCCGGCAAAAACCGAACCTGCGCCCGCCCCCAAACCGGCGACCGGCACGCCCTGAGCCGATGCGAGCTGCAACCCAGCTCTCCCGACCCAGCCGCTAAACTAGCGGGCTTTCCGGCCCGGCCGGACCTGTTCCGGAGCTTGCCCCGATGCGTACCCATTTCTGCGGCCTGATCGATGAATCGCTGATCGGCCAGACCGTGATCCTGTGCGGGTGGGCCGACGTCGCCCGCGATCTCGGCGGCTTGTGCTTCATTGACCTGCGTGATCACGAGGGCATCGTCCAGGTCGTCGCCGAGCAGGCCGACGTCGAAGGCAACGCCGAAGTGATCACGACCGCGGCGAAGATCGGTTACGAGGATTGCCTGCGCGTGACTGGTGTCGTGCGCCGGCGCCAGTCAGTGAACGCGAAAATCCCGACCGGTCAGGTCGAAGTCGTCGCGGCGAAAATCGAGGTGCTGAACAAGGCCGAGCCGCTGCCGTTCCACGCGCATGAGAATCCCGGCGAGGACATCCGCCTGAAGTACCGCTATCTCGACCTGCGCACCCCGAAGATGCAGCAGATGATGCGCACCCGGATCAAGCTGGTGCAGGCGTTGCGGCGCTGGCTGGATGCGCGCGGCTTCCAGGACATCGAGACGCCGATCCTGACCAAGGCGACGCCGGAAGGCGCGCGCGATTTCCTGGTGCCGGCGCGCATGCATCCAGGCGAGTTCTACGCGCTGCCGCAGTCGCCGCAGCTGTTCAAGCAGATCCTGATGGTCGCGGGCTTCGATCGCTACTACCAGATTGCGCGCTGTTTCCGCGACGAAGCCTTGCGTGCCGACCGCCAGCTTGAATTCACCCAGCTCGACATGGAGTTCGCGTGGGTGGGCGAGCGCGACGTGCAGGACACGACCGAAACCCTGATCCGCGACGTCTTCCGCGAAGTGATGGGTGTGGAGCTGGCAAGTCCGTTCCCGCGCATGACCTATGCCGAGGCGGTGCGCCGCTACGGTTCCGACAAGCCCGACCTGCGCATCGCGATGGAGTTCACCGACATCGCCGAAATGGTGAAGTCGTGCGAGTTCAAGGTGTTCACCGACTGGGCCAACCACGCCGATGGTCGCGTGGTCGCGTTGCGCGTGCCGGGAGCGTCAACGCTGTCGCGCAAGCAGCTCGACGATTACGCCGCGCACGCTGCGAAATTCGGCGCCAAGGGCTTGTCGTGGATGAAGGTCGAGGATGCCGCGAAGGGCCGCGACGGCATCAATTCGCCGATCGCCAAGTTCCTCGATGACACGACGCTCGCTGCGATCGTCACTGCCACCGGCGCGCAGGGCGGCGACCTGATCTTCTTCGGCGCGGCGACCTACAAGAGCGCCTCCGATTTCATGGGTGCGCTGCGGGTGAAGCTCGGCAAGGATCTGAACCTCGTGGCCGATACGTGGGCGCCGCTCTGGGTCACCGACTTCCCGATGTTCGAGTGGGACGAGGAAGCCAAACGCTACGTCGCACTGCATCATCCGTTCACCGCGCCGGCGGTCGACGATGTCGCTGACCTGCGCGCGAATGCGAAGACCGCGGTCTCGCGTGGCTACGACATGGTCCTCAACGGCAACGAGATCGGAGGTGGCTCGATCCGCATCCACAACTCGGCGATGCAGTCGACGGTGTTCGACCTGCTCGGCATCGGCGCGGAGGAGGCGGCGGCCAAGTTCGGCTTCCTGCTCGACGCGCTCCGGTTCGGCGCGCCGCCACACGGCGGCATTGCCTTCGGCATTGACCGGATCGCGGCGCTGATGGCCGGCACCGAATCGATCCGCGACGTGATCGCGTTCCCCAAGACCACTACCGCGCAATGCCTGATGACCGGCGCGCCGTCGCCAATCCCCGATGCGCAGCTCGTCGAAGTGCACGTCTCGGTGCGTCCGAAGGAAGCCCGGGGCGCGTGAGCCTGACGATCCGCCGCGCCACGTCGACCGATGCGCATACGCTGTGCGACATCGGTAGGCGCACTTTCGTCGAGGCTTTCGGGCATCTGTATGGCGCGGACGACCTCAACGCCTTCCTGCAGGAAAGTCATTCCCCCGATGTCTACGCGCGCTATCTGGTCGACGAAAGCTACGCGCTGTGGCTACTCGAGGACGGGAATGCCGCGATTGGCTATGCGCTTGCGGGACCAAGTGGCTTGCCCCATCCAGACGTGGCCGCCGCGGATGGCGAGCTGAAGCGCCTGTACGTGCTGCCCGGTGCGCAGAACGGCGGCTGGGGCGGCAAGCTGTTCCAGGTCGCACTCGATTGGCTGCAACGCGAGGGGCCGCGGACATTGTGGATCAGCGCGTGGTCGGAGAATCTCGGCGCGCAACGATTCTATGCACGCCATGGCTTCGAGAAGGTGGGCGAATACGAGTTCCCGGTCGGCCGCGCACGCGATCGCGAGTTCATGTTGCGGCGGCGTGCTCTCCTCTCCCCTCGCGGAGAAGGGAGCACGACATGACGCGTCGTGTCGTCCTGTTGCATGGCCTGTGGATGCCGGGTGCCTCCATGCAGTGGTTTGCGGCGAAACTCGCCGCAGCCGGCTTCGCCCCCGAGATCTTTGCCTACCATGGCGTTGCCGAAGGCCCGGAGACCGCGGTATCGCGACTGGCCGCACTCCTGGCTAAAGGTGACACCGACATCGTCGCCCACAGCCTCGGCGGTTTGATCGCGCTGCTGGCGCTGTGCGAATCGCCGCAGCTGGCCGTAAGGCGTGTCGTCTGTCTTGGGTCGCCCTTGACCGGCAGCGGCGCGGCGACGGGGATGCTGCGCTGGGCGCCGGCGGCGGCCATGTTCGGGCGCAGCGCGGCGCTGCTGCAACAGGGCGTGGAATGTTGGCAGGGGCGGGCCGAAGTCGGGGTCATTGCCGGCCGCGTGCCGCACGGGTTGGGGGCGCTGTTCGCGGGCTTCGATGGCGAGCATGACGGCACCGTTGCGGTCGCCGAAACCCGATTGCCAGGCCTGACCGATCATGTCGTTGTCGATGCCAGCCACAGCGGCCTGCTGTTCTCGGCCGAAGCGGCGGAACAGGCGGTCGCGTTCCTGCAAGCAGGACACTTCCAGCACAACGCATGACCTTGTAGAGCCGAGTGCTGCTCGGCTGCTCTTCCACACATGCAACCGTCGTCGCAGCGGAGCTGAGCTCCGCTCTACTGGAACGCCCGCATGCCGATGCCGCGGCGCGGTAAAATTACCCCACCGTTGCGCAGCTGCAGGAATATCCATGGGTAGGGGACCTTCCATCGAAGGCCGCAAGAATGCGGAAGACGCCAAGCGCGGCAAGGCTTTCACCAAGATCATTCGCGAGATCGGCGTCGCCGCACGCGCCGGCGGCTCTGACCCCAGCGGCAATCCGCGCCTGCGCGCCGCGATCGACAAGGGCCTGAGCGCGAACATGACCAAGGACGTGATCGAGCGCGCGATCCGGAAAGCCAGCGGCGAGCTGGAAGGCGTCAATTACGAGGAAATCCGCTACGAGGGCTATGCCCAGGGCGGCGTCGCGGTGATCGTCGATTGCCTGACCGACAACAAGGTTCGCACCGTGGCCGACGTGCGCCATGCCTTCGGCAAGTTCGGTGGCAACCTCGGCACCGACGGCTCGGTTGCCTTCATGTTTCGCAAGCTCGGCCTGCTTTCGTTTGCAGCCGGCGCCGACGAAGGCAGGATCACCGACATCGCGATCGAAGCCGGCGCCGACGACGTGGTCGCGCATCCGGCCGATGGGTCGATCGAGGTGCTGACTACCCCGGAGGCGTTCGAGTCGGTGAAGGCGGCGATGGAAGCCGCAGGGCTGAAGGCCGAGCAGGCGGAAGTCACGTTGCACGCCGACAACCAGATCGCCGTCGCCGGCGAGGTCGCACAGCAGGTCGCCAAGCTGCTCGACTGGCTCGAGGACCTCGACGACGTCCAGAACGTCTACTCCAACGCCGACCTTGGCGAGGATACGTACGCCTAACCGCGTAAGCTGACGCCGTGACCATCCTTCGACTTCGGACGCTTCGCGCCCTACGCTCAGGACCACGGGAGTGATTCGGATCCTGGGGATCGATCCGGGCTCGCAACGCACCGGCGTGGGTGTCATCGACGTCGCCGCCGACGGCCGTTGCAGCTTCGTGCATGCGCAGGCGATCGTGCTGCTCGGCGCGGAGGATTTCCCTTCGCGCCTGGGCCTGTTGTGCGAAGGACTCGAAGCGTTGCTGGAGCAGTGGCAGCCGCAGCAGGTCGCGATCGAAACGGTGTTCATGGACAAGTCCGCGATGTCCGCATTGAAACTCGGGCATGCGCGCGGCGCGGCGCTGGCGACGGTCGTGCGCCGGCGCCTGCCGATCAGCGAATACGAGCCGCGCGTGATCAAACAATCGCTGGTCGGCCGCGGCGCCGCCGACAAACTGCAGGTGCAGCACATGGTGCGGCTGTTGTTGAACTTGCCCGGCGTGAAATTGCAGGCCGACGCCGCCGATGCGCTGGCGGTCGCGCTCACACATGCGCACATGAGCGCGACCGCGATGCGCAGTGGCCTGACGACGAATCAATTGCGGAGACGGCGGGGATGATTGGTACTTGCACCGACAACTGCTCAGTCGCGAATTGCTCCGTTCGTCCAGAAGGTAGCGCCGAAGGCGCGAAGTCGAAGGATTTTTCGGCTTCGCACGCTGCGCGGCCTACGCTCGGGACGAACGGGGTGATGGTGCCTATGAGGCAGCAGCCTTGATCGGCAGGCTCAAGGGCATCCTCATCCACAAGCAGCCGCCGTGGCTGGTGGTCGATGTACACGGGGTCGGTTACGAACTCGAAGCCCCGATGAGCACCTTCTACGACCTGCCGGAAATGGGTCGCGAGGTCGCGCTGTTCACCCATTACGCGCAGAAGGAGGACAGCGTTTCGCTCTATGGCTTCCTGCGCGAATCCGAGCGCCGCCTGTTCCGCGACGTGCAGAAGGTCACGGGCATCGGCGCGAAGATCGCGCTGGCGGTGCTGTCGGGCGTCAGCGTCGACGAGTTCGCGCGAATGGTGCAGATGAGTGATGTCACTGCACTTACGCGGATACCGGGCATCGGCAAGAAGACCGCCGAGCGCATGGTGGTCGAATTGCGCGATCGCGCGGTCGGCCTTTATGGGGATGGCCTCAGTAGCGGCACGCCCGGCGGAAGCGGTCTGCCCGGCGATCCCCAGTCCGAGGCCATCAGCGCTTTGCAGCAACTGGGCTACAAACCGGCCGAAGCCGTGCGTATGGCGCGCGAAGCGACCGCCGATGGCGACGACGCCGCCACCATCATCCGCAAGGCGCTAAAGTCCGCGCTTCGCTGACGCCTGTCCTTCATTTCTTTCAACAAGTAGGCCCATGGCCACCACCAATCCTGTTCCCCTGCACGGCGGCGCATTGCCCCAGGAGCCCGCCGGCAATCATGGACACGGCCACGTCGGCCTGGCAGGCCTGATCGCGGGCGCCGTCGGCGTCGTGTTCGGCGACATCGGCACCAGCCCGCTGTACACGATCAAGGAAGCGTTCATGCCGCACTACGGGCTGACTCCTGATCACCCCACCGTGCTCGGCGTCTTGTCGCTAGTGTTCTGGGCGCTGATGATCGTGGTTACGCTGAAGTACGTCACCATCATCATGCGCGCCGACAATGAGGGCGAAGGCGGCATCATGGCGTTGATGGCGCTGGTGCAGCGCAGCCTGCCGCGCACGTCCCGTACTGGTTACATCGTGGGCATCCTCGGCATCTTCGGGGCGTCGCTGTTTTTTGGCGATGGCGTGATCACCCCGGCGATCACCACCCTGTCGGCGATCGAAGGCCTGGGAATCGCTGCGCCGCAGTTGCATCACTGGATCCTGCCGCTGACGATCATGGTGCTGGTGGGGCTGTTCATGACGCAGCGCTTCGGCACGGCCAAGGTCGGGAAGGTGTTCGGACCGGTGATGGTGTTCTGGTTTCTTTCGCTGGCCGCGATCGGCGTGCTCAACATCAGCGAGAACCCGCAAGTGATTCAGGCGCTCAGTCCGATCTGGGCCGTGCGCTTTTTCATGACGCATGGTACGCACGCCATCTTCATCCTCGGCGCGGTCGTGCTGGCGGTCACCGGCGGCGAGGCGTTGTACGCCGACATGGGCCATTTCGGCGCCAAGCCCATCCGCTACGGCTGGTACTTTTTCGTGTTGCCGGCGCTGATGCTGAACTACCTGGGGCAGGGCGCGTTGGTGCTCGCGCACCCCGATGCGGTCAGCAATCCGTTCTATCTCGCGGTCCCCGAGTGGGGCCGCATCCCGATGGTGGTGCTGGCCGCGGCCGCGGCGGTGATCGCGTCCCAGGCCGTGATCACGGGTGCCTATTCGGTGACGCGGCAGGCGATGCAGCTGGGCTACATCCCGCGCATGGAGATCAAGCACACATCGCACTCGACCATCGGCCAGATCTACATTCCATGGATCAATCGCGTGTTGATGGTGTCGGTGATCGCCGTGGTGCTGATGTTCCGCACCTCGACCGGTCTGGCCTCGGCCTACGGCGTGTCGGTGTCGGGCACCATGCTGATCGACACCATGTTGCTGGCCATGTTTGCCCGCGCCAGCTGGCCACGCTGGCGGCGCCTGGTGCTGCCGCTGTGCGCCGTCTTCGCAATCGTCGAAATCTCGTTCCTGATTGCCAATGGCGTGAAGTTCCTCGAAGGCGCGTGGTTCCCGCTGGCGCTGGGTATCGTCGTGTTCACCCTGATGCGCACCTGGCGTCACGGCCGCGAATTGCTGCACGCCGAGATCCGCAAGGAAGGCATCCAGCTCGACACGTTCCTGCCGGGGCTGCTGCTCGCACCGCCGGTGCGGGTGCCCGGGACCGCGATCTTCCTGACCGCGCAGCAGGGCGTGGTCCCGCACGCGCTGCTGCACAACCTCAAGCACAACAAGGTGCTGCACGAGCGCAATGTCTTCCTGACCGTGGAAACGCTGAAAGTTCCCTACGCGCCAAAGGACAAGCGGCTGAAGATCGAGCCGATCGGTGACGATTTCTACCGGGTGCTGGTGCGGTTTGGCTTTGTCGAGATGCCTGACGTGCCACTGGCATTGATGCGTTCGTGCGATGCGGGCGGCATCTATTTCGATCCGATGGATACGACCTATTTCGCCAGTCGCGAAACCATCATTGCCGGCAAGCACCGCGGCATGCCGATCTGGCGCGACAAGCTGTTCGCGATCATGCATCGCAACGCGGCGCCGGCCACGAATTTCTTCCGGATTCCCGGGAATCGCCTGGTCGAACTGGGCGCGCAGATCGAGATCTAGTTCTGACGTTGCACTCGCTCGTCATTACGGCCGTCGGCTACCAGCTATTTCCTTCTCCCCGCGCGTTTGCGGGGGAGAAGCTCGTCATTCCCGCGAAGGCGGGAATCCAGTGACTTTGCTATCGCTTTCAGTCAAACGCTTCCGCCGGAGACGTGTTACTTTTCTTTGATAGCGCTCAAAGAAAAGTAACCAAAAGAAAGGGCGCCTCCCCGACACAGCAGACTTGCCATACGGGGTTCCAGTCGATTTTCCGACTCGCCATCCATGGCTCGGTCGGAAAACGCCGCACATCCTGTGCGGCGCCCTCCGGGTCTGCGGAAGGCTGTTGTGGTCAGGTATTTTTAGCTGCAACAGCAGCGGCCTGATGTTGTTTTGCTTTTGACTCTAGATGCGAACCACTTACGAGACTGCACGCTAGACCCCAATGGGGCGGCGCACAGGGATGTGCGCCCAGCTCTTAATTAGCAGCCGCAGCCGAGCCATGGATGGCGAGTCTGAAAATCGTCCTGGAACTACAACCTTCTGGTGAGCTCTGTCAGGAAAGGCCGCTTTCTTTTGGTTGCTTTTCTTTGCGGCCTTTCAAAGAAAAGTGACCCGCCTACGGCGGAAGCGTTTAAGCAAAGGCCAGGACACAAAGGGCGTATGCGACTTAACGTGCGTCGTGCGAACATATCAGGATGGACGAGGACCGCATCACCACGCCGACCGCCACCCGCGAGGACGAGGCCATCGAGGCTTCAATTCGGCCAAAACGCCTCGATGAATACCTCGGCCAGCAGCCGGTGCGCGAGCAGCTCTCGATCTATATCGAGGCCGCGAAAAAACGCGGCGAGGCGCTCGATCACGTCCTGATCTTCGGGCCGCCCGGCCTGGGCAAGACCACGCTGGCGCATGTGATCGCCAACGAGCTGGGCGTCGGCCTGCGCCAGACCTCCGGCCCGGTGATCGAGAAAGCCGGCGACCTCGCCGCGCTGCTCACCAACCTGCAGCCGCACGACGTGCTGTTCATCGACGAGATCCACCGGCTGTCGCCGGCCATCGAGGAAATCCTGTATCCGGCGATGGAGGACTACCAGATCGACATCATGATCGGCGAGGGCCCAGCCGCGCGTTCGATCAAGCTCGACCTGCCTGCGTTCACGTTGATTGGCGCAACCACCCGCGCCGGCTTGTTGACCGCGCCGCTGCGCGACCGCTTCGGCATCGTGCAGCGGCTGGAGTTCTACAGCCCCGAAGAGCTGACGAAGATCGTGCGGCGTTCGGCGCGCATCCTCGACATCGATTGCGTCGCCGAGGGCGCCGGCGAGATCGCGCGTCGCTCGCGCGGCACGCCTCGCATTGCCAATCGACTGTTGCGACGCGTGCGCGATTTCGCCCAGGTGCGGGCGCAGGGCAGGATCGATTGCGATGTCGCCAACGCGGCGATGCAGATGCTGAAGGTCGATCCGGAAGGTTTTGACGAGCTCGACCGGCGCCTGCTGCGCACCATCGTCGATTCGTTCGATGGCGGCCCGGTCGGGGTGGAATCGCTCGCGGCAGCGCTCAGCGAGGAACGCGGCACGCTCGAGGACGTGATCGAGCCATACCTGATCCAGCAGGGTTATCTCATCCGTACCGCGCGCGGACGCATGGCCAGCGCCAAGGCCTATCGCCACCTCGGGCTCAAGCCCAAAGCCGGCGCCAGCGGTTTGTTTGATCGGGATGCGGTCGAAGATGCAAGTGGCGGCTGAACTCTTGTTCAGTTGGCCGACAAGGGTGTACTGGGAAGATACCGACGCCGGTGGCGTGGTCTACCACGCGCAGTACCTGGCCTTCCTCGAACGAGCGCGCACCGAATGGCTGCGCGCGCGCGGCAAGGGCCAGCAGCTGCTGCGGGTCGAACACGACCTGGTGTTCGCAGTGCGCTCGATGCGGATTGATTTCCGGCAGCCGGCGTGCCTGGACGATGCGCTCGACGTGTCGGTCGCACTGCGGCAATGCCGGCGTGCGAGCTTGGTGATCGCGCAGGCGATCCATCGCGACGGCGTGTTGTTGCTCGATGCCGAAGTGAGGGTCGCCGCGTTGAACGCATCGGATTTCCGCCCGCGCGCGATGCCTGCCCTTATGTACGACGAACTGAAAGGTCTTGAATTGAACCAGCTCGAATCGAAACACCTGGAAACAAGTGCAACGGAGGACAACGCATGATCCCTTTGCTCGCTGCATTGCAGGCGACCGCGGTCGAAGCGCTACCGGAAGATGTGGCAACCAACGCACACGCGACAGCGAGCGCGTTGCCCGCGGCCGACCATAACGGCCTGGACCTGCTGCAGCTGATGCTGCATGCGAGCATTCCGGTGCAACTGGTGCTGGTGTTGCTGCTGTTCGCATCGGTGGCCTCGTGGGTGATTATTTTCCGCAAGAAACGCGTGCTCGATCGCGCGACGCGGGAGGCAATCCGCTTCGAGGAACGCTTCTGGTCCGGCGCGGAATTGTCGAAACTGTATGGCGGCGCCACCGAGCGCAACCGCGACATCGGCGGGCTGGAAGCGATCTTCGAGGCCGGCTTCCGCGAGTTCAACCGCATTCGCCAGCGCCGCGGTGTCGAATCGCGCATCCAGCTTGAAGGCGCGCAACGCGCGATGCGCGCGACCGCTTCGCGGGAGCTCGACGGCCTCGAACACAACCTGGAATTCCTCGCAAACGTCGGCTCGATCAGCCCGTATGTCGGCCTGTTCGGCACGGTGTGGGGCATCATGATTTCGTTCCAGGGTTTGGCGAACATGAAGGAGGCGACGATCGCCACCGTCGCGCCAGGTATTTCCGAAGCGTTGATCGCGACCGCGATGGGCCTGTTCGCCGCGATCCCGGCGGTGTGGGCGTACAACCGTTTCGCGACCAAGGTCGAACGGCTGAGCGTGCGCTACGACGCGTTTTCCGAGGATTTCGCCTCGATCCTGCAGCGGCAGGCGCACATTGACGAAGTCTGACCCGTCGCCGATGCGCGCATCGAATCTGCCAGCCACGTTTCTGCCAGCCACGTTCTTTTCTGCCGGAGGATTGCCATGGCCGTGACCGCCACCGGGCGCCGTATCCGCAAGCGCAAACTCAAGGCCGAGATCAACGTCGTGCCGTATATCGACGTGATGCTGGTGCTGCTGATCATCTTCATGGTGACGGCGCCGCTGTTGAACCTGGGGGTTGACGTGAAGTTGCCGCAGGTGAGCGCATCGACGATCGAGCAACCCAAGCAGCAGGTTGTCGTCCAGATCGACAAGGACGGAAATCTCTCGCTGCTGCAACAGGACGCGAAAGGCAAAACCCCGAAAATCGCGATGCAACAGGCCGAGTTGATCCAGCGGGTGTCGGCGTTCCGGGAGACGAATCCCAACCTGGCGGTATTCGTCGCTGCCGATGGCGGCGTCCGCTATGAAGCCGTGCTGGGCCTGCTGCAGGTGCTGCGTACGCAGGCCCATGTCGACAAGGCAACGCTGCTGACCCAATCTGCGGAGCCCGCCCGGAAGTGAAGGAAACCCGCGCCGACACCGCGCAGGCCCTGCTGTACGCGCTGGCGCTGCACGTTCTGTTGTTTGCGCTTGCGTTCCTCGGTTTGTGGTGGACGCGCGAGACGACGCCGGTCTCGGCGGCAGGCTCGCCGATCGAGGCCGACCTGGTCGACCCCAACTCCTTGTCCGCGTCGATGCGGCGCGCTTTGAGCGCCCCGGCAACAGCCTTGCCGCAACCACAGCCGGTCGAAACCGCCGCCCCGCCACCGCAACCGCTGCCGGAACCCAAGCCACAGGATTCCCCGGTGCCGCAGCAATCGCAGGCGCAGGAGCGCGTGCCCGTGCCTGACGCCGTCAACCAGGAGCGCGTCGATCGCGACGCGATCTCGGCGCAAACGCGCGAGCGCGAACAGGAAGAGAAGCGTCGGCAGGAGCAGATCGACCTGACCGAACGCCAGCGTCAGGCCGAGGCCGAAAAAAAGCAGCGGCTGTCGCAGATGGAACAGGAGCGCCTCAAGCAGCTCGCCGATATCCGCAGTCAGCGGGTCGCGGTCACCCATGACGCCAAGGTTTCGGAAGCCCGCCTGAAGCAGTTGTCGGACTACCAAGCGCGCAATGCCGCCGAAGCCGCTGCGCAGGCGGATACCGTGGCCAGCGCCAGTCCGCCACCGGGCAACAACGGAGCCGATGCCGATCTTTCGGCACGCTACGCGGCGGCCCTGCAGGCAGCGATCCTGCGCAACTGGGTTCGTCCCGACAGCGTGCCGTTGGACGCGCGTTGTGACCTCAATATTCGCCAGTTGCCGGGCGGAGTCGTGGTCGATGTCCAGGTCGCGGCGAGTTGTCCCTATGACGATCTCGGCAAACGCTCGGTCGAGGCCGCCGTCCTCAAAGCCCAGCCACTGCCGTACGCCGGCTACGAGAAGGCCTTCCAGCGCAATTTGAACCTGCATTTCCGCGCGCAGGAGAACTGATTTGGCCCCCCTGCGCGCCTGCCGTTAGGCAGCCTTAACAGACGAACTGTTAAGAATCCCTTCCCCCGACCGGATTTGCCGATGAAACGATCCCTCCGCTGGCTGGCCACACCTTTCGTATCGCTCCTGCTCGCGCTCCTGCCGCTGGCCGCATTCGCGCAGCAACGGGGGCTGGATATCGACATCGTCGGCGGCAACGCGGCGGCGCTGCCGATCGCGGTGGTGCCGATGGCCTATCAGGGCTCAGGTACGGCGCCAGCGACCGACGTGGCGGCGGTGATCCGCGCCGACTTCGACCGCTCGGGCCAGTTCCGGACGCTGCCCGAGCGCGATATGGTCGAACACCCGACCCGGGGCGCCGAGGTCAACTACCCGACCTGGCGATTGCTGAAGCAGGACTTCCTCGTCGTCGGCCGCGTGCTCGATGCCGGCGATGGCAGCTACAAGGTCGAATACGAGGTGTTCGACGTTGCCAAGCAGCAGCGCCTGCTCGGTTTCGCGATGACTGCACGCGGCAATGCCATGCGCGACGTCGCCCACCAGATCGCCGATGCGGTCTACGAGAAGATCCTCGGCGTGCGCGGCGCATTCTGGACCCGGATCGCCTATGTCACCGCGACCGGAGTCGGCAAAGCCAGCCGCTACGCCCTGATCGTCGCCGATGCCGACGGTTACAACCCGCAGACGCTGGTGCATTCCAGTGAGCCGCTGCTGTCGCCGGCCTGGAGTCCGGACGGACACAAGCTGGCGTACGTCAGCTTCGAGTACAACCACAATTCGTCGATCTACATCCAGGACGTTGCCACCGGCGCGCGTGAACGCGTCGCCAGCTTCCGGGGCATCAACGGCGCCCCGAACTTCTCGCCCGACGGCCGGCGTCTGGCACTGACCCTTTCCAAAAGCGGCAACCCCGAGATCTACGTGATGGACCTCGGCAGCAAGGCGCTGCACCAGGTCACCGATCAATTCGGGATCGACACCGAGGCGGTCTGGAGTGCGGACGGCGGCAGCCTGTATTTCACCTCCGATCGCGGCGGCAAGCCGCAGATCTACCAGGTGTCGGCCACCGGCGGCAGCGCCACCCGCGTCAGTTTCCAGGGCAGCTACAACGCCAAGGCCAGCGTCTCGTATGACGGCAAGAAGATCGCGATGGCGCAGGGCAACGGCAACAACTACCGGATCGCGCTGCTCGACCGCAGCCTCGGCTCGCCGCGCTGGAGCACGCTTTCGCCCGGCTCGCTGGACGAATCACCGAGCTTTGCGCCCAACGCCAGCATGATCCTGTATGCGGCCCGCGAAGGCAGTCGCGGCGTGCTGTATGCCGTGTCGGCCGATGCCCGCGTCCGCCAGCGCCTGGTGCTGGCCGATGGCGACGTGCGCGAGCCGGCGTGGGGCCCGTATCGACAGCAGCGGTAGCCCGTTTGGTTCGGCCTGTAGCATTCAGTTTCCCCCAAAGACTCTAACGACGAGGAATGTCATGAACGCAACGATGAACGCGACGACCCGAGTAATGATGACCCTGGTGCTGTGCACCGCGGCCGTGGCCTGCTCGAAGAAGGTCAAGGAAGTCCCGCCGCCGATGACCAACGGGTCCGGCACCACCGCGCCGATGACCGACACCGGTCCGACCAAGCCAGGCATGTACGGCCCCGGCGACCTCGACACCGACGCCTGCCTGCGCACCCGCGTGGTCTATTTCGACTACGACCAGGACGCGTTGCGGCCCGAGTTCCAGGCGGCCATGGCCTGCCACGCCAAGTACCTGCGCGATCGTCCGTCGTCGCGGATGAGCCTGGAAGGCAACGCCGACGAGCGCGGCAGCCGCGAATACAACCTGGGTCTGGGCGAGCGTCGCGGCAACGCGGTGTCCTCGGCGTTGCAGGCCAACGGTGCCTCCGGCAGCCAGATCACGGTGGTCAGCTATGGCGAGGAACGCCCGACCTGCACCGCCTCCAACGAGGATTGCTGGGCCAAGAACCGCCGCGTCGAGATCGTGTACACGGCCAAGTAAGGGTTGACGATGACGCTTCGTATCGCAGCATCGCGCTCGATCACCACGTTTGCGCTTGCGGCGGCCCTTGCGGCCGCCGCACCCGCGTTCGCGCAACGCGCAAGCCTCGGCGACCGTGTCGCCGCGCTTGAGCAGCAGGCCGCCAACAACCAGGGCAACGTCGACCTGCTCAACCAGGTCACGGCGCTCAAGTCCGAGGTGCAGGCGCTGCGCGCGCAGCTGGAGGAACTCCAGCACCAGGACGAGCAGCTCAAGCAGGGCAGCCGCAGCCAGTACCTCGATCTCGACGGACGGCTCAATCGACTCGAAGGCGGCAAAGCGCCGATGGCGCCGCCGTCATCCACGCCCGCCGCGCCGGCCGTTGCCGAACGCGACAGCGCGCCGTCGGTCCATGGCGATCCCGGCACCCTGGCCAAGGGCGCCGACGAGCGCAGCAGCTATGAAGCGGCGTTCGGCACGTTGAAAGCCGGCCGTTATGCCGACTCCGCACGCCAATTCCAGGCTTTCCTGCAGCATTACCCCAGCGGTGCCTATGCCCCGAACGCGCTGTATTGGCTGGGCGAGAGCTACTACGTCACCCAGAACTACGCGCTGGCGCAGCAGCAGTTCCAGGCGCTGCTCGACCGCTATCCGACCCACGACAAGACAGCCGGCGCCCTGCTCAAGGTCGGCCTGTCGCAATACGGACTCAAGCAGATGGATGCGGCCGCAGCGACGCTGTCGCAGGTGATCCAGCGCTATCCAGGCACGGATGCCGCCCGCACCGCCGACGACCGGCTGCGCGCGATGCAGCTGAGCAGCGTGCGCTGACATCCCGTAGAGCCGAGCTCTGCTCGGCTGCTCTTGAAGGCAAGAGACCGCAAGCGATCGCCTTGCCGCAAAGCAGCCGAGCAGGGCTCGGCTCTACAAGGGCAGACGGCACCGGCGTCGACCGCTAAAATCGGCAGATGAATGCCGTCGTCCGAGATGCGGCCGCCGCCTCGGCGGACCGGCTCAAGCTCACCGAGATCTTCCTGTCGCTGCAGGGCGAGGCCCGCGACGCCGGCTGGCCGACGGTGTTCGTGCGCCTGACGGGTTGCCCGCTGCGCTGCCAGTACTGCGACACCGCTTACGCCTTCCACGGCGGGCAGTGGTGGGACGTCGATGCGATCCTCGCCGAAGTCGCCCGTCACGGCGTGCGTCATGTCTGCGTCACCGGCGGCGAGCCGCTGGCGCAAAAGCGTTGCATCGGTCTGTTGTCGCAGTTGTGCGATGCCGGTTATGACGTCTCGCTGGAGACCTCTGGTGCGATCGACATTTCCGACGTCGACACCCGCGTCTCGCGCGTACTCGACATCAAGACGCCGGGCTCGATGGAGGTCACGCGCAATATTTGGGACAACCTGGCATTGCTGACGCCGCACGACCAGGTCAAGTTCGTGATCTGCGACCGCGCCGACTTTGAGTGGGCGCGCGACGTGGTTGCCGAACACCGCCTGCACGAACGCTGCGACGTCTTGTTCTCGCCGAGCTTCACGCAAGTGCCGCCGCGCGAGCTTGCCGACTGGATCGTTGCCGGTAAGTTGCCGGTGCGCTACCAGCTGCAACTGCACAAGATCCTGTGGAACGACGAACCTGGACGTTGACCCGCATGGACGCTAACTCGCATGGACGTGAACCACATGGACGTGAACGACATGGACGCTAGGGCCTTGAAACCCGCGGTGATCCTGCTGTCCGGCGGGATGGATTCGGCTGTCGTGCTCGCAATCGCGCAGGAGCAGGGCTACGCCTGCCACGCGCTGAGCGTGCGCTACGGGCAGCGCCACACGTCCGAGCTCGACGCTGCAGATCGCATCGCGCGCGCGCTCGACGCGGTCGCGCACAAGACCGTGGTGGTCGACCTGCGCAGCATCGGGGGTTCGGCGCTGACCGATGCGGAGATCGATGTCCCGCTGGATTCGCCGCAGCATCCGGGCGGCCCCCACGCTTTTCCAAGCATGATCCCGGTGACCTATGTTCCGGCCCGCAACACCATCATGCTGTCGCTGGCGCTGGGCTGGGCGGAAGTCCTTGGCGCCGCCGACATCTTCTGCGGCGTCAACGCGGTGGACTACTCCGGCTATCCGGACTGCCGACCGGAGTTCATCGAAGCGTTCGAGACCCTTGCCAACCTCGCCACCAAGGCCGGCGTCGAAGGTGCCGGTTTCCGCGTGCACGCACCGCTACTGCGCATGAGCAAGGCCGACATCGTTCATGAAGGCCTGCGTCTGGGTGTCGAGTTCGCACAGACCGTTTCCTGCTACCAGGCCGACCCCCAAGGCCGCGCCTGCGGCCACTGCGACGCCTGCCGCCTGCGCGCCGAAGGCTTTGCCGCAGCGGGCATCGACGACCCCACCCACTACCTCGCGTGAGCCATCACCACGCCGCGTTGCGCTAGAATTCGCCTCCCGCGCCATCGCGCGGCACGCACCTGATGAACGTTGGGCCGTTAGCTCAGTTGGTAGAGCAGAAGACTTTTAATCTTTTGGTCGATGGTTCGAATCCATCACGGCCCACCATCTAGTCTGGCTCCCAGTTTTCTCTGTCTCGTGCCGCCAATAACTCCTTGATCAATCAAAGGCTTGGCGCGCTTTTTTTGGTCACAGAGAATCGGTTGGCGCCACATTATGCGATGTAGCCTGCGCCTTTCTCAG
>JANMAO010000039.1:0-29438 GCA_031359875.1 Lysobacter sp.
GTCCGCGGTAAGCAATTGGCGGCACGGTCGCGCACTGCCCGACGAAGTTTCATGCTCCAAAATAGCCACACTCACTGGCGAGCCGTTGGCCAGAGTCCTTGGAGTCGTGGGCGAAGAACGCGCTGTATCGCGCGAGGCAAAGGCGGTGTGGCGAAGGCTTGCGACGGCAGCTGCACTAGGCGCTGTCGCCCTCTTGCTCGGCTCGGAGCATCACGAGACCGCCCTAGCCTTCATCGCGATCGCGAAAGCTGAACCGATTTCGGGACTAGGCATTATGCGAAGTATAAGGAGAGCCAAGCAGCGGCGCCCGAACCGGGTAAAACGGCAACAACTTCCAGTCCCCGCTTGGCGCATCCGCGAGGCCCGGCTGGTAGTCGGTGCCGGCGTCTCTGCCAAGATCCAGCAGGTCTAGAAGCCCTTGCATGCCCTGTCCACGCTATCGTCGAGTTGCCGCAGGAGGTCAAATGTGCGGCTCAGTCCAGCGGCATGCAGTGCGTTATCACGAGCGGCCTTGGCTGCACTGCAGCCATCGCGTTGCGGATCGCGCTGGGCCAAGACGCGATTCGCGGAACGATTACCCGACGCCCCGTAACCTGATGATCGACTGCGGGATGGCCCATATGCACTACGCGTTTGGTCGGTCCCCGCCAGGTGCGAGAGAAATGCCGACTCCTCACGATCCATCTTGGCTTTTCGGGCTTGCTCAGCGAGCTGCGAGGCGGTCGGCGAAGGTTCTGGCGTCGTCTCGATCGATCGGACCAACCTGGCTGTTCGCGGGCATGGCTGCTGCTGGTAACTCGTACTGTTTCCGGAGACGCATTTGTAGAGCGTCTGTGCGTCAGCGGCACCTGCGAGTAGCAGTGCAGCGGCAATTGCCATCCGTCGCATGATGTTCTCCTTCCTGGAGTCGACACGATATCGGAGCAGGCAGCGATAGCGCAGCCCCGTCGTCGTGTAATCAAATTCTGACCCGCCCGATCATCCGCAAGATCCACGCGCGGCCAGCGGTCGAAGCAAACGGGGTCAGACGATGCCCGTTGTGCCGGATTCGGCGGACATCATGTAGTGGAACAGCGACAGCCCTGCCAGCGTGACCTGCGCCAGCAGACGTTCGGCCTCGTCGCGACTGGCAACGAAGACGACTTCCATCGGCAACTCGCCCGCGAGTTCATAGAAATGCGCTTCGTGCAGCACGTGATGGCGTCCGAACCCGGCTATCGCACGGAATGCCGACCCCCCCGGCAATCCCAGCGTGGACGCCTTCCGCAACAGCCATTGGTAAAGAAGCTGCCCGTCGTGGCGCTGGCTTTCGATGACAAAGAACTTCAGGTACACGCAATCGCGCATGGCCTACCCCTTCAACAGCCGCAAGGTGGCGAATCCAAGTGTGGTGGCGCACAGCGAGCCGATCAGATGCAGGCCCATGTGCGTGGCGGCCCATGCGTATTGCTGGCGCGCGAGCAGGCCGACGGCTTCGGCGGAAAACGTCGAGAACGTTGTCAGCCCGCCGAGGAAGCCGGTGATGATCAGCAAGCGTGCCTCTGGCGGCACGCCCTCGCTCAGCGCGAACCAGGCAAGCGCGAGGCCGATCAGGTAGCCGCCAATAATGTTTGCAGTGAGCGTGCCCAGCGGCAGTTGCGGAAGCATGGCGTTCAACCACAGCCCCAGCCCCCAGCGCGCCCACGCGCCGAGCGCGGCGCCGATACCCACTGCAATGAAGCCGCCCCAATTCATGTGGCCGATGATCACACTCGGTGAGTGTCATTGCTAGTGCTCAGCACGCGGCGACCGTCATGGCCAATACTCATCCCACGTAGTCAGGAATCGCCGTTACCAGCACCACCCCTCCCCTTCGCGCGGGTGGCGCGCAAGGCGTCAAGTTTTTCCTTGAGCTTGATTTCGAGGCCGCGCGCGACCGGTTCGTAGTACACGCGCTCGCCCATCGCATCCGGGAAACCGGTCTGGCCCAGCGCGATCCCGCCTTCGGCATCATGATCGTACTGATAGTCCTGGCCGTAACCGAGTCCCTTCATCAGCTTGGTCGGTGCGTTGCGAAAGTGCATCGGGACTTCCTGCGTGCCGTATTCGCGCACGTCGCGTTTTGCGGCGTTGAAGGCCATGTAGGCGGCATTGGATTTTGCGGTACTGGCGAGATAGATCACCAGTTGCGCCAATGCGAGATCGCCTTCGGGGCTGCCGAGCCGGTCATAGGTTTCCCAGGCGTCGATCGCCATTTGCAATGCGCGCGGATCGGCGAGGCCGACATCCTCGACTGCCATCCGCGTCAGCCGTCTGGCGAGATAGTTGGGATCGACGCCACCATCGAGCATGCGCGCGAGCCAGTACAACGCAGCGTCTGGATTGGAACTGCGCATCGACTTGTGCAGCGCCGAGATCTGGTCGTAGAACTGCTCGCCGCCCTTGTCGAAACGACGCGTGCGGTCGGCCAGCACCTGCGCAAGCGTCACCTCGGTGATGGTGCCGCCCTCCCCCTCTGCCCCGCTCTCATCGGCGACGCTGGCGGCGATCTCCAGCAAGGTCAGGCCTCGGCGCACATCACCGTCGGCGGCGCCGGCGATATCGCGCAGCGCATCGTTGGAGATCTGTAGCCCGCGTCCGCCCAATCCGCGTTCCTCGTCCGACAGCGCCTGCTGCAACGCAAGCACGATGTCGTCGACCGAGACCGCGTCCATGACATGCACGCGGCAACGCGAGAGCAGCGCGGAGTTCAACTCGAACGACGGGTTTTCGGTGGTGGCGCCGACGAACAGGATCGTGCCGCGTTCAATATGCGGCAGGAACGCATCCTGCTGCGTCTTGTTGAAGCGATGCACTTCATCGACGAACAACACGGTGCGCCGGCCTTCGGCGAATCGATGGCCCGCTTCCGCGAGCACCTGGCGCACTTCCGGTAATCCCGACAGCACGGCCGAAATCGCGTGGAACTCGGCATCCGAATATTTCGCCAGCAGCAATGCCAGCGTGGTCTTGCCGCAGCCCGGGGGTCCCCACAGGATCATCGAGTGGACGTGGCCGGATTCGATCGCGCGACGCAATGCGGAGCTGGGCGCGAGCAGGCGCCGCTGACCGACCATGTCATCCAGCGTGCGCGGCCGCATGCGCTCGGCCAATGGGCGCAGCGCATCGCGATCGACGCTCAGCAGGTCAGGTGTGGGAGTTGCGGTGTTGCGCCGGGCCACGGGACGGGTCTTTCAGGCAGGGACACGGCGACACCATAGCAAGGTGGCACTTTTGAACGGTGTCGAACCAAGGTGGATCTCAACGAATGGCGACAGCATTCCCGAGCGACGAACGATCGGACGCCGTACCCAGTTCGTAGCTGACCTGCAGCCAGCTGCCGGTCCGTACGTCGTAGAGCGCCCGCACGCCGGCTTCGGTCGCGCCCTCTCGGCCGAACTGGGCGGTTCCGTTCGCCTGCAGTCGCAGGTACCGGTTACCCGCCGGAACGATATGCACCGTATCCAGTGCGATGTGCGCCGGCTGCTGTGCGAATTCCTGATGCAGGCGACGGTCGACTTCGGCAGTCAATTTTCTCGTCATCGTCGAATCTGCAAGTGTTGCTTCTCCCGAATGGTCGCCGCCCAGGATCAGATCGGGAGATCCGACGCTGGCCTGCTCGGTGTCGTAGAGCGCGGTGAAGCGGAACGGGATCCAAGTGCCGTCCTTGCCGATCAGCAGGCGTCCCGTGCCATACAGGTCGCGCTGGATGATGCCGGCGGGCGTGACCTCGACCTTGTCCAGCTTGACCTCGACGGCGCGTTCGCCGAACTGGCCTGATATCGCGCCGATCAGAGCGGCCGCAGTGGCATCGTCGATGGCCTGGTTACCTTCCATGCGCGACTGGGGCGCAAGATCAAGCGACTTGCCGACGATGGCTTGCGGGGTTGAGTGTTCGGTACCGGGACCAGGCGCGGCCACCGCGCTGGCAATCAGCGCACAGCCCAGCAACGTTGCAGTGGAGAGCAAGGTGCGACGCATGGAATTCCCCTTCGGCGTGTGCAGGAAAGCTTAAGGGCCTTCGTTGCGAACACCTTATGGTTGCTGGCGTCGTAATGCCGTGATGTTGTGGTGTGGAACTGAATGTGAGCCGAACCGATTTTCTCTTTACAATGAAAACGGCGGACTCACGTCCGCCGCTCAGGGATTCAACGCGTGGTCGGTCATCCTTCGCCGACGATATCCACCCCTTTCGTTGGCACATAACGGAACGTACCCGTCGCGAAGGCAGGATTGCGCTTCCAGGCGCTGAATGTGATCCGTGTCTTCTGTCCGAGCGCATCGACCACCTGCATCGTCGCCAGCCCCTGCGCGCTGAAACCGAGGCGCGCGGACTTGAAGCTGGTATCGGTGGCGATCTTCGGAGCGAGCTCCAGCCAGTCGAGACCGTTCTTGCTTCCGACGTCCTTGATCACATAGTCCTTGTCGAGTTTCGACGGATCGACGAGCGCGGCGAGCGGACTGTTCTGTTCTTCGGTGCCCTGCGCGCGCTTCGTGACCTGCTGCAGGTCCGGGTCGTAGACCCAGACGCGCTTGCCGTCGGCGACGATCAGTTGCGCGTAAGGCTTGACGTATTCCCAGCGAAACAGGCGCGGCGCGGACAGCGCCACCCGGCCACTCGAGGATTCCTTGAGCTTGCCGTTGGCATCGAACACTTGCTGGGTGAACTGGCCATCGAGGCCCTTGAGCCCCTTGGTGAACGTGTTCAGGTCATCGCGCGCACCAGCGAAAGCGCTGGTGGTGAACAAGGCAATGGCGAGGCCGGCAAGACGGATGGCACGCATGGGGTACTCCTGCAATCATTGCGGCGAGTCTGCCGCCATCCAGCTGAATGCGCATTCGACACGCACCAAACGCCAGGTAAATCGCGGGCAAATCTGGCGGCTTCGATCAGGAGCGCGGCGGTGGCGGCGCCAGCACGGTGCGATCGCCATTGTGTTCCTGTGGGCTGACGATGCCAGCCGCCTCCATCGCCTCGATCAGGCGCGCGGCACGGTTGTAGCCGATTTTCAATCGCCGCTGCACGCCGGAAATCGAGCCGCGACGCGTTTCGGTGACGATGCGCACCGCCTCGTCGTACAGGGGATCGGACTCGTCCCCTGCCCCGCCGCCACTTTCCGGTAAACCGCTCGCGCCGACGACGGTCCCGTCGCCGAGGGACTGTACTTCTTCCAGCACGCCTTCAACGTAGTCCGGGCCACCGCCACTTTGTTTCAGATGCTCGACGACACGATGCACTTCGTCGTCGCTGACGAACGCGCCATGGATGCGCTCGGGCATCGCCGTGCCCGGCGGCAGGTACAGCATGTCGCCGTGACCGAGCAACGTCTCCGCGCCGGACTGGTCGAGGATCGTGCGCGAATCGATCTTGCTCGACACCTGGAACGCGATGCGGGTCGGGATATTGGCCTTGATCAGGCCGGTGATGACGTCGACCGACGGGCGCTGCGTGGCAAGGATCAGATGGATGCCGGCGGCGCGCGATTTTTGCGCCAGGCGCGCGATCAGTTCTTCGACCTTCTTGCCGACGATCATCATCATGTCGGCGAATTCGTCGATGAAGATGACGATGAACGGCAGCGTTTCCAGCGGACGCGGAGCCTCGCCCAATTCGGCGTTGGGCTTGAACAGCGGATCCATCAGCGGCTGGCCGGCATCCTGCGCGTCCTTGACCTTCTTGTTGAAGCCCGACAGGTTGCGCACGCCGACCGCCGACATCAACTTGTAGCGCCGTTCCATCTCCGCAACGCACCAGCGCAGGCCGTTCGCGGCCTCCTTCATGTCGGTCACGACCGGTGCCAGCAGGTGCGGGATGCCCTGGTAGACGCTGAGTTCCAGCATCTTCGGATCGCTCATCAGCATCCGCACGTCCTTGGCGGACGCCTTGTACAGCAGGCTCAGTACCATCGCATTGACCGCCACCGACTTGCCCGAACCGGTGGTGCCGGCGACCAGCAGATGCGGCATGCGCGACAGGTCGGCGACGGTCGGACGACCGGCAATGTCCTTGCCCAACGCCAGCGTCAGGGGACTTGCGGACTTGTCATATTCCTTGGAGCGCAGCAGCTCGGAGAGATAGATCATCTCGCGATGGGTATTGGGGATCTCCAGGCCGACCACCGACTTGCCGGGAATCACGTCGACCACGCGTACCGCCTTCACCGACAAGCCGCGCGCGATGTCCTTGTCGAGCGTGGAAATCTGGCTGACCTTGACGCCCGGCGCGGGCTCCAGCTCAAAGCGGGTGATCACCGGCCCCGGATACGCGCCGACGACCTGCACGTCGATGCGGAAATCCTTGAGCTTGAATTCGATCTGGCGCGAGACCGTCTCCAGCGTCTCTTCGCTATAGCCCTTCTGCTGCGGCTTGGGATCATCGAGCAGCGCCAGCGGCGGGATGCCGGACCCGTCGCCGACATGGAACAGCGGGATCTGCTGCTCGCGCTTGGCGCGATCGCTCTTCTCGACTTGCGCCGGTGCCGGCGGCTCGATCCTGACAGGCGCCCGCTTGGCGCGCAGTTCACTGTCGAACTTTCGGACTTCCTCGCGCTCGTCGCGCATCGCCCGCGCCTGTTGCCATTCGCTGGCCTGTTGCGTGCTGCGGCGGAACAACGGACCTAAGGCGAGAACGCCCTGCCCGATCCGGTCCATGACCGCGAGCCAGGACAGCCCCGTCGCCAGCGTCACCGACACCAGCAGCAAGGCCAGCAGGAACAGGTTGCCGCCGACTGGCCCGAAGCCGCGATACAGCGATCGGCCTACCAACTGGCCGACGATACCGCCGCTGCCGGCGGAAAAGTCCGGCGCACTGCCAATGCGCAGATACAGCAACCCGGTCGCCGCGACCAGGAAGCCGACGATCCCGACCAGGCGCAAGGCCGGCCCGAGGTCGGCGTCACCGTCGCCATCGGCATCCGTCCCGAACAACGCGATCCAGGCGACCAGACCAAGCATCACCGGCAGCAGGAAGGCGACGTAGCCAGTCAGGTACAGCAGGACATCGGCGAGCCATGCACCGACCCGGCCGCCCACGTTGTGCAATGGTGCGGTGATGCTGCCGGAATGCGACCAGCCCGGATCAGCCGCGGAAAAGGTCACCAGGCTGGCCAGCAGGTAGAACAGCAACGGCGCGATCAGGATCAGTGCGATATCGCGCCACAGCCGCTGCCGGCGTGGATTGGGCGCAGCCTTCTGCGCGGCCGGGGCTCTCTTGCGGCTTGCTGTAGTCGCCTGCGCCACCGTGATGTTCTGCCTCAGCTAGGTGCCGTTAGTTGTTGAATATACGGCGGAAGCGCCGGAATTACATCCGTTGGCTGTTTGCTTGTCATTCCCGCGCTCGGGGGATGACGACCAAAGGCAGAATTTACAGTTTCATGCCCAGCAGGGCCGGATGCACGATCTTCCCGGCTTCGATGTTGATGCCGCGCACGAGAGGTTCGCTATCTCGCCATTTGCCGGAGGCCAGCTTGGTCACCCACGGCAGGATCGCCGCGCAGATCGCCTGCGACGAGGTCTGTGGCACCGCGCCAGGCATGTTGGTGACGGCGAAATGGATGACGCCTTCCTCGATGTAGGTCGGCTCCTTCCAGGTGGTCGGACGCGAGGTCTCGAAGCAGCCACCCTGGTCGATCGAGATGTCGACGACGACGCTGCCGTCCTCCATCGACCGGATCATGTCGCGGGTCAGCACGTGCGGGGCGACTGCGCCGGTGACCAGCACCGCACCGACGACCAGGTCGGCCGAAGCCACTTCACGCGCGACGACTTCGTCGTAGGGGTACAGCGCGGTGACGTTGTTGCCCAGACGCATCATCTCGTCCATGCGGTCCTGGCGTTTCTCGAACACCACGACATTCGAGCCGCCCGAGGCCGCCAGCGCTGCGGAATGGCCGCCCGCGGCGCCCGCGCCGAACACGACGACCTTGCCCCGCTCGGTCGACGGCAGGCCGCCGAGCAGCTTGCCCTTCCCGCCCATCGGCTGATGCAGCAGGTGGGTGCCGACCTGCACCGCGATCTTGCCGGCGATGATCGACATCGGCGCCAGCAACGGCAGGTCGCCGTTGGGCAGTTCGACGGTCTCGAAGGCGATGCCGGTCAGGCCGATATCGAGCAACCGCTTGGTCAACACCGGCAACGGTGCCAGGTGCAGGTAGCAGAACAGCAGGTGATCCTTGCGCAGCAACGCGAGGTCGCCTTCGATCGGTTCCTTGACCTTTACGATCAACTCGCCCTTCTCGTACAGCGCGGCCGCGTCCGGCGCGATCTTGACGCCGAGCCTGACGTAGTCGGCGTCCTTGAAGCCCGACTTGATACCTGCGTCCTTTTCGATCCAGACCTCGTGACCGCGCTTGACCAGATCGCCGGCCGCGGCGGGAACGAGCGCGATGCGCCCTTCGAGAGTCTTGGTTTCCTTGGGTACACCAATTCGCATCTTCGTTGCCTCGGCAAGATAAAAAGTCCGGCCAATGCCTGGCCGGGGTGTCTGTGTCGCGCGAATTGCGCTGCATGCGCTCTTGTTTTAGGGGGAAGCCGCCGCCAATCTATCTGGCCTGCGCCGCTGCAATGGTTCGTCCGCAACAGCGCTCCCAACCCTTTGATTATACCCATGACCGCCTCGAAGCACTGTCGTTTGCTCATCCTCGGTTCCGGTCCCGCCGGCTGGACCGCCGCTGTCTACGCGGCTCGCGCCAACCTAAAACCGGTGCTCGTCACCGGGCTGCAGATGGGTGGCCAGCTGATGACCACCACCGAGGTCGATAACTGGCCGGGCGATGCGCACGGGCTGATGGGGCCGGCGCTCATGGAGCGATTCCAGGCGCATGCCGAACGCTTCGAGACCGAAACGATCTTCGATCACATCCATAGCGCCGATCTGTCGCAACGCCCGTTCCGGCTCAAGGGCGACAACGGCGAATACACCGCCGACGCGCTGATCATCGCCACCGGCGCGACCGCCAAATATCTCGGGCTGGAATCCGAAGAGAAGTTCAAGGGTCGCGGCGTCTCGGCTTGCGCCACGTGCGACGGATTTTTCTTCAAGGACCAGGACGTGGCGGTCATCGGCGGCGGCAATACCGCAGTCGAGGAAGCGTTGTATCTGTCCAACATCGCGCGCAAGGTTTACATCATCCATCGCCGCGACACGTTGCGCGCCGAGAAGATCATGCAGGACAAGCTGCAGGCCAAGATCCAGGCCGGAAAGATCGAACCGGTCTGGCATCACGTTGTCGATGAAGTGCTCGGCAACGAGGCTGGGGTCACTGGTCTGCGCGTCCGTTCCGCGTTGGACGACTCGACCCGCGAGTTGGCGATCCACGGGCTATTCGTTGCGATCGGGCATACGCCGAACACGTCGCTGTTCGAAGGCCAGCTGGCAATGCACAACGGCTATCTCGAGATCCGTTCCGGGCTGGCCGGGGGCGCCACCGAAACGTCGGTCATGGGCGTGTTTGCTGCTGGCGATGTCGCCGATCAGCATTATCGCCAGGCAATCACGTCTGCCGGTTTCGGCTGCATGGCCGCGCTCGACGCCGAAAAGTTCCTCGACAAGGACGCGTGATGCGCGCGGCTCGGTGACTGTCGCGCGCGTCATTGGCGCGCTGTCTGAAATTCCCGCAGCGCAGTGGGACGCTCTTCACGACGGGCGCAATCCGTTCGTCGCGCATGCCTTTCTCTCCGGGCTTGAACAACACGGCGCCTTGCGCGCGCGTTATGGCTGGACGCCGCGACACCTGACGCTGTGGGACGGCGAGGCGCTGATCGCCGCTGCACCGGGGTATCTCAAGGACAACTCGCATGGCGAGTTCGTGTTCGACCACGCCTGGGCGCATGCCTATGCAAGCTACGGGCAGGACTACTTTCCGAAGTGGCTATGCGCGGTTCCGTATACGCCGGTCACTGGACCGCGATTGTTGGCTCGCGATGCCTCGGCACGCGACATGCTGCTGGCGGCAATCACTGAAATGACACGCAGTGCGGGGTTGTCGTCGGCCCATGTCAATTTTTTCGAGGCCACGGAAGACGCAGCGTTTGGTTCGGACTGGATCCCGAGAATCGACGTGCAATACCACTGGCGCAATGCGTCCGGGTGGCCAGATTTCGATGCGTTCCTCGCAGCGATGGACCACAAGCATCGAAAGAATATTCGTCAGGAGCGAGCGAAGGTCGCACGCGCCGGCGTCAGCTTTCGCATCGTGCATGGCGATGAGGCCAGCGAAACCGATCTTGCGGCGATGCACGGCTTTTACCTGCGTACTTTCGCCGACTATGGCAACACGCCGGCGCTGACTTTGGCGTTCCTGCGCCACTTGGCACAGACGATGCCGCGGCAGCTGGTGCTGTTTCTTGCGCAACGCGACGGCAACATCCTCGCGGGCGCCCTGTGCCTGCGGGGCGGCGACACGCTTTACGGGCGCTATTGGGGTGCCAATGGAGTTCCGGATCAGGGCATTCCGGATCACGGCCGCGTTCCCGGCCTGCATTTCGAGACCTGCTACTACCAGGGCATCGATTACTGCCTGCGTGAAGGCCTGACCATGTTCGAACCCGGCGCGCAAGGCGAGCACAAGCTGGCGCGCGGCTTTCTACCGACGATCGTGCGCAGCCGGCACTGGATCGCCGATTCGGCATTCGCTGGAGCACTCGCACCGTGGTGCGCGGAGGAAGCGGCATCGGTGCTGGGTTACAAGGCCACGCTGGACTCGCACACACCGTTTCGCGCTGCAGGGTCCATGCAATGACGCGAGCATCATTTCGCTTATCGGTTCTCGGCGCCACCCCGGACGCTCCGTTCCCGCCTGCCGAATCTGCGCTGCGCGATCCCGATGGCCTGCTCGCGACCGGCGGCGACCTCTCGCCAGCGCGGCTGCTCAATGCCTATCGCCATGGGATTTTCCCCTGGTTTTCCGAAGGACAACCGATCCTGTGGTGGTGCCCCGACCCGCGCATGGTGTTCCGCAGCGACGGCGTGCGCCTGTCCACCAGATTCCGTCGGGAGTTGCGGCGTTCACCGTGGGTCGTGCGTGCCGACACCGCGTTTACCGAAGTGATCGATGCCTGCGCACGATTGCCGCGAGCGGGTCAGCGCGGCACCTGGATCACCGCCGGAATGCAGGCAGCCTATCGTGAGCTGCATCGGCTGGGGCATGCCCATTCAGTCGAAGTGTTCGACGGCGAGCGATTGGTCGGCGGCATCTACGGGGTTGCCATCGGGCGGATGTTCTTTGGCGAAAGCATGTTCAGCGGCGAAACAGGCGGCTCGAAGATGGCGTTGGCCGCGCTCGCACATCGGCTCGGCGGGTGGGGCTGGCCATTGATCGACGCCCAGGTCGAGAGTCCGCACCTGATCAGCCTGGGCGCAGAAACGTGGCCGCGCCCGGACTTCCTGTCGCGAATGGAAGAGCTGGTGGCTGCTCCATGGCCGGCGCAATCATGGACCTCGGGTTTCGGCGAGCTGCCTGCGACCCTGCTCGCCGCTTGACCCCCGGCTTTGTGAGCATTTTTGCGCCTGCCCTGCCCCACGTGCCAGAATGCGCGGCTTCGGGCGGCTTGCTCTTCAAGAACTTGCCGTCCGCCCACGCGGCAACCCTGCGGGATTCCCCGCAGAAATCAGGAAACACATGGCGAAAGACGACGTCATCGAATTCGAAGGCACGATCTCCGAAACCCTCCCGAACACCATGTTCCGGGTGAAGCTGGAGAACGGCCACGAGATCATTGCCCATATTTCGGGCCGGATGCGCAAGAACTACATCCGCATCCTCACCGGCGACAAGGTCAAGGTCGAAATGACACCCTACGACCTCAGCAAGGGCCGCATCACCTATCGCATGAAGTGATCGCGCCTCGATCCAGGAAAAAGGCGGCCATTGGCCGCCTTTTTTGTTTTCCAAAAGATCATTTCCGAGCGGTGGTCAAACCGTCACTGGAAGCAGTTTTTCCGGCTCCGGCTCCGCATCGACCACCAGCTCGCCGTCCTTGACGTCGATATTGACGCGGCCGCCGCGGACCAGCTTGCCGAATAGCAGCTCGTCGGCAAGTGGCCGCTTGATCTTGTCCTGGATCACCCGCGCCATCGGCCGCGCACCCATCAGCGGGTCGAAGCCATGTTGGGCGAGCCATTCGCGCGCGGTCGGCGTCGCCGACAAACTCACGTTCTTCTCGTGCAACTGGGCCTCCAGCTCGATCAGGAACTTGTCGACCACACGCAGGATGTGATCCATGCCTAGCGCCTGGAACTGCACCACAGCGTCCAGCCGGTTGCGGAACTCGGGACTGAAACTCTTGCGGATCGCTTCCATGGCATCGGTGGAATGGTCCTGTTTGGTGAATCCAATCGTCCGCCGCGCGGCCATCGCCGCCCCGGCATTGGTCGTCATCACCACGATCACGTTCTTGAAATTCGCCTCGCGCCCGTTGGTGTCGGTCAGCACGCCGCGATCCATGACCTGCAACAGGATGTTGAAGATGTCCGGATGCGCCTTCTCGACTTCGTCCAGCAGCAGCACGCAATGCGGCGTCTTGACGATCTTCTCGGTCAGCAGGCCGCCCTGGTCGAAACCGACATAGCCCGGAGGTGCGCCGATCAAGCGTGACACCGAATGCGGCTCCATGTACTCGGACATGTCGAAGCGCACCAGCTCGATGCCCAGCTGCAGCGCGAGCTGCTTGGTGACCTCGGTCTTGCCGACGCCGGTGGGGCCTGCGAACAGGAAATTGCCGATCGGCTTGTCAGGATTGCCCAGGCCCGAGCGCGCCAGCTTGATCGCGGACGTGAGCGTCGCGATCGCCGGATCCTGCCCGAAGATCACCATCTTCAGGTTGCGCTCCAAGTGCTGCAGCACGTCCTTGTCCGAAGTGCTGACCTGTTTGGCCGGAATGCGCGCCATCTTGGCGACGATCATCTCGACCTCTTCGACATCGATCAGGGTCTTGCGCTTGTCCAGCGGCAGCAGCCGCTGGCGGGCGCCGGCTTCGTCGATCACGTCGATCGCCTTGTCGGGCAACAGGCGGTCGCCGATGTGCTTGACCGACAGGTCGACCGCCGCCTGCAGTGCGTCGTCGGCATAGCTGACGCCGTGATGGGCTTCGTACTTCGGCTTCAGGCCGTGCAGTATCTCGACGGTTTCGCCGATGGTCGGCTCGACGATGTCGATCTTCTGGAAACGGCGCGCAAGGGCGCGGTCCTTCTCGAAAATGCCGCGGTATTCCTGGAACGTGGTCGAACCGATGCAGCGCAGGTCACCCGAGGCCAGCGCCGGCTTGATCAGGTTGGACGCATCCATGGTGCCACCACTCGCTGACCCGGCACCGATGATGGTGTGGATTTCGTCGATGAACAGCACCGCGCCCGGAATCTTCTTCATCGCGGCGAGCACTGCCTTCAGCCGCTTC
The DNA here is from genome assembly GCA_031359875.1 of Lysobacter sp. Lineage (GTDB taxonomy): Bacteria > Pseudomonadota > Gammaproteobacteria > Xanthomonadales > Xanthomonadaceae > Cognatiluteimonas. Next base: position 13,411 of record JANMAO010000039.1, read on the forward strand.
TCGAAATCACCGCGATACTTGGTTCCGGCGACCAGCGCGCCCAGGTCGAGCGCATAGATCACCGCGTCGGCCAGCACGTCCGGCACCTCGCCATCGACGATGCGCTTGGCCAGGCCCTCGGCCAGCGCGGTCTTGCCGACGCCAGCCTCGCCGACGTACAGCGGGTTGTTCTTGCGGCGCCGGCACAGCACCTGGATGGTGCGTTCGACCTCGTCGGCGCGGCCCACCAGTGGATCGATCTTGCCGGCCATGGCCAGTTCATTGAGGTTGTTGGCGAATTCAGCCAGGGCATCGCCCTTGCCTTCCGTCTCCCCTGCCTCGGGACGAGAGCTGTCCTCGTGGCCCGGCGACTCGTCGCCGCCCTGCTTGGCGATGCCGTGCGACAGGTAGTTGACGACATCCAGCCGGGTGACGTCCTGTTGATTCAGGTAATAGACGGCGTGGGAGTCCTTCTCGCCGAAGATCGCCACCAGCACGTTGGCGCCGGTGACTTCCTTCTTGCCGGAAGACTGCACATGGTAGACGGCGCGCTGCAGCACCCGCTGGAAACCGAGCGTGGGCTGAGTGTCGCGGCCGTCCTCGGCATCAAGCTTGACGACCGACTTGTCGATCGCCTGCTCCAGCTCCGTCCGCAGGCGCGCGAAATCGGCCCCGCTGGCCTTGAGCACCAATTCAGCAGAGGGGTTGTCGAGCAGTGCCAGCAGCAGGTGTTCGACCGTCATGTACTCATGGCGCGCCTCCCGGGCGCGCTTGTAGCACTGGCCGATGCTGTATTCGAGATCCTTGCTGAACATCGCGGGTGCCTCCGAAAAATCACTGCCAACTATGTGGGGTGGCGGTTGGCCGCACACAAGCCCGCACTACCGTTCTACGCCTTCTCCATCGTGCACAACAACGGATGCTGATTCAGCCTTGAATATTCGTTCACCTGCGCCACTTTGGACTCTGCCACCTCGCGCGTGTAGATGCCGCACACACCCCGTCCGCGGGTGTGGACATGCAGCATTATCTGGGTCGCCTTTTCGATGTTCATGCCGAAAAAGCGCACCAGCACCTCCACCACGAATTCCATCGGGGTGTAGTCGTCGTTCAGCAGTAAAACGGAATAAAGCGGTGGCCGCGCCACCTCCGGCTTGCTGGTTTCGACCACTACGCCGTGGTCGCGTTCGTTGCCTGGTTTCATTGCCATGCGCCGATTATACGAACGGCGGATGGACGCAGCAGCGGCCGGCGACGGACAATGCCTGCATGAGCTATCGCGAAGGACGTTTCTGGCAACCGGACGTGACCGTGGCCACCGTGGTGGTGCGCGACGGCCGTGTGTTGTGTGTCGAGGAACGGGTCAATGGCGCCGTCGTGATCAACCAACCCGCCGGCCATCTCGAACCTGACGAAAGCCTGGTCGACGCCGCCTTGCGCGAAACTCGCGAGGAAACCGGCTGGGAGGTGCGGGTGACCGCGTTCGTCGGCGCCTATCAGTGGAAAGCGCCAACGCAGGCGGACGGGAGCAACGGCCGTCATTACCTCCGTTTCGCGTTCGCAGCCGAACCGGTTCTCCACGACCCGACGCGAGACCTCGATGACGGCATCCTGCGCGCGTGCTGGATGACGCCAACCGAGCTGATGGACGCGCGCGAGCGCCATCGCAGCCCTCTGGTCTGGCAGGTAGTCGCCGACTATCTGGCCGGCTGCCGGTATCCGTTGTCGTTGCTGCGGCAACTCGCATGAGCAATCCAGACACGGGCGGCGCGAAGACGAGCGTTCCGAAAACGAGCGTTCCGAAGACAATCGTCGGCATGTCCGGCGGCGTCGACTCCTCGGTTGCGGCGTGGCTGCTGCAGCAGTCCGGAGAAGCGATCGCGGGGCTGTTCATGCAGAACTGGGCCGACGATGGCAGCGGTGACTGCCGCGCCGAAGACGATCGTCGCGATGCGGTCGCGGTTTGCGGTCGACTCGGCATCGCGATCCATTTCCGCGACTTCTCGAGTGAGTACCTGGAAGGCGTATTTGCACACTTCGTCGCCGAATACGCCGCCGGGCGTACGCCGAACCCGGACGTGCTGTGCAACCGCGAGATCAAGTTCAAGCACTTCCTCGATGCCGCACGCGAGATCGGCGCCGATGCGATCGCGACCGGCCACTACGCGCGTATCAAGAAAAATGGCGGCCATTGGCACCTGTTGCGCGCAGCCGACCGCAGCAAGGACCAGAGCTATTTCCTGCATCAGTTGGGGCAGTCGCAACTGGCGGCGACGCGCTTTCCGCTCGGCGACCTGCTCAAGACCGACGTGCGTCGCATCGCCAGCGAAGCCAGCCTGCCGACCGCGGCCAAGAAGGATTCCACCGGTATCTGCTTCATCGGCGAGCGCGATTTTCGCCAGTTCCTCGCCCGCTACCTACCCGCGAAAGCCGGCGAAATCCGCGACCCGCAAGGCCGCGTGCTCGGTGAGCATTCGGGGGTGTTCTATTTCACCCTCGGCCAGCGCGAGGGCCTGCAACTGGGTGGCGTGCGCGGGCGCGAGCCGGCGCCGTGGTACGTGGTCGGCAAGGATGTCGAACGCAACATTCTCTACGTCGATCAGGGCAGCGACAGTCCGTGGTTGCAGTCGACGGCATTGCGCTCCGAAGCCGCACACTGGATCACCGGTTCCGCGCCAGCAACCCGTTTTGCCTGCAGTGCGCAGACCCGCTATCGGCAGCAGGCCGAAGCGTGCGACGTGCAGGTATGCGACGACGGCAGCCTCGCGGTGCGTTTTGCCCGCGGCCAGCGTGCGGTGACGCCCGGGCAGTCGCTGGTGCTGTACGACGACGAGGTGTGTCTGGGCGGCGCCGTGATCGCAACCACCGATGCGCCGCTCGAACTTGCGCAATGCGGACTTCAACTTTGTTCAGGACAGGCATGAGCGCATCGGACGAACGCATGCTGGCGCTCGCAGGCCTGGTGCAGGCGCTGCAACAGGTGCGACGTATCGCCGATACCGGCCAGGCCGACGCGGCCGTCCTGGCCACGGCGCTGGACAGCGTTTTCCGCATCGACGCCGCCTCGCCGTCGGACGTCTATGGCGGCGAATCCGCCGTGCGCCCCGGCCTGTTGCTGCTGCGCGATTACTTTCGCAACGAGGCCCACGACGAATTGCTGCCCCGGTTGTCACTGGCGATCCTGCAACTCGAGCGACGCTTCAGCCACCACGCAGCGGCGCCGCAGGTGCATGACGGCATCCTGACGCTGGCGCCATCGGCGACGCGACTGGGGAGCACACACCCGGAGGTGCTGGCCGCCCTCGGCAGCCTTTACGCAGACACCATCAGCCACTTGCGCCCCCGGGTGCTGGTGCAAGGCAATCCGCATTACCTCGGCCAGTCCACGGTCGTGGCCGAAATCCGCGCCGTGCTACTGGCGGCATTGCGTTCGGCGGTGCTGTGGCGACAACTGGGTGGCAGTCTGTGGGACTTCCTGTTGCACCGAAGGGATATGGTCGCCGCGATCGACGTCTGGCTGGATTGAGGCCACCGCAAGCGGAAATGCGTCATCCAGCATGCGGCTACGCAGGGTTTCCGGCATAATTACGGGGCTGAACGCGGTGTTTTCCTCCCGCCCTCCCCCTTCACTGCCCGGAGCCCTTTGCATGGCCGACTCCTTCGCCACCCGCGCCCACCTCGACGTCAACGGCAAGTCCTACGCGTATCCCAGCCTGCCGAAACTCGGTGAACGCTTCGACCTGGCGCGCCTACCCTATTCGATGAAGATCCTGCTGGAGAACCTGCTGCGCCACGAGGATGGCGTCACGGTGCTGCCCGCACATATCGAGGCCGTGGCCAAGTGGGATCCCAAGGCCGAACCCGACACCGAGATCGCCTTCATGCCGGCGCGGGTGCTGCTGCAGGATTTCACCGGCGTGCCGTGCGTGGTCGACCTGGCGGCGATGCGCGATGCCGTCACCAAGCTCGGTGGCAATCCAAAGCAGATCAATCCGCTGATCCCGTCCGAACTGGTGATCGACCATTCCGTGCAGGTCGACGTGTTCGGCCGCGCCGATGCGCTGGAGTTGAACGGCAAGATCGAGTTCGAGCGCAACATGGAGCGCTACAGCTTCCTGCGCTGGGGCCAGAAGGCGCTGAAGAACTTCAAGGTGGTGCCGCCCAGCACCGGGATCGTGCATCAGGTGAACCTGGAGAACCTGGCGCGGGTGGTGATGGAGCGCGAGGTCGACGGTCAGTTGCTCGCGTTTCCGGACACCGTGTTCGGGACCGACTCGCACACCACCATGATCAATGGCATCGGCGTGCTCGGCTGGGGCGTCGGTGGCATCGAGGCCGAAGCCGCGATGCTGGGCCAGCCGTCCTCGATGCTGATCCCGCAGGTGGTCGGTTTCCGGCTCACCGGCAGGATGCCAGAAGGTGCCACGGGCACCGATCTGGTACTGACCGTCACCCAGATGCTGCGTGCGCTGGGGGTGGTCGGCAAGTTCGTCGAATTCTATGGCGACGGCCTGCAATACCTGCCGCTGGCGGATCGCGCCACCATCGCCAACATGGCGCCGGAGTATGGCGCGACCTGCGGCATCTTCCCGATCGACGCCGAGGCAGTGACCTACCTGCGTCTGTCCGGACGCAGCGAGGCGCAGATTGCGCTGGTCGAGGCCTACGCCAAGGCGCAGGGCCTGTGGCATACGCCTGACTCGCCGCATGCCAGCTACAGCGCGACCCTCGAGCTCGACCTCACCGACGTGCGCCCGTCGCTGGCAGGTCCCAAGCGCCCGCAGGATCGGGTGCTGCTGGAAAAGGTGCAGGACAACTTCCGCTGCAACGTGGAGGGCATGCTGACGACCAATCGCAAAGCCAAGACCATCGAAGTCAAGCGCATGGACGCCGAAGGCGGTGACCAGCCGCAGGCCGAGCATCTCGCAGCGAGCCCCAAGTCGAAGATTCGAATCCGTGATCAGGATTGCGAGCTCACCGACGGTTCGGTGGTGATCGCGGCCATCACGTCCTGCACCAACACCTCCAATCCGGCGGTGATGCTCGGGGCCGGACTGCTGGCGCGCAAAGCCGCAGCCCTCGGCCTCAAGGCGAAGCCGTGGGTCAAGACATCGATCGGACCAGGTTCGCTGGTGGTCACCGATTACCTGAAGAAGGCCGGCGTGCTCGACGACCTCGAGCAGCTTGGCTTCTACATCGTCGGTTACGGCTGCACCACCTGCATCGGCAATTCCGGGCCGCTGCCTGACGAGGTGTCGCGTGGCATTGCCGAGAACGACCTGGTCGTGGCTTCGGTGCTGTCCGGCAATCGCAACTTCGAAGGCCGCGTGCATCCCGAGGTAAAGATGAATTACCTCGCGTCGCCACCACTGGTCGTGGCCTATGCACTCGCGGGGACGATCGACATCGATATGACCACCCAGCCGCTAGGCCGCACGCCCGATGGCAAGGATGTGTTCCTGCGCGATATCTGGCCGACCAACAAGGAAATCGGCGACATGATCGCCGCGACCGTGGGACCGGAGCTGTTCGCGCAGAATTATGCCGACGTGTTCAAGGGCGACAGTCGCTGGAACCAGATCGCATCGCCGGATGGCGAAAGCTATGCGTGGGACGAAGCATCGACCTACATCAAGAACCCGCCCTACTTCGACGGCATGACCATGGCCGTCGGCAACATCGACGACGTGCACGGCGCCCGCGTGCTCGGTCTGTTCGGTGACTCGATCACTACCGACCATATCTCGCCGGCCGGCAACATCAAGAAGGAATCGCCCGCGGGCCGCTTCCTGCAATCGCGCGGCGTGCAGCCGGCCGACTTCAACAGCTACGGTTCGCGCCGCGGCAATGACGACGTCATGGTGCGGGGCACCTTCGCCAACATCCGCATCAAGAACCTGATGTTCGGAGGCGAGGAAGGCGGCAACACGTTGTACTTCGACAAAGCCGGCAGCACCGGGGAAAAGCTGGCGATCTACGACGCCGCAATGAAATACAAAGCCGGGGGCGTGCCGCTGGTGGTGTTTGCCGGCAAGGAATACGGCACCGGTTCCTCGCGCGACTGGGCGGCCAAGGGCACCAACCTGCTGGGCGTCAAGGCGGTCGTAGCCGAGAGCTTCGAGCGCATCCATCGCTCCAACCTGGTGGGCATGGGCGTGCTGCCGCTGCAGTTCATGGATGGCGAGAACGCGCGCGTGCTGGGTCTGGACGGCAGCGAGACGATCGGCATCACTGGTCTCCACGACGGCGCGTCGAAGACGGCAACCGTGGTCGCGGCGAAGCCCGACGGAACCGCGACGACGTTCCAGGTCAAGGTGCTGCTGCTGACTCCGAAGGAAGTCGAATACTTCCGCAATGGCGGCATCTTGCATTACGTGCTTCGGCAGCTGGCCTCGAAGAAAGCGGCCTGATGGGCACCTTTCCCTTGCGCGCAGCGCAGGGGAATACGAGGTTGCTGCGGTCGTGCGACGCTGGGGAAGAAGCACCTGACCCGTCCCCTCGCTGTGGGAAGCGCAGGTAGCACCTGCTGGCCCCGTGTGCGTTACAACTGCGGCGTCCAGGTCGCGCTGGTCAAACGCCAGTTTCCACCCTCAAGTCGCCAGCCGGTCTCGACTTCGTACAGGCGCGCTGAATCTGGCAATCCGGTTCCTGATCCTCCAGTCAACGCGGCGGTGAAGTGCACCGTCGCGTGATCCGCTGCCGGCTGCGGCGATAACTGCAGGCGCAGCGGACCAAGACTGACCCCGACATCGCGATGCTGCAGGAACATCAGCTGCGCCAGTCGGACTGCGCCGTCGCGATCAAGGCCCTCGGTACCGACAAAATCGTCTGCCAGCACTTTCTTCAGGGCGCCAACGTCGCGTGTTTCGACAGCGGTTTGCAGCGTTGCCACGGTATCGCGCAGTCGCTGTTCCGGTGGTGTCCGCGAGCAACTCGACAACAGCGCCGCAAGCGCGAAAGCTGCCAGCGCGGTTCGAAGTGTGGTAGCGGACTGCATGTCGAACCCTCGCCGCACCTGCGGCGTGACCGTAAAATAGCGGCGACGGCACTTCCCGAGCCGTCTTGCCAGCCTATGGAGCCTATGCTCCAATCGGTGCGCGACCGTATGGTGTCGCATTCTGGTCCGATGATAGCCAGTTGCACAGGGGGATCGATGGACCAACGTCCGTGGCTTGCGCAATATCCAGCCGGCGTGCCGGCGGAAATCGACGTTGATGAATTCCCGTCGATCGTCTCGGTCTTCCAGCGCGCGATCGACCGCTACCGCGACCGCCCCGCTTTCGCCAACCTCGGCAAGATCCTTACCTACGCGGATGTCGACCAGCTAAGCGCGCAACTGGCGGCTTACCTGCTTGGCGAGCTGAACCTCAAGAAGGGCGATCGCGTCGCGATCATGCTGCCCAACTGCCTGCAGTATCCGATCGCGACGTTCGGGATCCTGCGTGCGGGCCTGACCGTGGTGAACGTCAATCCGCTCTACACCCCACGCGAGCTGAGGCACCAGCTGGTGGACTCCGGCGCAAGCGCCATCATCGTCCTCGACAATTTCGCCCACACCGTCCAGGACGTGATCGCCGATACATCGCTCAAGCACGTCATCACCAGCGGCTTGGGCGACATGCTCGGCGCGCCCAAAGGCGCGATCGTCAATTTCGTCCTCAAGTACGTGAAGAAGGCGGTGCCGGACTACGCACTGCCGGGCGCAGTGCGTTTTCGTGACGCGCTGAAGCTGGGACAGCGACATGCGTTGCCGGAGGTCGTCAGCGATCCCGAGGACATCGCCTTCCTGCAGTACACCGGTGGCACTACTGGCGTATCCAAGGGCGCGATGCTGACGCACCGGAACCTGGTCGCGAACATGCAGCAGGCCTCGGCATGGATCGGCAGCACCGTGCGTCTGGGCGAGGAACTGATCGTCACAGCGCTGCCGCTGTACCACATCTTCGCGTTGACGGCGAACGGGCTGGTCTTCATGAAGCTCGGCGGACTGAACTACCTGATCACGAATCCCCGCGACATGCCCGGATTCGTCAAGGAGCTGTCGAAGATTCCCTTTACCGCGATCACTGGCGTCAACACGTTGTTCAACGGCCTGCTCAATACGCCGGGTTTCGACAAGATCGACTTCTCGCACCTGCGCCTCACGCTTGGCGGCGGCATGGCAGTGCAGCGCATAGTCGCCGAGCGCTGGAAGCAGGTCACCGGCTGTACCCTGGTCGAAGCCTACGGCCTGACTGAAACGTCACCGGCGGCTTGCATCAACCCGATGAACATTGCCGCATACAGCGGTTCGATCGGCCTGCCGGTTCCGTCGACCGATGCCTGCATCAAGGACGACAACGGCAACCATCTTGCGGTTGGCGAGGTCGGCGAACTGTGCATCAAGGGTCCGCAGGTCATGCGCGGTTACTGGCAACGCCCCGTGGATACAGCTGAAGTCATCGACCCCGAAGGCTGGCTGCACACCGGCGACATGGCACGAATGGACGAGAAAGGCTTCTTCTACATCGTCGATCGCAAGAAGGACATGATCCTGGTGTCGGGCTTCAACGTCTATCCAAACGAGGTCGAGGACGTGATCGCGATGATGCCCGGCGTGCTCGAAGTCGCTGCGGTCGGCGTACCGGACGAAAAATCGGGCGAAGCCGTCAAGGTCGTTATCGTGAAGAAGGACCCGTCGCTGACCGCCGAGCAGGTCCAGGCCCACGCCCGCGAGAACCTCACCGGCTACAAGCACCCCAAGTACGTCGAATTTCGCAGCGAACTGCCCAAGACCAACGTCGGCAAGATCCTGCGGCGGGAACTGCGAGAGTCCGCCCACGCAGGCTGAACGCCACCACTGGCTCTCCCCCTGCGCAGCATGTCGGTGCAGTAAAAGCCCTTGCGGTCTGCCCACATACGGCGCATAGAGTCCATGATCGGGTGTGCTGTGCCTTTCAATCGGGCCGCCATGCCGGGAGCCCGACCCGCAGGCGGCCCATTCCTGGGGGCTCCCATGCGCACCGTCGAACTGCTACACCGCGATCCCGCCTTGTCTACGATTCGCATCCAGCAGGACTCGTCCAACGACTCCCACTGGTGTTTCATGCATCCGCAGTACGCGTACTCGGATTCGACTTACCGACCTTGTTTTTCGCCCAAGCTGCTACGGGAATTGCGGCTGTTCGCGCAGCAGACGATTGACCATGTCGCGCGGGCAGCCGGGGCATCGGACACGCACCTGGCGCATATCGTCCTGGCCTCGGACGGGCATGTTTTCAACCTGGGGGGCGATCTCGAACTTTTCTCGAAGCTGATCCGAACGCGCGACCGCGCCGGACTGCTGCACTACGCACGCGAATGTGTCGACAGTGTGCATTTGCTGCACACACGACTGCATCCGAACGCGCACACCATCGCACTGGTCCAGGGTGATGCGCTTGGCGGTGGGTTCGAGTTGGCGCTGGCCTGCCAGACCATCATTGCTGAAAGTGGCGTGCAGATGGGGTTTCCGGAAGTGCTGTTCGGGCTGTTCCCGGGCATGGGCGCCTATTCATTGCTGTCGCGACGGGTCAGTCCGAAGCTGGCCGAGGAAATGATGCTCAATGGCCAGATGTACAGCAGTGACGAGTTGCACCGCATGGGAATCGTCGATGTGCTGGTGCCAAAGGGCGAAGGTGCGCGCGCGGTGCACGAGATGATCCGGAAGAACCGCCGCATCGCTGCGGCGCGACTTGCTTTGCACCGCGTCCGCGACATCGTCCATCCGGTCAGTCTCGACGAACTGACACGGATCACCGAGATATGGGTCGACACCGCGCTCCAGCTTGGCGAGAAGTCCCTGCGAATCATGGAACGCCTGGTGCGGGCGCAGCTGCGTCGGCCCGAGATGCCCCCATTGGAGAGCACCGCCAGCGCGCTCTGACGCGGCGCATCAGCCGTCGAGATCGGCTTCCGAACGGAGCAGGTCGCCGCGGTCACGCAACGCCGTGACCGCCTGCTGCAGTTGTTGGCGCAGCTGCTGCAAGAGCCCCTGCCATTCGCGTCGCAGGCGATCGGCGGCCATGAGCATGCCTTCGGATGCGGTTTCCGCCAGGCGGATCGCGCCCATGTTTCCGGCCGCGCCCTTGAGCGCGTGACACGCGTCGTGGAACTCGTCCCAGAGCGCCCGATTGCCGGCGGTTTCGATATCGGCCAGCGATTTTCGTGCGTCGCGCACGCATTCGCCCAGGAAGCGATGTACGAAATCCTCTCCCAGCTTCATCTCGCGAAGTTCGTCGAGCAGATGCTTCGAAATCGGGCTGGCATCGCCGCTCGTGACGGGTGCGGGCTTTTGCCCCACATCCGTCGCAGCCTGGGCGCCATCACCAATTTCCGCGAGTTTCTCCAGCAGCCGGTCCACTGACAGCGGCTTGGTCAGGAACGCATAGGCACCTGCGCGTTCGCTTTCCACCCGCGCTTCCGGCGTAGCGTCCGCGGTGAGGACGATGAACGGCGTTCGCTTGCGTCCGGCCTCCATGAAGCGAGTCTGCTTCATGATCTCGATCCCGCTCACGCCCGGCATGTGCAGGTCGGTAATGACGACGTCGAAACGCTGCGCCTCGAGCGCACTGAGCACGTCATTGCCGTCGTCTATGAGCTGGGGGCGATGCCCGGCCTTCTCCAGCAGGCGCCGCATAACCAGCAAGTTGGACGATTGGTCATCAGCGATCAATATCCGCAGCGGCCGGACTCTTGCACGGTGGCGAACGAACGGATCGTCGAATGCGATGATGTTGCTGGCACCAGACAACGCATTGGCCATGCCAGCTGCGGCGGTCTCGAACGGCAATTCGAACCAGAAATGCGATCCCGCCCCGAGCCGGCTCTCGACGCCTATCCGCCCTCCGAGCAGTTCAGTCAGCGACTTGGCGATCGTGGTGCCCAGGCCTGTGCCGCCATAGCGCCGACCGCGGCCGGAATCGACCTGTTCGAAAGCGTCGAAGATGCGACCCAGGTGCGCCTCGGCGATGCCGATACCGGTGTCGCGCACCGAGAACCGCAAATGCACGGCATGGACCTCGGATTCCAGCGCGACCACCTCCAACGCAACCTTGCCATGCTCGGTAAACTTGATCGCGTTCGACAGCAGGTTGATCAGGATCTGCCGTAAGTGACCACTGTCGCCGTGCAGGCCGTCGGGTACGTTGCGCGGGATCGCAACCTCAAGCGCCAGACCTTTCGACTGCGCGCTTGGCGACAGCATGACCTGCACGCTCTTGACCAGCTCGGACAGACTGAAATCGGCATCACTGCGCCTGAGCTTGCCGGCCTCGATGGTCGAAAAATCGAGCACGTCGTCGACCAGCAGCTGCAACGAACGCGCCGAGGTCTGGATGACTTCGGCGCTGTCGCGCTGTTCCGCGCTCAGCAGTGTGGTCACCAGCAGCTCGGCCATGCCGACGATGCCATTGAGCGGCGTGCGGAACTCGTGACTCATGTTAGCGAGGAAGCGACTCTTGGCTTCACTCGCCGCCTTGGCCGCCTCGGTGGCACGCACCAGTGCGCGCAGCAGCGAGCTCAGGTACAACGGCACCGCGACCAGGCCGACCAGCAGCCCCCAGGCCAGCCAGGGATTCGCTTGCCAGTAGGGCGTGCGCAGGATCACCGTCGTGAATGTGATCGCTGCAAAAACAATCGCCGCGTACAGGAAACGAGGACCAAAGCGCAGGCCGTTGCCTACAGTCACCCATAGCAGCACGACGTACATTGGCGCCAGCAGCTCTCCGAGCAGCACCATGCCCACGCCCATCAAGCTGTAGTCGGCGATCATGCCGAGCACGCGGCGCGGGTACGACACGCCGGGCTGGGCGAGCAGCCACGCCACGATCCCGAGCGCCACCAGGCACTCAAACGCCAGGAACTGCAACGACAAACGCAACGACTCCATGGCTTCCGGCCGACCGCGGACCATGCCTTCGAGATATGCGACAACGACTGCCAGCACGATCAGTCGCACAAGCGCCTGCTGATGCTCGCTGTCAGGCCGTTGCGAGAACCTCCGTAGGAACGGGGCGAAAAACGCAATCATGGCGCGTCCATCACTCCATGCCCGGCCGCTTGGAGATCGATGAATAGCGGGCGCAGATGTCGTCCAGCTTGGTACGACTGCGCAGCAGGACCTCAACACAGCGCGGATCGAAGAGGATCCCGCTTTGCTCGCGCAGATAGCCCAGCGCATCATCGAGCGTCCAGCTCGGTTTGTACGGTCGCGGTGACAGCAAGGCATCGAGCACGTCAGCGACCGCGACGATGCGGGCCTCGATCGGAATCTCGTCCCCTACCAACCCATCCGGATAGCCACTGCCGTCATAACGCTCGTGGTGGCGCAGTGCGATCACGGCGCCCATCTGGATGAAGCGGTTCTGGCTACCGCTGAGCAGGTGATGACCGATCCCGGGATGGCGACGCATCGTCAGGATCTCATTGGCGTCGAGCGGACCCGGCTTCAGTAGCACCGCATCGGGAATCGCGATCTTGCCCATGTCGTGGAGCGGCGCCGCCAGCTCGATCAGGCGCACCTCATCTTCGAACATGCCGAGTTCTTCGGCGATCAGCCCGGCGATATGGGCCATGCGCTCGAGGTAGGCGCTGGTGCCCGCGTCGCGATACTCGATCGCTCGCGCCAGTCGCGACAAGGTTTCGCGTTCGCGCTCTTCGACCTCGTGCATGCTCGATAGCAATCGCTGCTCCAGCGACATCGCGCGCTGCTTCACCGATTCGGATTGCTGCCGCAGCTGCAGCAGGTTGCGGCAACGCGCGCGCAGTTCTCGCGGCCGGACCGGCTTGACCAGGAAGTCGATCACCCCGGCATCAAGCGCGGCCTGGCGGATCGGCTCGTCGCCAACCACGGTGACAAGAACGATGGGGACATCGCGATGCATCAGCGGACGACGGAAGCGTCGCGCAAACTCGAGTCCGTCCATGCCCGGCATCCGGTAGTCGAGCAGGAGCAGGTCCGGGTGATTGTTCTCGCACCAGTCCAGCGCTGTTTGCGGCTCGCTGAAATCGAGCACCTGGAGCTCGGCGCTGATGTCTTCGAGGATATGGCGCAGCATCGTGCGCGCAGAGGTCTGGTCGTCGACTATGACGATATTCACCGAATGATCCCATTGCACTGGTGCGAGACGAGCATGCAGGGCCATGGCGAGCTCCTCTCCGTACCGGGTCGCGTCAAGCACTTACCCGAGCAAGAAAGATGCCACGTCATTGTGTCCACCCTGCAGGAATTGACCCCGGGAAGTCACCCGTGGCGGTCAGATCATGCCTGATTGCGTCATAGCTTGCCGCAGATAGTCCTACAAACAGCGCTAGCCCTGCGCCAGGGGCCGCATGTAGGGAAACAGCAAGACGTCGCGGATCGAGGCCGAATCCGTCAGCAGCATGACCAGCCGATCGATGCCCACACCCAGACCGCCAGTCGGCGGCAGCCCGACCTCCAGCGCCCGGATGTAGTCCTCGTCGTAATGCATCGCCTCTTCGTCGCCTCCCGCCTTGGCGTCGACCTGGGCACGGAAGCGCGCGGCTTGATCTTCTGGATCGTTCAGTTCGGAAAAGCCATTGGCCAACTCCTTGGCACCGACGAACAACTCGAAGCGATCGGTGATGCCGGGGTCGCTGTCGGACTCACGCGCCAGCGGCGACACTTCGACCGGGTAGTGGGTGATGAAGGTCGGCTGGGTCAGCCCGTCCTCGACGGTCTTCTCGAAGATTTCCAGCAACAGCTTGCCCCAGCCATGGCCCGGCTTGACCGGAATGTGCAGGCGCTCGCAATGTCGCGCCAGCGCCTCGCGATCCCGGCAGTCGGCGCCAGTGATTTCCGGGTTGAGCTCGCGCACCGCGTCTTCCATTTTCCAGCGGCGGAAACCCAAACCCAGGTCGATCGCATTGCCCTCCCACACCAGCGCGGTCCTGCCCAAGGTCTCTCGTGCAACATCGCGGATCATCGCCTCGGTGAGGTCCATCACTTCGTCGTAGGTCGCATAGGCCTCATACAACTCGAGCATGGTGAACTCGGGGTTGTGACGTGTGCTGACACCCTCGTTGCGGAAGTTGCGGTTGATCTCGTAGACGCGCTCGAATCCGCCGACCACCAGCCGCTTGAGATACAGCTCCGGAGCAACGCGCAGGTACAAATCCAGATCGAGCGCGTTGTGGTGTGTGGTGAACGGCTTTGCAGCGGCGCCGCCGACGATGTAATGCATCATCGGTGTCTCGACTTCGAGGAACCGCCGCGCATCGAGCCAGCGCCGCATCGCCGCGATGATGCGCGAGCGCAGGACGAAGACTTCGCGCGCCTCCGGCGTCACGATCAGGTCGACGTAACGCTGGCGATAGCGCTGCTCGACGTCGCTCAAGCCATGCCATTTGTCCGGCAGCGGCCGCAACGACTTGGTCAGCAACCTCAGGGTATCGACCCTGACCGACAGCTCGCCGGTTTTGGTGCGCATCAGCGTGCCGGTCGCGGCGACGATATCCCCGATGTCCCAGCCCTTGAACGCGTCGTAGCTGTCGCCCAGGGTCGTCGACTGCAGGAACCACTGGATGCGGCCCGACACATCCTGGATCTGCGCAAACGCCGCCTTGCCCATGACCCGCTTGGCCAACATCCGGCCAGCGAGCGCAACCCGCTTGCCCTCGCCTTCCAGTGCTTCGCCAGTCCAGCGCTCGGCATCCGCGTAGGCATCCTGCAGATCCTGCGCATAGTCCGCGCGGCGGAAATCGTTCGGAAACGCCACGCCCTGGGTTCGCAGCACTGCGAGTTTCCCGCGGCGCTCGGCGATGAGGTGGTTTTCGTCGGGCGCGGGCGTCGGCGCAGCGTTGTCGGTCATAGGGGGCGTTCGCGTGTAGGTGGTTTTGTAGGAGCGACGTAAGTCGCGATCTTCCCGCAATTGCATCGCGACTTACGTCGCTCCTACGATCGCAGATTATCGAGTCAAGCGGCGTCGCTGCGTTTCGATCCGGCTTCAAGCCCCGATTTCAAGCTCGCTTCGATGAATTCGTCGAGGTCGCCATCCAGCACCTTCTGCGTGTCGGTGCGCTCGATGCCGGTGCGCAGATCCTTGATCCGCGACTGGTCCAGCACATAGTTGCGGATCTGGCTGCCCCAACCGATATCGGACTTGGTGGCTTCCAGCGCGTCCTTCTCGACATTGCGTTTCTGCACTTCGAGCTCGTACAACTTCGCGGCCAGCATCTTCATCGCGCGATCGCGGTTGGCGTGCTGGCTGCGCTCGGTCTGGCAGGCGGCAACCGTATTCGTCGGTATGTGGGTGATACGCACCGCCGACTCGGTCTTGTTGACGTGCTGACCACCAGCGCCGGACGACCGGTAGACATCGGTACGCAGGTCGGCCGGATTGATCACGATGTCGATCTCGTCATCGACCTCGGGTGAAACGAATACCGAGGTGAAACTGGTGTGGCGGCGGTTGTCGGAATCGAACGGCGATTTGCGCACCAGCCGGTGCACGCCGATCTCGGTCTTCAGCCAGCCGTAGGCGTAATCGCCTTCGACGCGGAAGGTTGCCGATTTGATCCCGGCGACGTCGCCACCGCTGACTTCCAGCAGCTCGGTCTTCCAGCCCCGCGACTCGCACCAGCGCAGGTACATGCGTAGCAGCATCTCGGCCCAGTCCTGCGCCTCGGTACCGCCGGCCCCGGCCTGGATATCGATGAAGGCCGAATGCGAATCCATCTTGCCGGAGAACATGCGCTGGAATTCGAGCTGGTCGACGCCCCGCGCGTAGCGCTCGACGTCGGCGGTGATCGCGTTGGCCGTCTCCTGGTCATCTTCCATCTCGACCAGATCCAGCAACTCGCTCGCGCCGGCCAGGCCTTCGTTCAGCTCGCGAATGCCGTTGACCGTTTTCTCGAGCAGCGAGCGCTCACGGCCCAGCGCCTGGGCGCGCTCGGAATCATTCCAGACCGCCGGGTTTTCCAGCTCGCGATTGACCTCTTCCAGACGCTCGACCTTGACGTCGTAGTCAAAGAAACCCCCTGAGCGAATGCAGCCGGCTGCTGAGGTCGGC